>CAYTBG010000012.1:13642-41898 GCA_964435925.1 uncultured Eubacteriales bacterium | reverse complement strand
GTTTTTATCTCCATGCATGAAGCGAAGCACGCCGAATTGGAAGAGTCTGGCAGAGTCTTCGATCTCTGGTATGGCCTCCTTTAATCCCGGTGCGATTGCCGAAGGCATGCGGGCGAACACGCGGGTTTCGCCTCCGATTGTGCTGTAAGCGATTGGCCTGTAGATCCGGTCTGAGTTTTTATGATATTTGTCATAGCTTAATTCATCGTTGATATAGAGGAAAATGAGGATACAGCAGGAAATCCCGATGGCAAGTCCAGAAATGTTAATGAATGAAAGTCCTTTGTGTCTCCGCAAATTTCTCCATGCGATTAAAAGATAATTTTTAAACATTCGTATCCTCCGGCAAGTCATTCATTCTTTTAGATTACTACTTTTCCTAATTGCTGCGAGCTCATTCGGAGCCCTCATATAATGTCACATTATTCAATTTGATAAATATTCACCGTATCAACTTTGTGAGAGAGAATAGCCAAGATTCTATTGCTTTATAATCCAGTCTTAACCTTTTCTTATGTTTCTCAGTCATCCGCATAACTCATTTCCTCTCATTCATATCGTAATGAGTCTACTGGATTGGCCAGAGCTGTCTTCGCAGCTTGATAACTCACTGTGCCTATAGCAATCGCGAAGGCAATCATGGCAGATAGAATAAAAACACCAATGCTTATATCGATTCTGTAGGCGAACTCGCTAAGCCACCGCCGCATTATCCAGTAAGCAACGGGCCAGGCCACAATATTGGCAACGAGTACCCATTTAATAAATTCCTTGCTAAGAAGCAGGATAATCCCGGAGACCGAAGCGCCAAGTACTTTACGGATGCCGATCTCCTTGGTCTTCTGTTCGGCCGTATACGCGGCCAGACCGAAGAGACCCAGACAGGAGATAAAGATTGCAAACGCCCCGAATATCTGGAAAAGTTGCCCTAACTGTTTTTCCGTCCGGTATTGCTCTTCGAAGGCCTCATCGAGGAACTGAAAATAGAACGGGTACTCGGGTGAAAAACGTTCAAAGGCTCGCTTTATTCTGCCCATCGCGCCTTGTATATCCTGAGGATCGATCCTGACGAACACATACTGATGAAACGGTCTGTAGATACGGAATATAAACGGCCGTATGGCATTATGAATCGACTCGCTGTGAAAATCCTTGACGACGCCAATCACACGTACATTACGAGCAGGTTCTGAAAATTCAGGATGATTAAAATAGATCTGCTTATCCAGAGGAGATTCTGCGCCGATAATCTTCTTCAATGATTCGTTGATAACACATGCCTCTGTAACATCAGAGGCAATTGCTCTTGAAAAAGGCCTTCCTTCGACAAGTTTCATGTTGAATGTCTTGAAGAAATCATAGTCAACAACTGTGTATTTCACTAAAAAGCGAGCGTCATCCTGCCTTCCTTCCCAGTCGATAGTGACAACCTGGCCGACATCCATCGGGCGCTGGGCAGCTGCCGTAACCTGGATAACACCCAGCTCCCCCTCCAATTCACTCTTAAACGCATCAAATCGGTTGTTCAAACCCGGATTGTTCCACACCGTGACAATGTGATGCCGGTCGAGCCCCAGATCTCTCTCCCGGATGAATCGGAGCTGCTTCGCTACGATCAAAGTCGCGATGATAAGGCCGATGGAGATGGAAAACTGGAAGACGACGAGGATTCTGCGGAATTGAAATGGACCAGTAGCAAAACCGGCCTTACCCTTCAACACCTTCTCCGGCTGGTAAGCTGATAAACGAAACGCAGGATAGCAACCTGCAAATAAACCTGTCAACGGCACGACGATGAAAATTAAGAAAGCCAAATAATTTCCAGCACCGTCAGTAAGGCTCAGCTGTTTACCTGTAAACACATTGAAAGCGGGCAATACCGTTTCGACTAAGAGCACAGCCAGCCCAAGGGCCAGATAGCTCAGTAAGAGCGACTCTCCCAAAAACTGTCTGACGAGTTGAGAGCGATGAGCTCCTGTCACTTTACGAAGCCCAACTTCTTTGGCCCGCCTCGCCGACCGGGCCGTGCTGAGATTCATGAAGTTAATACAGGCGATCACCAGGATAAATATGGCTATAATCGAAAAAATAGTAACCTGTCTGACAAGCCCCGTCCGGCCGAATGCATAGAGATGGACCTTGGTCACTGGCTGGAGAACAGGCCTATAATCCAGATCGTAATCGAGGTGCTCTTCATATATGCCAGCAATCTTCTCTTCTACATCTTCTTCATTTGCTCCTGACTCGAGCAACACATAAGAGGGTGCAACCCATTCTTCCCAGCGACCGATGCGATCCTCACCCAGATACTCTACCCGGGCAACCATATTGAACTGAAGGTGTGAATTGGATGGGATATTTTGGATAACTCCGGTTACCGTAAAATCAGTATTGTGACTGGCTACATGCAAGATCTTCCCTATGGGATCTTCCTCACCAAAATAACGACGAGCTGTTTCCTCAGTGATGACGATGGAATTTAGGTCAGCCAATGCTATTTCGGCGTTTCCTTTAACGAAGGGGAATGTAAACATCGTAAAAAAAGTTGGATCCGTCAGATAAAAGTTATACTCATCGAATTTTTTGTCCTGATACTTAACCAGCGAGCGGTGCCATGGCCAGACGCGGCAGGACGCCTCGATTTCAGGGTATTTTTGCTCGAGTTCCGGACCAAGGGCATACGAGACAGCTCTTCCAAAAGTTCCGTTATCATTCGCATTCAGGATCCGGAAAATGCGATCCTTTTTAACATGAAACCGATCATAACTCACCTCATGTCGTGCCCATAATGAAATGAGGATAAAGCACGCCAGCCCCAAGGACAGGCCAGCTAAATTAATAAAGGAATAGACCTTCTGCTTTCTGAAGGTTCGCAGTACAATCTTGATATAATTCATGAACATAGCAGCCCTCCAAGTTTAATCATCACATGTCTCATAAGCAATGTATTAACTTCTAATATGCAAAAAATATGCCATATTATCTCATGGGATTTTTAATGCATCTAAAACATTATTTGTTCATTTTTGAACAACTTATATCCGTATTCGAACAATAATACATATTTCCCATATCAACTTCATGAAAGAGAATATTCTGAATTTTGTCGATCTATTCATTTTGATATTTGTATTTGGCAATGTCAGCAGGTGGAAATAGGGAAAAATTATGAGAGATTTGCCGCAACCACAAAAAGGAAATTCCTGTCCCTTAAAAGGAAAGAGTATTAAGGATGATTTGACAAATATGAATAATAAATATATAATTTGATTACATTTGATAATTAAAGATAATAAATATTAATTAATGATAAAAAAAGATTATATATTGACTAATCATGCAAAGTTAAGAATGAAAGAAAGAAATATTTCAGAAAAAGAACTTGAGAGAGTTCTAGAATCTCCAGATATTTCATATCCTGGCAGGCATGGAGAAACTAATGTTGCCACGGAAGTTGAAAAAGGAAAGAACGTTCGAGTTACATATGTTGTAAAGAAAAAGAAAAAAATAATAATCACAGCAATGCTAACAAATTAGCTTAGCAAAGTCCTTATGATAACGATTCAATTTATTGGAGGGAAAAAATGAAAATTTCATTTGATCGAAGAGCAGATGCAAGTTACATAAAATTATCAAATAGGAAGATAAGCAAAACTATACCTGTATCTGATTATTGCAGCGTTGATGTTGATTCAGAAGGTGGGGTTGTTGGGATTGAGCTCTTGTTTATTAGCCAATACATGGATGATTTCAAATTGTGGCTGGACCTAGCGGACGTAGCAGAGTACCTTAATAAATCCCCCATTACAATAAGAAGATGGGTGCAAGATAAAAAAATTCCTTACTATAAGCCTGGAAAAGAATATTTATTTATTAAAGAAGATTTGGATGAATTCATTCGAAGACAAAAGCGGGCTTAAAAAGAAAAAGGGACAGGCCCCAATTTTCTCTTCTTCTCTCACTTTCCTAATTCCTATTTATTTCTATTAGCCTTGAAGCCTCTCTTCTCCAAAGCCTTTATCTGCTTTCCTAAAAAAGAAACAGGAGGCTCGCAAAGCCCTTTCGGACTTTTTGAACCTCCTTAGCCTCTTTGAATGTGCCCAACCTTGAAAGGCACATGTCCCTCAGCAGAGTTTTTTTTACTCTTTTTTACCCTGCAAAGGGCTCGTATCGCCTAGATTGTGGTAGTTTAGCCTATCCCTTTCTCGGGTTGGGTTGGATTCCCCCCAGACCGACTTAAAATTAATTATTTCACATCGTTTCTATTTCGCCCCCTTATCCCCGAATACACGCAAAGAGTAATAGTAAGTAACCCTCTGATATGCAATACTGAATAAAGCATTGAATCCGGTTGACTCATTCCTGATTAAGTATTATTCTAGGAGCAAATAAGGTAAGGGAAACATTCATCATGGAGAAGACAGAAACTTTAAAGGATGGTTCGAAAGTAACCATAAGAAACCTTACTGTCGAAGACCTTGACAGGCTTATGATCTTTTACCGATCACTCCCGGAAGAAGACATAAAGTACCTGAGGGTTGATGTTACAAACAGAAATATCGTCAAGCAGAGGATCGAATTTGCTGAAGCGGGAGACATCTTCCGCATTATAGCACTCAAAGGAGACAGCATTATCGCTGATGGGGCACTTGAGCTAACCACCGAGGAGTGGCGCAGGCATCAGGGAGAGCTGAGAGTAATCGTTGCTGAAGAGTTCAGGCGCAAAGGAGTAGGTATGATCATCATGAGAGAACTCTACTTCTTAGCGATAGAGAAGAAGGTAGAGAAGATAGTCGCCAAGATGATGAAACCTCAGGTTGCGGCCAGGACTATTTGCAAGACGCTGGGATTCCATGAAGAAGTTCTTATCCCTGACTATGTGAAAGACCAAACGGGTAAATTTCAGGACCTGGTCATCATGACCTGCGACATCCAGGAGTTATGGAAGGAGCTCGATCAATTCTACATGGACTCGGATTGGGAGCGCTGCAGGTAGACTCATTTTTAAGGAACCTGATAGCAACTAACGGGGCTAATAAAAGATATTTACAATTTTTCTGATTTAAATTATAAATGAGATACTCCTTTTAAGGGTACAGATGAACGCTCTTGCATCATTCCTCAGCACACTCATCATTTTATTCCCATCGCCCGTCAAAAAAGACGTTCATAAGATGACCTTGAATTATATTGAATACAACAGAGGAATGTCCTTTCCCACTCGCGCCCGGATCAGAATTAACTATCCCGGTTACTTTGACCTGACTTTTCACGATGTGTATATGACAGGTGGCTCATTCTATCCTGATGATTCAATCCTGCCTAATGCATTTTTTTCTCCCCTTTTACAGGGGAAGATTGGAGACGCCATCGGTGCGTTTACCGAACCGTATTATGGGATTCGGTTCTATCACTTCTTTAAAAAGAAGCCGAATTTTGGAATAGGGATAGAGTTAATTCATTTTAAAGTTTTTATACCGGATGAAGATCAACTGGTTTATACCTCGGGAGTGGATGAAAATGGACCAGTGGACGAACGGAAGTCTATCCATGATTATATCAGTTCTTTTAATGTATCACATGGTGTCAATCATCTGAGTTTATCCTTGGTTTACAGGATCATGCTGTTCCCCACTGAAAAGATTCTTGCAGGAAAACTGCAACCCTATTTCGCAGTCAGCGTTGGGACGTGCGTCCCTCATCCTCAGCTGAAATTGGTGGGGAGTGCGGACTATAAGGCCTATTCCTATCAATTGGATTTTTCAAATTTCAATTTTGGAGCAAATTTGGGAGCACGCTTTCAATTTTCAAAACATCTCGGAGTGTATTTTGAGTATAAGTACACGCAGTCCTATTTGAATGAGATGCACTTTGATAATGGAGAAGAAGGCACAATTCAGATGAGATTTCCTGACCATCATCTTGCCTGGGGTTTATCTCTCATTTTTTAAAAACAACTCCAAAATAAATTGAAACATTTGTTCAGTGTATAAGTATATATACATGAGTGTTGTTGAGGTCGAGGATGCGGGGAAGAGAGTGGCTGAGTTGAAACGCCAGGTGAGAGTCAGACTATTACGCCGGACTGTAAACTTGGATTTCTTTGTCTAAACGATCGGCCAGTTTATCCTCAGCTACATCCAAATCAAAATCTATCTGTAAACCCAACCAGAACTGAGGAGACATCTTGAAATACCTGGCAAGGCGTAAAGCTGTATCGGCCGTAATTCTGCGTTTTCCTTGAACAATCTCATTTATCCTTCGGGCAGGCACACGGATATCCAAAGCCACTCTGTTTTGGCTCAATCCCATCGGCTTTAAAAATTCCTCAAGGAGGATTTCCCCCGGATGTAGCGGAAGCATTTTTTTCGTACTCATGGATTCTCTCCTAATGATAATCTGTGATTTCAACATCAAACACATCCTTATCCTGCCATAAAAAGCATATTCGCCATTGATCATTTATTCTAATACTGTGCTGTCCTTTTCTCTTCCCTTCTATGGATTTTTCTCCCTCTTTAAAAACTCTAACCGGCAGACGAAAATGTATCTCATTCGCTATTGAAAAAATAACAGAACTCCCCATGAGGAAGAGAAGAAACAGGTTTTTTTTAATCAATTTATTAATCTATTTACATAAACTTATATTGCGACCAAATGAAAGTACGACTAATCACATCGGAAAATTGTAACGAACTTTAACAAGAAGGGCAAGCTAAGGATTTGCTTTTTGGAGTCTAAGAGTTAATTATTTCACTAAATTCTTACTGGTATTTATAAAATCTGAGAAAAATGCCAAAATTTATAACTGCAAGTTATAAAATTCAGCCTCCGGCCTTAAAATCCTGCCTTATTTGATAGTTTTGACTAGCGGCTCCAGCTAACTCTTCAGCTCGTACCCCGCCTTCTAAACTCAGTTTCTAAGCCGAGCGCCCTCTCCGAAGGCGAAAATGAACAGCAAGATAATAGATTAGTGAGTTGTTGGAATTAGGCAGATTGAGAACATGCCTTAGAATCGAAACGTAGGCCTTTGATTGACATATTGTTAGAGGGATTATATTATTTTTGAAAATTTAAATTTAAAGAGGGATTATAATGAAAAAAAAGTTTTTCATCCTAACAATCTCTTTATGTGCCTTACTCTTAATTCTCAGCAATTATGCTCAGGCACAGTCAACTAAGGAAAAACCGCTAACTAAGGAGCAGATTGAAGCCTTCCGGTCTGCAAAGACAGCGCGGATATCAGTAGAGCAGTCTTATCGGTATGCAAGGGGCGTGAAGCTTCCTTTTGAATATGTCGCAGGAAGAATTTTTAAGAATTATGCTAAGCTCACATTAGTAGGTTCCGACGCTACTGATTATGATCTCAACATAAAAATCACAGCAAGTGGAAGAGCAGTTGGTTCTAATTATGGCCTTGGTCCCGGAACATTATATACAGGGGCTTCGGTATACGGAAAGATTTCATTAGAAATTTCAGGCATTCCTGTTTATGAAAAAAAGTTTAGTGGAAGCATAAGTCCTCCGAAGAAGCTAAAGATATCATATGCCAAAGAACAACCAAATCCCAAGGAGCTTGTCCTCAACGTCCCGTTTCAAAGTCGCTCCCAAGCCCCGTTTAAACCAGCATTAGAGTCTGGAACCTATGTATCAAGGATGATTGAGATGATTGGAGAAATTTGGGATCCAAATTGTGTTCAAGCTGCCCTAAAGGATGAATCTTGGGTTGTCCGAAAATCTGCAGTAGAGGCCCTTGGCAGCTTTAATGATCCGCGCGTAGTAGATGCTCTGATTACTGCTCTAAAAAATGTGAGCAAAGTTGATGTAGCAGCGAAAGCAGCAACTGCCCTTGGCAGGATAAAGGACCCACGTGCGGTAGATGCTCTGATTGCTACCCTAAAAAATAAGAAAGGTTTTATCGCACATAACTCTGCAGATGCCCTTGGCGAGATAAAAGATCCACGTGCCATAGAACCTTTGATTGCTGCCCTGAAAAATATATGGTCTGGTAAAAACGTATCTGAGGCACTTGTGAAGATAACTGGGAGTGGACGTTTTTTTGGCACAGACCGTAAAAAATGGAAGAAATGGTGGAAGCAGAACAAGATGAAGTATATTAAAAATAAATAAAGCCTGAGATTTTGCTAAGGCGAAAGGAGGCAGTCCAATGGCCCAACTCACACGCAAGAAAATGGAGAAGCTGATAAAAAAGCGCAAAGTCAAGAGCCTCATTAAGGCGCTGACATACATGAGAGGGGAAACCTTCGCTTGGGATAAACCGGAGTCGGGCGGAAAATTCAACGCCAACTATTATATCGCGCTTGGCCATATCAAAGGACACAAAGAATGGGTGCAACACTATGGTGTCCGTATGGACGCTGCCAAGGCTCTTGGCGAGATCGGCGACGAGCGAGCCGTCGAACCTCTTCTCGAGGTCGCTGAGAATGACAACCTGTTTTCCGTGCGCACAAAAGCAGTTGAAGCTCTTAAGAGCCTCAAGTGGCAGCCAGATACGAGTGTCGCCGCCGCTGTCTACTGGATCAACAATCTCAACTGGAATAAGTGTATAGAATTGGGTGAGGTGGCAGTGGCTCCGCTAATCGATGCCTTTGTCTGGTGGCTAGCGTCTCAGCGTATCGATATAGGCAGGACATTGGCGCAGATCGGCGGGACAGCGGTGGAAGCACTCATAGAAACACTAAACAAGTGGCTTGGTGAGTATCTCGGTATGGTCGCCTTTGCTTCCAGGGAAGGCATCGACCCGGCAAGAGCCCTAGGAGTGTTGCTGCTCGAGTCTTTTGAGGGCATGAGCAGTCTAGTGGAGAAATCCGCTTGGGCACTGAGTGAGACCGGCGATGAGCGGGCGGTGGAGGCTCTCAATAGCGCAATTTCAACTCTCCAGGTTGCGTTTGCCAACGTAGGCGGTGCGCTATTCATGGGCTACATACGTGGGTCATTCCTTGAGAAAGACTTCAACGAAGCGCTGATAAAACTCAAGGAGCGAATTGCGACCGCCTGATACTTGCGGTCCCCGCGTGACTCCGGGCGGCGGTCGAGAAGAATTTTCTTACTGGTAGTTATAAAATCTGAGAAAAACGCCAATATTTCTAACTGCAAGTTATAAAATTCAGCTTCCAGCCTAAAAATTCTGCCTTATTTGATGGTTTTAAACAGCGGCTCTAGCTAGCTTTTTAGTTAATAGCCCGCTTTCCACACGCAGCTTCCACGCCGAGCACCCTCCTCCCCCTCATGTTGTCCAGCAGGAATTCTTGATGGCAGCCGAAGAGAGAGAGAGGAATATTTCTGAGCATCGGAAATCGTGTGATTCATAATTGATGGGGTGAAGTCTATATCATTTTGAGCTTTGTTCATAATATTCTTTGTGAATATATCTCTTATCTCGATTTTGCTGTGTTTGACCACAAGGTTTCTCTAAGATATAGGTTGTAAGGGATCTCAGAGGGCGAAAATTGGACAAAAATGAGAGTAAAGCGCAGCAAGCGCAAAAACCAAATTCCTATCCCTAATAAAAAGTTAGCTATATAGGAAGGTGCTTTCTGAAACGAGAAAATTTCTCAAACACCGAGATATTTGGATAATCCAAAGACGATATTTTTAAGATCTATATTTTCTTGTCTAATTTTCTTTATCGGTTTTCGCTGCCCCTGACTCCCAAACCCCAATACCATCTCTAAAGACGATTTTTGTTCCAAAGATCTCCGACATCTTAGCAAGCTCATCGATAATCTTCTTGGCCAGCGCCGGATCTGCCATGCGTGGTGTGCCCCGCTGCGGTCTTGGCATTTTGTGTCCTATATCGATGGGATAAAGCTTTATTTCAACAACCTTGTGTCCGCGGAAGACAGGCACACCTACGACACTCTCATAATAGGTCGAACTCGTAGGGAAACCTGTGGTTGGCCGGCCCGTCTTGTCGATTTTGAAGCGGGTATCGTAAAGATCGGCAGCTAGTGATTCGTTTCCGATCCCGAATTTCTCATACATATCGTCTGGCATTGGCTCGATTGTTTCGTTTTGGAAGAAGAAGTTTCCCAGGCTGTAAAATATCGGCTTGCCCTTGTAGATCTCTATCCCCCTCAAGCGGTGGGGACCATGGATAATATAGGTATCCGCCCCCGCATCCAGGCACTTTTTGACAAACTTCTGTATGTACGCCGGGGGAGGCTGCAGGGAATCTCTACCAGCCGCATCATGCGAGTGGGCGTTCACGATGACAAAGTCTGCCTGTCTAGCGGCGTTGCGTATCGAACGGAGAATCCGCTCCTCATCCCGTGCATTCACTTTCGCGATGACCTTGCTTTCGGCTCCTGGAACAAAGGTGATGCGCGCAAATCGTACCGGTGCTTTCTTAGAATCAGGTAATCTTCCCCCAAGTGCCTTCACAATCTTCCGCCACTCGGCCATCAATGTCGGCTCAAGCTGATAGCTGCGTTGCACGCGCAGCCCATTGAGCCCAGGCCTCCCCTTGATCTGCGGCCGGGGCTCTCCCGCCCGAGACATCGTAGTAAAAGAGGTCGCCAACGAAATGAGGGCAAACCGTCCCTTCTTGCTTTCAAAGTATTTGGCCTGGGCGGCCTCTCCCGCGGTCATTCCTGAACCTGCATGAACCAGTCCAATAGAGTCTAGAAGCTGATTGGTCACGATCATGCCTTCCACGCCATAATCAGTCGTATGGTTATTTGCACGAGATAATAGGTCGAAACCCATCCATTTGAGATCTTCAGCTACCTCGGGGGGACCAAGCTCCCAGTTTCCTCCTTGTTCAACTTGGGGATATCCTTTGAATTCCCAGAGACGGAAGAGCGAGAGTTCCAGGTTGGTTGAGGCCACATCGGCCTCCCGGATGATCTTCACCATATCCATAAACGGGGGGTCATCGTACATGGAGACCTGACGAGTGAAAATTGAGTCTCCGGTGGCGGCTAATGACCACATTACCTCAGAAGTCTCTGACTGTGTTGCTGCACTTCGCATGGCCAACAAAGTCATGCCGATGACCATTAGCACCGCCATAGCCAGGAAGTGCACGAGTTGGGTGGCTCGTTTAATTCTCATAATAACCTCCTACATAAAATTTAGTTAAAAATAATCCTTATATAATTTTAGACGCCAATCTGTTTCACCCGATACGGGATTCTTTGTTAGTATATGTTTCTTTTTATTTGAAAGTGTTTATTATACTGTAATTTAAAAAAGTGTCACCAATGTAGTGAACGAATACAAGCAATTGATTTTACTGATTCGTGTATGATATGTTCATTCCGCACTATCAACAGTGGAAAAATAAGTAAAATTGGGATGGACCTACTGCGAAAACAAAAAAGAAACTCTTATATTTAAAGAGTAGTAGATATTATTCATGTCTTAAAATCAAGAAAGGAGATTGAAATGAAGAGAGTATTTATTTTCATCGTTTTTCTTGCTTTGTTGATTTCATTATCCCCAGCACAGCAGGAGAGTGCAGAGGAATCAGGCCCGCTGTTTCCTGTTAGTAGGCTTGGCGTGTGGGGATACATCGACAAGGCGGGCGAGATTGCGATTGAACTGCAGTTTGATTTAGCCCTTGTTTTTTCGGAAGGACTTGCAGTGGTAATGGTCGATGGCAAGTGGGGCTACGTTGATAAAACAGGTAAAACTGTCATCCAGCCTCAGTTTGATTGGTCATGGGATTTTTCAGAAGGCCTGGGAGTTATAAAGAAGGACGACAAATACGGATTTATTGACAAGACTGGGAATATAGTCATTGGGACGCGGTTTAAAGAGGTTTGGTTTTTTTCGGATGGACTGGCACTAGTAAAGAGAGACAAAAAGTATGGTTATATCGACAAGACCGGGAATTATGTTATTCAACCAACTTTTGGAGACGTCGGCTCTTTTTCTGAGGGCTTAGCAAAAGTAAAGATCGATGGCAAGTGGGGCTATATTGACAAGACAGGAGAAGTTGTCATCCCGCCCCAATTTACGGCGGCTTTCGAGTTTTCGGAAGGATTGGCTCCTGTGCAGATAGGCAAAAAGTGGGGATTTATAGATAAAACAGGTGAAATAGCCATAGAACCAAAATTTGATGGTTGTTGCGGATTTTCGGATGGGTTGGCGAGTGTAAAGAAAAAGAAAAAGTATGGATTTATTAACAAGGCAGGGGAGATAGTTATTAAACCGAAGTTCGATGGTGCAGTTTGTGGCGAAAGAATAGGACAAACGTTGATAATGAAGTTCGGAATTATCCAGATGAACAATGTTAACATAAAAACTGCCCCCCATCTTTATGGGGTTGAGAACCCGGGATTTCCGGATGGATTGACAAGAATATTGAAAGGCAAAAAGTACGGATATATTGACAAGACAGGAGAAGTTGTCATCCCGCCCCAGTTCAATTTGGCTTGGGCTTTTTCTGAAGGAATAGCTCGTGTGCAGGTAGATAAAGGGTATGGATATATCGACAAGACTGGGAAGTATATCTGGGAACCTACAATATAATACATTATCTGCACTTGTGCTTGCCTCCGGCTGTAAGAAGTCCATAAATGCCTCGCGCAAATTGCGGTAATTGTGATTGGCGTACTCGTTAACATCAAGTTCCAGGTCGAGAAACTGACTGCCAACGCCATGCCAAGTGAATTGGTATAGATTATTCTTCGGCCTGATTTGAATAATATAATTATTATTGATCTGATGAAGAAAGAAGACGCAGGGCGCTTAAACAGGAATAAGATTGTTTATAAAAAAATAATTTTAAAAGGGGATTAAAATGAAAAAAAAGTTTGTCATTCTGGCAATTTCTTTATGTGCTTTACTCTTAATTCTTAACAATTTTGTCATAGCACAGCCAACTGCAGAACAGCAACAACTAACACAGGAGCAAGTCGAGGCTTTCCGTGCTGCACAGACAGTCAGGATTTTAATAGATACAAATGTACCTTCTCTTCCTTTTGGAGAGGTTTCAAGGAAGATATTGGAGGGAGCCGGTCTTAAGATTGCATGGAATGACGGTGATCCATATGATGTCACCTTAGAAATAGTAGCAGCGGGAACTGCAAGATCATCACGGTATGGAACTGCGTTTGGATCGAGTCAAAATCGCCATTACTCCGGAGCTATTCTAAACGGCAGGATTTCTTTGTTCACAGAAACTCGTCCTGGTTATTTTAAAAATTTTAAGGGGGAAATAAATCCACCGTCGTCTATTAAAAAGGCGTATCCAACGGTTGAATCAGCCCCTTTTGATAAAGCATTTGAAGCAGCAGGGTCTTTTGTTCCAACATTAATTGATCTCATGAGAGATATTTATGGCGTCCCTTGTCTACTGGCTTATCTGGAGGAAACAGATGAAGTTGTTCGGAAGCATGCCTTAAATTCACTGGGCCGATTAAATGATATTAATTCAGTTGAGCTTTTAATTGAAGCTCTTGGATATGATGACCCAGATGTGCGAAGGAAAGCAGCACGGTCACTTGGCAAAATAAAGGATTTGCGTGTAGTTGAACCTCTAACTGCTGCGCTAAGTGATGATGATTATCAGGTTAGGCTAGAAGTAGTAGGTGCGCTTAAAGATATAAAAGATTCGCGTGTAGTTGAACCTCTGGTTGCTGTGCTGGGTGATAATGATCCTGAGGTTAGGGAAGCAGTGGTAAAGGCACTTAGAAATATAAAAGATTCGCGTGCAGTTGAACCTCTGATTGCTGCGCTAGGTGATAATGATCCTGTGGTTAGGAAAGCAGTAGTAAAGGCACTTGGAGAGTTAGGTGATCCCCGTGCGTTCGATGCGTTGGTTACTGATCTGAAAGATAAAGAAAGGTCTGTTAATTCTGATGCAATAAGGGCTTTAGGTAAAATTGACGATCCGCGTGTATTCGATGTGTTGGTTACTACCATGAAGGATAAGGATATACATCGGGATATAAGAGATTCTGCAGGGAGGGCCATAGGCAGGCTTGGTGAACCTCGTGCACTTGAGATATTGCTCGCTTGCCTTAAAGATGATGATGTTGGTCTTAGACGAGCTTCAGTATACGGGCTTGGACAATTCAGAGATCCTCGGGCGATCGAGGCTATAATAGGTGCATCGGGAGATGAAGACTGGTCTGTAAAATCTCCGGCACAACATTTCCTTTTTCAGATAACAGGAAAAATGTATAATAAAAAAATGCAGAAAAAGTACCAGAAATGGTGGGATAAAAACAAGAAGAATTTTCTTAAAAAGAAATAAAGCCTGAGGCTTGGCTCGCTGCGTGACTCCGGGCGGCGGTCGAGAAGAATTTTCTTAACTGGCAGTTATAAAATCTGAGAAAAATGCCAAAATTTATAACTGCAAGTTATAAAATTCAGTCTCCGGCCTTAAAATCCTGCCTTATTTGATGGTTTTTAACAGCGGCTCCAGCTAACTCTTCAGCTCGTATCCAGCCTTCACAATGCAGGCCTCGGCCAGAATCTGTAAAGGCTCGATAAACGGAACCTCGATATCTTCCTCTTTGAGGACAAGAGGCACCTCTGTGCAGCCGGCAATAACCGCCTCCGCCCCTCTCTTGATGAGCGCTTCAGCCACACCCTGAATAATTTCTTTGGAGCGCCCCGAGGTATACCCGGCTTTTATCCCCTGCTTCCCGAAAATAGCCTCCATCACCTGCTCCTGTTCCTCATCTTCCGGGCCGAAGACTTCTATTTCTTCCCTGGCGAAAGCATCATGAAAGAGCCCTGATTTTAGAGTGCCGGTGCTGGAGATAAGACCGGCCTTTTTCAATTCAGGCATTTTCCTCTGCGTATGGAGTAGGGTCTCATCCAGGAGGCTTAAGAATGACACTTTTTCTCCCGCCACTATTTCATCTAAAAAATAGTGAGCCGTAACACAGGGCATCGCGATAAAATCCGCACCCGCCTGCCGCAGAACCCTGGCGCCCTCGAGAAGATGCGGCAGAGGGCTCTCTCCTTTTTCGAGTATGGCATCTGTCCTCGCCGGAACCTCGGGGTTGCTGTAGATTATTACGGGTATGTGCTCCTGGTCTTTCTCTGCCTTTGTATTCTTTATGATCAATTCAAAAAAGTAAGCCGTGGCCTCAGGACCCATGCCTCCCAAAATTCCTATTGTTTTTTTCATCTCTTTGGTGCCTCTTCCATTATCTTTTTTAATTTGTCCAGGGGAAGAGCCTCGACCTTACTGCCGTCCTTCCCTTCCATATCCCGGGCTTTAAACAGAGAATTCAGGATGGCTTCTTCAGCCGCTTCGGCAGCCGCCAGAAAAAGAGGGGATACGTTCCTGTTTCTCAAGATCTCGATTTGCATAGTAGGCGAGGGGGAGCGGTGAGGTACTCTCAACCCCTCTGCTGTAGAGAAGGCAATGGCATAATCGCCGCTTCCGCTTGAATAGAAGCCTCCTGTCCTTGCTATTCCGAGAAGCGCCCGCTTTGCCAGCCGCTTCAGGTTCCGGCTGTCAAGGGGAGCGTCTGTGGCGACCACGATCATGCATGATCCCTCGGGCGAATCATCGAGGTCTCTACTCATGTAGTAATTCCCGAGGCGTATCCCCACGGGAAAGCCGTTTATCTGAAGAACACCGCCGTGATTCGTCTGGACAAGGACTCCCACCGTATAGCCGCCCCTAGATTCGGGCAGCTTCCGCGATGCCGTTCCTATGCCTCCTTTAAACCCGTAACAGGCAGTGCCTGTTCCTGCGCCCACACAGCCCTCTTCCACCGGGCCTGACTTAGCTTTCTTTATGACTTCAATCACATGCTCCGTTTTAACATGCCTTCCGCGTATATCGTTGAGCCAGCCGTCGTTCGTCTCACCCACAACTGGATTCACGGAACCGACTCTCTCATTTCCGGGAAACGAGAGGGTGTAGTCTATGAGGGCATTGGCAGCCGTGGGTACGCTCAAGGTATTGGTTAAGATTATTGGCGTTTCAATTGTTCCCAGTTCTTCAATCTGGGTGTATCCCGTTAATTTCCCATAGCCGTTGGCGACATAAACCGCACCAGGAACTTTGTTTTGATAGATATTACCGGCATGGGGGAGGATAGCTGTTACACCCGTGCGGATATTTTCGCCCTCGATCAAAGTCACCTGCCCGACCTTAACTCCCGGAACATCGGTGATGGCGTTCCATTCGCCAGGCTCTATTATTCCGGTTTCAATACCGAATTCTCTCATGCGGGGTCTATCTTCAGCAGAGAAAAAAGTCAAACTTAAGGTCAAAAAAGTAATAATGAGAAAGATGGTCTTTTTCATTCGTCCTTCCCCTTGGGTATAGGATATATCGAGGTTACGATGTTAGTTAAATCAAGATAAAAAATCAATGAAAATGGAAGATGTGTCTAAAAAGAGATAGAGCGCAAGACTTCGAATCCGAAGGTCGGTAGTTTAAATCCCACCGGGCGTGCAAACTTTTCACCCAAGAGGTCAGCAACTTAGGCATATTTTGGGTTCAATCCTATTCTACTGACCTGCCCCCAATCAATGTACCACCTGTAAAGTTAAATTTGCAGCCTCAAAAACCTCTGGAGCCGGTGGTCTGTATTCCAAAGAGCTATGAGAAATACAAGAATCTAAAAAAGAAATTCAGCAACAGCAGTCGCTTGAAAGAACTTTTCCGCGCATTCGATGAAAAGATAAGCAGAGGAAAGGGACATTTCAGTTTCAGGGTGTTTGTATGAAACGCTTCACTCCCAAAATAAAAACATATGTAGAAGAAATATTTGGAGACTCCGATGCCTTTGAAAAGTTATATATAGGAAGGAAGGACTCATGCATTCCTGAAGACCTCATAGGAGAAGACCTATTGCTGAATATCAAGGAGAAGTTCTACAGCATTCTTCATCTAATAAGGGAACAACTGGAAAAGGAAAAAATAGCAAAAAAGCCAATTTACATCCTTGTTAACCCCTCTTACGAGGATATCACAGCCGCTATTGTTACATACGACAACAAAGAGATACTCTACACCTTTTATGAAAAGCCGTGGCGCCTTAATTGGGAGACCACCAAAGAAATGGAAGAAGAGCTGAATGAAATATATGAAGAAATAAGAAGAAAACTGTCGAAGAATAAATAATAACTTATTCACCAAAATTGCAGATTTAAGAAACGGTAAAGAAATCCCTGACACAATCTGGTGCGGATTAGTTCAGGGATTTGATGAAGAATGGGGTTATTTCTCGGGGGCTGAAATTGAAAGCATGAGACCAAGAACTTGGCAAATTCCGAAGAAGAATCTACAATATTCGGGGAGAAGAATAGACTAGAATTCTATTCACAGTGGGGCTTTGCACAATATGCATATGGGAAAATTCTGAAGATTGTGATAAACTGAATGAAGCGGTTATGGTTATGCGATAATATCTCAATAATTATGGACTACAAACGAATGTCAAAGGGTTATATTACAATAAAGACCACGCTGACTTGAAAAAAGCTTTATAAAGATATAGCAATACATTCTAGGTTTAAATATAATAAAGTAAATAGCGAAATATGTCCAAATATTCAAAATTTTATTTCGATCAAATTAAAGCACAAGTAGTAAATATAAATAAACAATTTCCAGAAGATGATCCATATTTATCTTTTTTAAGATTGTGCTGTTCTCTAATTTTTAATCTCAATTATGATGATGCAGATGAAATTATCACAGATGAAGGAGAGGATTTAGGAGCAGATGCAATACATTTTGATGTAGATGAAGAGGAAAAAAGGTTCAAGATATTCATTATCCAGACAAAGTATAATAAGAATAAATGCGAGTCTGGAAATTTCAGTACAAATTTTAGCCAAGATATTATCGATAAGTTTAAAAACATCTTTGACTTCTTTGCATCAGCTGATGAGGGTATAAGAGTCTCAGAAAGGGTAAAATCAAAAAAGCAAGATTATATTGCATTTCTAGATGATGGCTATGTTCTTGATGAGATATATTTCATAGCAAGTCATTTAGGTATAGGATTTTCTGATAATAGTCTTGAAATATGGAATAGATGGCTATCTATGAATCCTTATAAAAATAAGATCAAACTTCTTCAGTTTGGTCTTGAAGACATTTTCAAAAAACTTGAAGAATCAAGAACAACGAGAATTGATGAAACTATAAGTTTGTATGGAAAATATTTTGAATACACTAATCCTGATGTCAAAGGTTTAATTGGTTCTATATCTGCAAATGAACTTATTAAATTGTATGAAGAACATGGAAGCAAAATATTTCAAAAAAATATTCGGTTCTCTCTTGGTGAAAATATTATAAACAGAAAGATAATAGAAAGTGCTTCAAATCAAGATACTCGTGATAAATTTTGGTTTTTAAATAACGGAATAACCGTTGTATGTGACGATTATGAAAAGACTGGCACTCAACCTGAAGATATAAAACTCAATGTAAAATCATTTCAGATTGTCAATGGAACTCAAACTACCACATCAATAGAAAGAGCTTTCAAAAAAGTTGGAAACGTTGATGATGTCAAAGTCTTAATCAAGATATTTAAAGCTAGCAACAGATTGGCTGAGATGATAACAGAAACAACCAATAGTCAGAATCCTGTTAATAAAAGAGATCTGCGTTCAAATGATGAAATCCAAAGGCTTATTGAAGCTTCCTTAAGGGGTATTGGCTATTATTACCAACGCAAAAGAAACCAATGGTCAGAAATACCATTGAGAGAAAAGATAATTGATAATTATGATTTTGGTCAGAGATATCTGAGCTTTTATTTAGAAAGACCTATGGAAGCACAGAAGCAAAAATCAATTGTTTTTATAGACGATGAAACATACAACAAAATATTTAACTCAGAACTAAAGCCTGAATGTATTATTTTTATCCATAAATCTTTTAGGGAATTACTAAAACAGTTGCGACACTTGAGAAAGAAAATCCGAGAAAAAAAGAAGAAGATCTCAAACAATATTATTGAGATTCTCCCAAGAGCAAAAATACATCTTTATTATTCTTTTAGCGTTTATTTAGAAAATAAGGGTTTTGATATAAAGTCTGATAAATTCTTAAGCAATGATAAAGCCCTAAAAGAATTCAACGAAAAAAACACGTTAAAATTGCTGTCTGTTATGGAAAAAGCTATTAAAAGCTTAGCAAATGGCAAGGAAATAGAATATGTTAATGTCTTTAAGAAGAAAGAACTTGCAATGAAAATTAAAGAAATTATTAATAATAATAGTATTTAGCCTTCCTATAATTTCAACAATGCTCTAATATAGATAAAACCAGTTCACTCCCAAGGATTATTTTCATCAGCATTTATCCACAATACTCATGTTCTTAGTTAGCAATGAATAATATAGCTCCCTCTTTTGAAATTTATTTTAAAAAATTGATATAAAGTGGACTTTCTAGGAAATAATAAAATATTTATCAACCGCTCCCCAAAACCAGCGGCAATCCCCTTTGTTTTATATTTTTAGAATTTTGAATAGACTTTCTCTTATTTCTTCTTTTTCTATTACACCTTCGATGGTAAAAAAATTATCAATTATACTTCTGCTTCTATCAATTTCTTCCTTTGCTTTGGATGTCAGCGATACTCCTTGCATTATTAGTACTGTAATTGATTTCGGGTTTTCCCGTTTTGCTCTCCTCAAACTTTTTAGAGCTGCTCCAAATCTTTCAAGCACACCAGCAGGATCAATACCTCCTTTTATTTCAACAGCTTCCTGTATCAAATTTTTTTCATAAATTCCCATGTCTGGCTCACTCCCAAGAATAAATAACCTCCCATCCTTGAGTAATATCTCTTCGCCTTTGCCATGAGCAATCTCTTTGACAATTAATTTTTTATCCCGCAATCTTCTTTCAACTAAATCCTTAATTACTATTTCAGCCCTGTCTCCCTTCGTATTCTGCCAGGAACCCTGAGCTTGAGATCCCGCAGCCATTCCTCTCCATAAATCAAATTCTCGTTGATCTATCTTTTCGTCGTGTTCAATCAAAATACTGATAATTTTATTCAAATGCCTCGATATCTGAAGTGTCAAAACTTCGCTAATTACATTTATTTTCCTCCCGCTCTCATACGCATTTATGCCCAAGCCCACTCTACTCATAGATTTCTGAGAAACCATGGCAAGCATTCTGTAATAACCCACCCGCTTTGGATTCTGTTTCAAAACTCTTGGATGACTAAAAATCCTAATTGGCTTAATACCTCTATGGATCACCTTGTTCCAGGCCTTATCAGAAATATTTAAATCTTTTCTATTCCATTTAAACTCGTCGCCTTTAATTCTTTCAAGTTCGTAAGCAATCTCGAGTAAACCCCACTCATGAAGTTTTTGATGAAAAAATTCACTTTTTGTCAGTTGATCTACTGTCCAACTTTCCTTTTCTTGTTTTGATGGCATAATTATTTCTCCCAGATTACTATACTTTCCCTCACAGGAACTCTCCCATATTTTTTCATTTGTTGAGAGCTATTCCCTTTGTATCTGGCTATAATTATTTTATTTACTGTAAAACCATTTTTTTCAGCAAAATCTGAAAGTACCAAGTCAACAGGCACTAGTTCTCCCTCAAATCTCACATTGTCAACCACCATTGCAACTTTAGCCTTTTCTGCCAAAATTCTATGCCACTCTTTAATGGCCTTCTCCATGTCAATAAAATAGGTTGTTAGCATGAAGGGAATTCTTGGATTATTTAATTTTTTCTTACTGAGTGCCTCAACTATTTCCTCTATTACAGAGTGATTTGGTTTTTCCTCTGCCCCGATTTTGGATTCAATGTGAGATCTTAATATTCCAAATCGAATCTTTTTCATTTCTTCAAAATTTTTAATAAAATGAAAACATAATTCTAACGAATAACTTCTCGTATAATCATACCTATTCGCATATGGAGGAGAAGTTAGAATAAGAGTAGGTTTCTTCCTGAATTTTATATCCGAAAGATCTCTCGTATCTCCAGGATAAACATCAGGGATAATTCTTTTTTTAAATTTTGAATTCGGAAAAAGCAGCTTCATCTTTCTTATATCTTCTTCAGCTTCCATAATTTTTCGCTGCATGGCTTCAAGCGGGTCCGATGTCTTTTTATCAAGTCTCAATCTCAAAAACTGTCCATCTTTTGTAGTGAAACTGCATTCTTCCAGAATTGAAAAAAACAGCAACAGAAACATATCTCGATAAGGAACTTCCAATCCAATAATGCCGGATTTAAGTTTTCTCAACAAATTCATATTTTTATCATCAAAGGCCACTCCCATAATAGGAACATCCAAGGCGATATCAGCAGGTTTACATTTTTCTATTTTTTTTGATAATATTTTCCAAATATCCCTAAGCTCATTCTCTTCTAAAAATAGGAATAACGGGAGTGTTTTTGATGCGAAATAGGCAATAGGTAATTTATCAGTTCCTGCTGATCCAATACCAAGTAAAAAAGAAGTAAATAATGTTGTTCCCATTCCCGAAAAAGGATCTAACACATAATCATTCGAGTTTCCATTGAACCTGTTTAAAAAATCTTTTACAAAATTGAATCCGAACGCTTCTTTATATCTATAAAGTCTTAAAATAGGTATTTTTTTATTTCCTACGAAAGATACCTGAGAACCTAATTTCATCTCCTCAACCATTCTGGATTTGAACTTTTTCTCTATTTTTTCTCTTTCTGATTCGGAAGGATAATAGTTAATTGATATGTCTCTCACGACTTTTTCATCAAATAAAGTATTTTTGCTTTCGTAATCCATTTCAATTTTCGTTCCTTATCTATAATTAGATTCGATTTTAAATAAACTTTACCAGAAAGCAATATTCGCTTCAACTTATTTGATTTGTGTGTCAATGCCATGCAAATACTTCCGGTTTTGTACCACGCAATAATTTCTAATAATTAAATTTTTATGATAATTTTTTCCCTTAATTATTGAAAAAAACTATATTCTTTCCAAATAAAAAATGCAATTTTGGGATATCTGCTGACAAAATAAAACAAAACAGCATAAAGAATTGAAATTAAGAAATTTACATGTGGGACTCAATTTTGAATATTTTTATCCAGATTCATGCGGAAATAAAGAGCAAAGTCCATTACCTGCTTGACTTCCCCTATTTTATCTAATAGTATTCTTTTCCGTAAGAATCATTTTCACTTTTTCTCTTTAAAGTAATCTTTGTGGGCCTTGGATGCTGGAAAAAACATTTGATGAGCTTGAATTAGAAACTCAGCCAAAAAGCTCTTTATTCGATCTTCCTTTTATAAAAGAAAGGGCAGACCCTGTTCTTATTATCTTCATAATTTTAACCAGCTCTTTCATTGTAGTTGTTGCCATTAAATTCCGTATCTTTCACATGTGGGCTGAATTTCTGGGCAGCAATTTATTCCTCAGAATCTCAACATATCCGTTATTGATTTCAGCTGTAATCATAGTGAGCGGTATAATTTTCCGGACAATTATTTGGTTTCGTTACAAGCCTCAGACAATAGAGTCGGGAGCGAGCGTCAATTGGCCATTTGTTTCCGTGATCATGCCTGCTTTAAACGAGGAGGAGCTCATAGAGAAATCAATCGCTTCCATCTTCAACAGCAACTATCCCCAAGATAAGCTTGAAGTTATTTGTATAAATGACGGCTCTGCTGATTTAACTTTTTTCTATATGTTGAGAGCTAAGCAAATGTACGGAGATAAGCTTAAGGTCGTCAATTTCAGGGAAAATTTAGGGAAGAGAAAAGCCCTTTATGTTGGTTTGAAGAAATCAAGTGGAGAGATTATTGTTACTGTTGACACTGACAGCAAAATCGGGCGGAGCGCCATCAGAAACCTTGTTATTCCTTTGATTAAGGATGAGAGGACGGGTGCTGTTGCGGGGAGAGTTGCAGTTTTAAATGAAAAGGAGAATTTTCTTACAAGGATGCTTTCGGTCCGCTATTCAATCTCCTTTAATTTTGGCCGCGCTTATCAGAGTGTCTATGGAGCTGTTTTTTGCTGTCCGGGCGCCCTCACTGCATACAGAAGGAATGTTTTGCTGAAATTCATCCAGGAGTGGGTCAACCAGAAATTTCTCAAAACACCCTGCACCTACGGCGAAGATAGGGCTCTCACGACTCAAATCCTGAAAGCAGGCTATATGACAAGATTCCAGTCTAATGCCTGTGTCTATACGAAAGTGCCTACAAAACTGGCTCAAATGATCAGAATGTATCTTCGCTGGACGCGAAGTTATGTTCGAGAATCCATTCTTTTTGCCAAATTCATGTTTTCAAAATACCGGACAAAAAACAGAGCTATGCCTATATTTGATTTCTTCTTTTTGAATATCCTCCATCCTTTCCATATTTTTTCTTTAGGCATTATAATTTATTCTTTTTGCGTCCATCCTCTCTTTATTCTCCGTCATATTGCTTTCCTGGTTATTGCTTCCTTTTTTCTCTCACTTTATTATCTCCGCACCAATAAAAGCCTTTCTTTCCTGTATGGGATCCCTTATGCGCTCATTACTGCCTTTTGTCTGTGGTGGATTGTTCCCTTCGCAGCTCTTTCTATGAAGAATCAGTCATGGCTGACTCGTTAGGGAAGGGAAGGCGGAAGACTTTCAGACGGATATCTTCAGTTTTTTCCTACGGTTTTTCATAGCGGCTGAAATTATCCCTGCCACAAATAAGAAGGAGATTCCGAAGAAAAGCCATTTATTTATTGAGTGAGGGAATATTATTTCATCTGCTTTTCCTGATACTATGAACCCTGCCCAATAATAAGGATGGGATAAGGTATCAGAGTCTATCAATTCGAGCTTGGCTTTGCGTAAGGCACTCATTATTGATTCAGAGGAGCGAAGGTGAAAGTAAAATCTTTCCATAAGCTGATAACTTGCTTGGTCATTTACAGCCCATAAGCTCATGAGGACTGAGGAAGTGCCTGCGTAGAAAAAGGCTCTATTTATACCTTCAATCCCTTCTCCTTTGATGAATTCGCCAAGGCCTGTTTGGCACGAAGAGAGAGTGACTAAGTCTGAATTAAGCTTTAAGTTATAAATTTCTCTCATCTGGAGAAAACCATCTTGAGTGAGGTCTTCGTCCAGAGAAAGCACGATAGAAGATCTGGCAGGTATTTTTTCATCTATTATGCTGTGAGTTGCAAAATGGATGATTTTATAATCGTCTAGGCTGTGATTTATTAATTGTTCTTTGTTTGCCTCTTTTCTTCGAAAAATCTTTCTTTTTCTTTTCTTGAAAAGAGCGCTGATTTTGTCGATTTCAAATCCACTGTATTTTAATCTAAAAAAATTAAAGGCATTAGAAGTATAATAGTCTTGAAAGATGTCACTTCCGTCTTCTCCTGCTTCCCATGGTCCGAAGAAAGGGTCCCCAAAGGCTAAAATATCCATTCGAGGCTTTGGACCATTTGACTTTTTGTGCTGTATTATTTCTCGAAGAGAGGAAATCGATGGGGCATAAGCAATCTTGTAATCTTTGATCAGCCAGTCTCTCTTTTCTTTGTGAGTGATAAGAGTTTCAAAAGGAAGGAAATGGAGGATATCGTCGGGAATAAAAATTATGTTTTTCATGTTTTTATCTAAGCCTGGAAGGACAAGCGCGCTGAATAGCTCATAACCTAACTTAAAATTTTTATTTTCCTTATCAGATATTACTTTCAGATAGTCTGAGACTTGCCTTTGGATATTTTCTCTGGGTGGTAGTGGGAATATTCTGAAGTCTTTTTTTGTGATGACAAAAGCATAAGAATGCTCCTTTCCAATGCAGTAGGCAAAGAAAGCAGTTTTAGAATCAAGAAGTTCTCTCTGGGCTTCCTGTAAAGATATGATTTCAGGGTAATGAATTTCTGCATAGGTCGGGTTTTTTATTCGTATTTCTCTTTTTAGGGCTCCAAAGTCGTTTTCGCATCTTTCAAGCTCTTCCTGCAAGCGTTTAGTATTCTCTGGAGAAAGTTCTGCAGCTCGAATTTTTGTGTAGATGTTTGAAATATTTTTCTCTATTTCTTTTTTCCGATTTAACAGTTCTGGATCAACATCCTGGGAGATATCAATCTTAGAAAGCTCTAAGCTGTCCAGGAATGCTCGAGCTTTTGCTTTTTCAAGGTAATTGAAAGCTTCGATCTTATATTCCTCTTCTGGATGAGGTAAAGGGAAGGTTAAGAGGAGATTGATGAAATAGTGATAGGCGTCTATTCTTTTGTCTGTTCCTAGAAAACTCGCTTTATTTTCTTCCAGTTCGATTCCAGCGCGGATAGTCTCTATAGTTTTGATGGACATTTCGTAGTTTTCTTTAGCTTTTTTAAATTTGTTCTGTTTTTCGTAAGCCCTCGCGCTTTCCATGAAAGCTTCCCAGCGAATCCGGTCTCCTTCAATCCTGTTGGTTAAATCAATTGCTTCTTGGTAATATTCTGTTGATTTCTCGTAATTTCCCTGATTATAATATACGACACCAATATTAGTTAGTATCATACCCATCGCTTCAACTTCTTTAATTTCTTCAGCTTTTTCATATCCTGATTCAAAGTATTTCAAAGCATCTTCATATTTTTTTAATTCTGAGTGGACAGAGCCTATATTATTAAGGACGTAAACCTCAGCTTGTCTATCCCGAGTTTTTCTTGTTAATTTGAGGCAGTCGTGAAAATAATCCAGCGCATCATAAAAATCATTTTTATCACCGGAATGTAGACCCTTACGTCGAAATATTTCGCCAATATTGTTTAACTCCCAAGATATATGAATTTCGTTTCCTAAATGCTTATCAATTGCGAGGGCTTTCTTTAAATAATCAAGAGATCTCTCATAATTACCAATATACGCGTAGGTTATCCCTATATTATTCAAACACTTCGACTCATCTTTTACATTTTTTAAATCTCTTGCTATTGCTAAGGCATCTTCATAGCAATTAAGAGCCCTAGAATAATTATCTAATTTCCAGTGAAAATAACCCATATTGATCAAACATTGTTCTTCTTCTCTCCTGTGGTTTAGATATCTAGCTATTTTCAGTGCTTTTTCATTTAAGGGAGAAAATTCCTTGAGATTGCTCAATTCTAAATATGTGAGACTCGACTGGCGCAGACACTTGACCTCGTGTTCCTTGCTTCCTATTTCCTTGGATAAATCTATGGCCCATTGAAAACTCTCTATGGATTTTGGGTATTCACCAGAGGAACGAAGATTTCTTCCTTCTTTATACAATCTGTAAATTTCAAGAGCGTTCTGACATTTCTCCCGCAAGTGTTTAAGATTTAATTTTTGTGCGAGCTTCAAGGCTTGTTCATAATGATATGAGGATTCTTTAAGCTGGCCGATGTTCCAGTTTAAAAGTCCCAGCTTTATAAGGGATTCACATTCTTTTTCTTTGTCTGAGTATCTTTTTGCTATACTCAAAGACTTCTCGAAAAGTTCTATCGAGTTATCGAATTTCCCGTCCTTTCTGAATTTGTCCGCAAGTGCGAAGTGCTGAGAATATTCTTGTTCTAAGTCTACTTTATTGAGGGAAAAAAGCTCAGGATTAAAAAAATAAAAACTAAAAAAGAGATTGGCAATAGTTATGAAAATTAATTTCCTAATTTTAAGATGTTTCACTTTATTTAATTTAAACAAAATAAAAGAATTATCTTTTTTTTCTTATAAAAATCATGTTAGATTTGTTAGGGAGGCGTCAATCGCCTCTTGAGATGAATCTTTCTCCCCCCAAAGGGTGGTGCACTGAATGATATATTCTTGATTTTTGAGGTGGATGTAAAACTCAAAGAGTGTGCTTACATTGTGTGGTTTTTGTTATATCTGTAAAAACTGATTAGCTAGTTTTTCGGTAAGTTATGTTTTTCAGCTTAGGAAAGTATTTTTAATCAAATTAATCATCATCACCTAACATTGCTTTCATCAGACCACCGGTAATCTTGATTTTTTGATTGGAATCGTCATTAGAGACTGTTTCGGAAGATGTGTCGCCCTTTGTGTTCAGGTTCAAGAACGGGAGAAAAGAAAAGAACATAGCCGCCTTCTCCATGAAGGTCGGGCGAAAGGTCTTTTTAT
The DNA here is from genome assembly GCA_964435925.1 of uncultured Eubacteriales bacterium. GTDB lineage: Bacteria > Acidobacteriota > Aminicenantia > Aminicenantales > Aminicenantaceae > SOIV01. The sequence goes on along the minus strand of CAYTBG010000012.1, from coordinate 14,895 downwards.
CGGTTCTTTCGGAAGCGATTGCTCCAGGGACAGAGAGCATAAGAATGCTCAAACATGCAAAGAGAGACACCGCTTTTAGGAATGATTTTTTGCGCATAGCAACCTCCTTTTAAGATTGCATGCGCCTTTTGGAAGGAGGGATGAAATGAAAGGTTTCAATGATGATGGAGCAGGCTGAAACCTTTCTCCCATCTCCTCATCCAAGGCGCTAATGTAAATCTATGTCCTTGAAAATAAAATGTCAAGTGTTTTTTTTCCTAAAATCCATATACCTAACATCTAGTGGTCATCAAATTGTTTAATATAATATATAGCGTATTTTTTGAAAAAATTAAACCTGCTTCAATTACCTCCGGTATCTTGCGTAAATGGATTTCAGCTCTTTTTCGGCATTTTTTGGCGGTGTAGTCAAGAAGCTTATGATTACTGTCAGAAGGGACTGAGACAAAAAAGGCCGGCACAAGCTCGTAGATAATATTTTTAAGAAAGGAAACATGATTCCAGACAATCGTGATCGAAGTTCCTGAAACGAAACCCGCAGCCACGCCAGCTTTTGTCGTCCTTTTCCAGAAAAGCGAAAGAAGAAGCGGCGGGCCGAATCCTCATTCTTTAGGCCCATGTAGTTTCGGAATTCCGGGGTACGGGATCTATTGTTATTCTTTTTTGTAAAAATAATTGATTTCCCATTCTGCCGTCGTCGGGCTGTCAGAGCCGTGGGTGGCATTGCGCTCTATCGAGAAGCCAAACATCTGGCGCAAAGTCCCTGGTTCAGCCAGAGCAGGGTCTGTAACTCCCATCACCTGGCGCCAGTGGGAGATGGCATTTTCTCTTTCCAGAACCATGATCACGATTTCTCCCGAAGACATGAAGTCTGTCAGGCTCTCGTAAAATTGCTTGTCCTTATGGATGATGTAGAAACCTTTTGCTTCTTCTTTGTTGAGGTGGAGCATCCTTAGACCGGATATTTTAAATCCCTCATCCTCGATTCTCTGGATGATCTTTCCTGTGAGTTTCTTTTTTATGGCATCAGGCTTTATTATGGCTAAAGTCTTTTCGACCATGACTGCTCCTTTTTGGCCTAAATTCACCCATTGATATATCTTAATCTTTCCTTTGAGTCAATGGGGTCCTAAAAGTATTGAAAGTCTGACTCCATAGTTATTGTGAAAATATCAAAGTATTGAAAGGTCTGACCCTATGGCTTCTCATTGACAGCTCTGGCGGCCGCCGGTAAAATGGACTTTCATGAAAGA
>CAYTBG010000012.1:0-13542 GCA_964435925.1 uncultured Eubacteriales bacterium | reverse complement strand
TGGCTTCTCATTGACAGCTCTGGCGGCCGCCGGTAAAATGGACTTTCATGAAAGAGAGAAAGCAGAACTACGAGAGGCTGATGGGATTCGCCCTGGATCAGGGGCTGTCCCTGTTTGGAGTAGCAGATATTGCGGGCATCAGGGAGGAATTCAGCCTTGGCAAAAAGCTGAGGGAGAAATTCGATTGGGGAATTTCTCTCGGAAAAAGGCTCCTTGACGCAGTTCTCGAAGACATAAAGGACAGGCCCACTCGGCTTTATTTTCACCACTACCGCCAGCTTAATTTTTTCCTGGACCGCGCAGCCTTCCTGCTTTCTTCCTATATACAGGAGTCCGGCTTCCAGGCCCTTCCCATTCCTGCCTCCCAGATAATAGACTGGGAAAAACAGAGAGCGCATCTCTCCCATAAGAAAGTCGGCTATCTGGCTGGTCTGGGCTTTATAGGACGGAACAACCTTCTTGTCAACCCCGAACTCGGGGCAAAGTTCAGGCTGGTCACAGTGCTGACCGACATGCCCCTTGAAGCGGATAAGCCTTTGGAGGGTGATTGCGGTACATGCCTGAAGTGCCTTGAGCCCTGCCCTGCTCAGGCCATAAAAGAGAAGAGAGAAGAGTTTGACCACAGAGCATGTTTTGAGAAGCTCAAAGAATTCAGGAAAATGGGTCTTGTCGGCCAGCACATCTGCGGAGTCTGTGTCAAGGCCTGCTCGGGTGTAGAGCGGGATTAGAAAATTAGGCTCATCGCAAAAATGAGTGCCTGGCAAGGGGAGAGTTGTCAAAGCTTTGTAAAAAGTTTGTTAAGATAGCCGCCCTTTTGCTGAGAATTTCCCCTCCCCCCAACCGTCTCCCCTAATGAGGTGCTACATACGCCCAGCGCCCTTTTTCAAGCCCAAATCGATGCCTTTTTCGAGCGAAAAAAGGGATGATCTTTGTATTCAGGCTTGTTTGAAAACGAGGTTCAAACTTATTTAGAAACCCGGCTGAGCTCTATGGCTTCTTTCGAGATAACAAGCTGATTTCTTCCTGCTTTTTTTGCCTTGAATAAGGCTTTATCGGCAAGAATGGTTAACTCTGTGGCAACTTTTTCATAATTTGTGGGAGTTCCTTTGTTTTTGTTACCTCTCTTGGGCTTCACTTCAGCATAATGACAGCAGGCAACTCCCATGCTTAAAGTTTTTTGGACTATTTCATCTTTGGGCTTGAATTTTATCTGTTGAAAAAATTTTCTGATCCTCTCCCCCACCTTGGCTGCTTGGGTAGTGGTGAGACCGCGCAAGGTAATGACAAATTCGTCTCCCCCGAACCTTGAGGCCCAGTCCACCTCTTTGCGGATGATGCTGGATATGACCTGGGCGGTCTCTTTTAAGACCTTATCTCCTTCAAGGTGAAGGTACTTATCATTGTATTGTTTAAAATCATCTATATCGATCATAATAAGGGACAAAGCACTTCTCCATCTTTCCGCTGTTTCGATTTCAAGAGGTAAATTCTGGTTGAAATGTCTTCTGTTGTACACCCCTGTCAGCTCATCAGTAATGGAAAGGCGTTTGATTTCTTCTTCTAAATGTTTTCTCTCTGAGATGTCTTCGAGCACTGTATCGTAATATATGATTCTTCCAGAGTTGTCCCTGACCGCTGTTGATGTTAAAGATGCCCAAAAAGATGCCCCGTCCTTTTTTTTCAGAATGAACTCTTTATTCTTGGCAAGGTCATTTTCTTCCAATTCCTTCCATAACTTTAGCCTGTCGTCCGCATTTTCGTATAAACTAGGTGTTTTAACTTTAAGAAACTCCTTCGCACTCGTGTAACCAAACATTTCCACAACGGAGGGGTTGACTTCAAGAAGTTTCCCGGCCGGTGTTGCCCTGAAAATTCCTATTTTAACGTTGTTGACCAGTTCTCGATACTTTTCTTCAGACTTGCTGATTATTTGGGAAAGCTTGTGCCTCTGGATTATTTCCGAGATCAAGTTAGCAAAAATCTCCAAAGGCCTTACCGTCTCTTCGGTCGGGATCAAGCCGTTTTTGGAGTCATTGACAGAGATAATTCCAATTATCTGGCCCCTGGCATCTTTCATGGCTACAAGAAGATTATCTTCTCTGTTCCATCGGCCTTCTTTTTTTGGGTATGTTTTTTCTCCGGGTACGACCGCATCCTTATCCAGTATGTCCTTTGAGGAGTACGGGATGTAGCAGGACTGGCTTCCGATTTTTACGGATTTTTCAAAGTATTTCAGGTATTTTTCCCTCGGCATCTTTGCTTTCTTTAATCTCTCCAAATCAGTTTTCTTGATGCCTTTGTGCCCGATAATTTCCCGGTAGGGAGGGGTATCCGTGAAATAGGATATGAGTACTTTTCCGAAATCTGAGATATCGACGACAGCTTGAGCTACATGATCGGAAAGCTCCTCTTCGTTTTTGATAGATAATACATCTGCAGATATTTTTGAGAATCTCTCCATCTGGCGGAGCATTTCTTTTGTTTTTTCTTTGGCGCTCTTACTGTCTGTTATGTCGATATTCATGGCTATTGCTATGGATTCTTCTCCAGGCAGAGCAGTGAGAACTGCAGGAAAGATGTGGCATAAAACATGCAGAACCTCTCCTTTTTTTGTGGTTATTGTCCATTCCCTCTTAGGGGAATGCTCATTTTGGCGGATGGCATTTCTTAGATATTTTTTGAATTCATTTTCATCAGACTCTGAGGTGAAATAGCCTTTAAGAGTTTTGCCTTTTACTTCTTTCTCGGTGAATCCGAATAATTCTTCTGAGAAACTGTTCCAATAAACAACCTCGCCCTTTATGTTGAATCCCTGAACGGCGATATTAGCCGCATTATAAAAGATGGACTTGAAGCTCGACTTTATTTTTGATTCAGGCGAGGCGCGATTTTCTTTTTGAGTGGCCAATATAACCTCTCTTAATAATCTCAAAGTTGAGAATAATTCATAAAGGAAAACATGTAAATCGCCTTAAGAGGTGAAATTAGGGTGAGTTTTGATTCTTTTTTTATACCTCCCTCGGTAACATCGATTCACCCGTCGTGGTTAGTCGAATTTTGAATTCTGAAAGAGAAGAACCGTTTTGGCTGAATGAAGATGCGATTCTAGCTGGATGAAGATGAAATTTTAAATAAATAGCTTTAAATTATTTCTCCACCTTCTTGCAGGGAATCCATATTTCTGACCTCAGGTCTTCAGGCTTTGTATCGGGGGTGGGCATGGTCAAGTAACGTTCCAGGGCCGGTGCTGTCGGCATCAATTTGTTTTCCTTCATCCATTCCATCATCTTGTAGTATGTCTTTCCGGTTTCTTCATACGCGCCTTTATGGATGGCAGAGACGACCTGGGTGAATTTCCACTCTTTCTTTTCCAGGGGTGTCTGGACTTCTACCTGGGCTGAAATAGGGAATCCTATTTCCCACTTGAGCTCCTCAGGTTTTACCATATCCGGACTGTTATAATAGACGCCGATCATAGGTCCTGCTGGTGCAACTTTTTGTTCCTGAATGGCATGCGTCAGTTGCCCTATAATTCCCTCTATCTCTGTGAAAGGACCCTTATGCGGGATGCAGCAGTAAGAAAAGGGAGAGACTTCCTTGACAGAGATGAGTTTTTTCTCTGGAGTCTCTTCCTGGGTATTAAGGGCTGCCGAAGCTGTAATGGACATGAGAAATAGCGCTAATCCCACTACTGAAATTGTTTTTTTCAAATTTACCTCCCTTAAAAATGAAATGAGCTTTATTGTAGGTAATTTTACCACTTTAAAGATAAAATCTATACGATATTCTTATGGTATTTTGTGTAGAGGCTGATAACCGGATTGTGTCCTGTGAAGCGGTCTTTGACAATCAGGGTTGTAACCGGAGCTTGAGAATTCATGGTGAAGAGCATATCATGGCCTACACAGAGGCCGATGATGACGTTGATATCGGTCTCGGCTTTGTTCAGAAGCTCAGCCTGAAGGAGGGGATTGCACCCCGCTTCAAATTTCTCCGGGTCAATTATCTTGTATTCAGGAGGCACGCCCAGTTCGCTCTTATCCACTGCCCCACAGCAGCATATCGCGGAGCAAACCTCGAATCCGTGTTTTTCAATTATTGAGGAAGCTCTGGCTGCTTCGTCGTTGAGACCGCTGCAGAAGGCTATGCCGATCTTTTTGGCCCCGATCTTCTTTGAAAACTCGGCAATTTCCCTAATCCGCGGCCTGACAGGGACTGTCCTTCCTTTCTCCCTGGCTTCTTTCTCGTCATAAGCTTCTTTTTCTGTCAGGGAGGCCTGGATATAGAAATTCTTGATTTCTTTAGTTTTGTACTTTCTTTTTACTCCTTCGATCAAGCTTTTGGAGGTTTTCAGGGGACAGAAAGAGGGCAGGAGAGATTCATCTTTTATGCCCTGCGAACAAAGCTTAGGTTTGCATTTTGCGCATTTTGGGTCAAGCATTTTTCTATGAAATCATATCTCAAAAAAAGAATAAACTCAAAATCTGATTTCTATGTTTTTATCTCGGATAGAGTGAACTCCACCTGCCGGTTACTCCTTACTTATTTTTAACGTATTTATCGAGCCATTCAAACATCTCGGCGAGCACATGAAGGACAGACTCCCTGCCTCTGTAACCGTGGCTTTCATGGGGGAGCATGACCAGGCGAGCAGTTGCTCCGTGGCCTTTTATGGCATGATAAAGCCTTCGGGATTGGATGGGAAAGGTTCCCGAGTTATTGTCTGCCTCGCCGTGGATGAGAAGAATAGGCTCGTTTATTTTGTGGGCATGCATGAAAGGAGAAACTTTAAAATAAATTTCCGGGTTTTCCCAGAGAGTTCTTCGTTCGTTCTGGAATCCGAAGGGCGTCAGGGTCCTGTTGTAAGCGCCGCTTCGGGCAATCCCGGCTGCTGCAAGATCGCAGTGTGCCAGCAGGTTGGCTGTCATAAAAGCTCCGTAGCTGTGTCCGCCCACGCCTACGCGCTCGGGATCAATGATGCCCATGGAATCCAGCTTGTCTATGGCTGCTTTCAGGTTCGAGACGATCTGGTCGACGAAAGTATCGTTCATGGTTTTTGGATCCCCGACCACAGGCATTTGAGCCGCATCGAGAAGAGCGTATCCCTGTGTTACAAAGAAAAGCTGTGAGTAACCTCTGTAAAATGTAAACCGGTGAGGTGAGCCTCTTACCTGTCCTGCGACTCTGCGGCTGCTGTATTCACGGGGATAAGCCCAGATCACAAGCGGCAGCCTCTCTCCTTCTTTGTATCCCGGGGGCAGATACAGAGTTCCGGAAAGCTCTATTCCGTCTTCCCTCGCATACTTTATGAGCTGCTTCTTCACTCCTGCAAGCTGCGGTGCAGGGTCCTTAAAGTCTGTAAGGGCATTCTTCTTCTTCCTCCTCAGGCTGAAAAGATAATAATTGGGAGGTTCGGTCTCAGATTCGTACCTGGTAATGATCTGATTCCTGGATTTTACTGCAAAGTCCACAAAAGTCTCATAACTTCCTTCTCTGCACTGGAATAGTCTCTTCTTTTCCATCGTCTTTAGATCTAGCCTGTCGAGAAAAGGCCTGTCCCCCTTGGGGGAAGCGCCGCTTCCGGAGAGATAAATTGCGTCCTTATCTTGAAGGAGGATCCGTTCTCCTGCAGGAGTTATCGTGTGAACAGGGCTGCCGGGGTCGTTGTAGCGGTCCTGGGTGCTCAGGTCAAATATTTTTTTTGGAGCCTTATCCGGAGCGTCAACGTTGATAAGATAAGTGGTTCTCCATCTTCTCTTCCAGTCGCGTTCTGTGAGAAAGGCTTTTCCTTCTGGTTTTAGCCATGAGATTCCCGAATAACGATGCTGAATTTTTAAAATATCTTTCGGCTGCTCTTTAAAGGGAAAAGAAAGAGTCATGAGTTTGTCCCGGTGAGGGACTTTTTTTCCAGGATTCCCTTCGTCCAAGGCTTCCACCCAGATAAGCGTGGCTGGCTTGAGCGCCCTCCATCCAGCAGACCTCGGACCTGTCGGAACTCCTCTCACAGGGACTTCATCGGCTAAGGGGAGATCGGCCAGAAGATGGATTAGCTTACCATCTCTGTCCCATATTTCTAGAGTATGGGCGAAAGAGTAATAAGGGACGCTGTAAGAGAAAGGTTTTTTTATCCTGTATACGAGCAGCAGATTTCCGTTCGGGGATTGATCGGCATAATGGTATATGCCCGGACTGCCAATCTTTCTGCTGCTGCCCGAGACGACATCTATTTCCACTATTTGGGATGTTGTGTAATAATCGAACAGCTTCTCATCATAGGCGTCTTTCAAAAGATCCTGGTAGGTCCATACCTTGGAGAATTTCCTCTTTGTCTCCTGTATATTGGGGCCGACCGGGACTTCTGGTTCTTGAGGAGGATTTCCGCGGTTTTCCAGGATCGTGTAGATGAGGAGATGGCGGTTGTCTTGAAGCCACGTAAAACCAGAGCTTATGGTTGAATTGATTATTGGTCCGGTAAAAGCTTTTGCCTTTCCGGTTTTTGTCTCAGCTACCCATAGTTCAACTCCTTCATCTGTGTAGCGTGAGAAAGCTATCCGGGAGCCGTCAACAGACCATAGGGGATAACCGAGTTTTGCCCCTTTGGGAAGAGCGATTCGCTTTGTTGACCCGTCTTTTATCGATTTGATTGTGAGGCCTGTGTAAAAGGTTGTTTGCTGGCGGCTGTTATACAACGGTGTAATTCTCATCCCCGCCAGGCGGAGCATGGGTTGAGCCATGTAGGCAATAGAAGGCATGGGTCCGTATTCTGCAAGGAGCATTAAGTCGCCGGTTGGGCTAATAGCAGTGCGGGGTGAAGGAAGTGTATCCACGATATCTACCACCTCTTTGGGCGGCAGCTTATAGGGTTCTTGAGCCAAAACGGGGAGACTTGATAGAAAGATGAAAACAAAGATAAAAATCAAGAATGATACTGGATTAGTCTTTTTCATGATTTTCCCTCCTGGAAACATGATTTTTCTTCCTAATAAAATGCTTTTTCTTCCTGGAAACATTATTTTCTTTCTTGAAAGCATGCCTTTCCTTCCTAAAAATGTGATTTTTCTTCCTGATAAAATGATTTTATATGCACCGGATTAAATGATTTTTTATCCACCGGATAAAATGATCTTATATGCACCGATTTTCTAAATATATACCAATTAATCATTCAATATCAAATTTGTGGGGTCAGACTTGCGAAACTTGCGTAATTGCGGTCATACCTTTTTTTAATTGTAGGGGCTTGATTCATCAAGCCCACCTCTTTTATTTAGAATGATTAAAAATGTGGGTTAGATAAATCAAGCCTCTACACAAGATAACTCAGGCCACTTCAATGAATATCTAAGAGATAAAAGGTGACAAAATTTAAGAAATGGTTTAAAATAATGAAAAATTATGAGAAAAAGGGATAGGGTTTGGCTAAGAGAAGTGTTCCCTTTAAATGAAGTATTCCGTTTGAATAAAAATAAATAATAACCTGTATTAAAAGAGTTCTGGAAATGGACCCGGAAAATTTCAAAAAGCAAAAAAATGCGGTAGGGCAACAGAAACCCCAGGCAAAGGAAGAGAAGCCCAAAGCCGATCAACAGAAACCCAAGCCAGAACAAGAGAAACCGGAGCAAGAGCAACAGAAACCAGAGGTAGCGGAAGAGAAACCCACGGCTGATCAACAGAAACCCGAGGTAGAACAAGAGAAACCGGAGCAACAGCAACAGAAACCCCAGGCAGAACAACAGGAACCCGAGCTGGAGGAAGAGAAGCCCAAGGCAGATCCTGTTGAAGTTAAAAAGGCCGGGAATGTTATCCAGTTTTTTAAAAAATCTTTCTCTCTGACAAAGCTCTATCCTCCGGAAAATCCCTCCGTTGCAAAATCCATAGATCTATTCAATAACCAGATGGGAGAATTTCTTAGCGAATATGGAGAATTAGCAATACAGGTGGGAGAATTCAGCTTTTCTTACAAGGGAGAAGTAGTCTTTCAGGATGAGGAAAGAAGGAGCAGCCTCCCCTTTCTATTTTATAAAGACGGGCTAAGAGAGTTATCTTTTCACGAGGGCCTGGATAAAGAAGAGCTTTATGAGTTTTTTAGGGTCATAAATGCAGTTTCTGACCTTCCTGCAGAAGATGCTGATATTGTTAACTCTATCTGGGAAAAGAGTTTTGTTTATATTAGGTATTATTCCATTGATGATTTTCTCGACCAGGATATTGGAGAATCGACAGAAGAAGAAAGCATTTTTGATAAAGCGGGATTTGCTAAAGGAAAAGTGGAAATGACTCCAGAAGATGAAGAACTCTATAAAAAAGATCTTAGTTTAGGAATACAGGAGGGAAGAGAAAAGGGAGAGGGAGAAGACGAAGGAGAGGGAGCTGGAGAAGGCATGATTCCTGGGACCACGGTGGGTGCTGTAAGCAGGGATGAAATTCCAGAGATTGAGTCCATGGTCACAGATAGTCGGAAAACTCCTCCTTTGACTGAGCTTATAGATTTGCTTTTTGAACTCCTTTTTTGTGAGGAAAAAGAGGAGCAATTCGCGGCTATTACAGACGTCCTTGGTGAATGCCATCAAAAAGTCCTGGAAAAAGCTGATTTTTCACAGGCTCTTTTGATTTTAAAAAGGATTGCCGAGTTAAAGAAAATTATCTCTGTCAAATCTGAAGAAAGGGCGAAATTACTGGAGAGAATCTCAGATAGAGCTGTAGCGCCTGACTTTCTCGCTAGCTTGAGAAAGATATACTCGGATGGACAGGTCGCAGATTTTGACACTTTCTTCGGATATCTGGATATTCTGAGTGTCGGCGCTTTTCCGGTTGCTGCCGCGATTTGGGAGGATTCAAAATTTCCTTTTTCCAGGCAGAAGGTTTTAACTTTTTTGAAAAAAATCGGAAAACAGGACTTAACCTCTCTTCTCAACCTTGCCCGTGAACAGTCAGCTTCTCTGACAAGAGAAATTATAAGTATATTGGCGACCACAGGCGAAAAAACGGAAATAGCCCATCTTGAAGATTTCGTCAATCATCCGGATAAAGCTATAAGGCTTGATGTTATCCATGCCCTTGGAAAATCTGGAAATGAAGCTTCCAATAAGATCCTGTTGAGATTTATTTCTGATAAAGATACAGAAGTTCGCACAGCAGCTCTCAGGAACCTTAAATATCTTGGAGATGACGCTATAATAGAACATATTAAGCAGATGGCCCACGAGAAGGATTTCAGGGAAAAAAGCAAGCGGGAGAAAGAGGCTATTCTAAAATTTTTAGCAAGTGCTAAAAGCGGAGAAATTAGTGCTTTCCTCCGGTCCATTTTGAAAAAAGGGAAGGTTTTCTTCCCTTATAAGACGAATGAGACTCGCCTCTGTGCGGTTTCTGCCCTGGGAGTAATGGCTACTCCTGAAGCTGCGGATATACTTAAGGAGGGGACTAAGATTCGGAATAAAGCAATTCGCAATGCATGTAAATATGCGCTTGGGAAAATAGCATCAGAGAAAGAGCTAGAAGAAGATACCAAAGAAGAACCGAAGGAAGATACCAAAGAAGAACCGAAGGAAGACAGCAACGAAGAGCAGGGTGCTTAATTATGGAAGAAAAAGACGAGAAAGTAAGAAAGGATTACATCGAGGGAGCTAAGAAATCTCTATCTAAGATAATAGAAGAGATATTTATTCGTCTTTCCTCGGCGATGAAGGTCGCTCAAATCTATGAGCCCAATAATCTTACTTTCATCAGGCAGATTAATCTTCTCTTCAACCTAATTCAAAATATCCTAAAAAAAGAAGGGAAGGCCGTATTCCAGTTTCGGGAAAATACTTTATTTTTCAATACTGCTCGAGTTAAATTTGATTTTGGCAGCTACCACAATTTTAAATTCTTAGCTGATGAATTCAGGGAGAAGGAGATAGAGACGCTTGGCTTCCAACCTGGCTTGACTGAGGGTGAGCTGACGCAGTTTGTTACTCTTTTTATAGAAGGCGAGGTAATAAAAGAGAACCCTTTTGAAGATTTCGAAGCCGAATTAAAAGAGAGGGGAATAGGCCATATATTTTTGGAGAAGATACGTCCTCTTGAAATGACCGGGGGCGTGAGAGAAGAGGGGCTTCAGGAATCCGCCGTAAAAGTCTTTTTCAAGAGCATAACCCACCTGAAAGAAGTCGTCCAGAGAGAAAAACAGAAAAAAAAGGTTCAGTTAAAAACCACTCGAAGACTGATGCAGTCCATAATTAATCTTGTAAGTCAGAATGAATCTTTCATGATAGGCTTAACAAATATAAAAAATTATGATGAATACACTCTCAATCACTCGACCAATGTAACCGTCTTGTCTATTTGTTTTGGACGAAGATTAGGTCTTGAAAGAAAAGAATTAGTAGACTTAGGAGTAAGCGCTTTTTTTCACGACATAGGAAAAGTAGAGATTCCTGAAGAAATTCTGAATAAACCCGGTAAGCTCGACGATAATGAATTTGATATAATAAAAACTCATCCGTGGCATGGTGCTCAAAAGCTGGCTTGCCTCAAAGAATTGAGTATTCTTCCGGTAACTGCCATTAATGTAGCCATGGAACACCACATCTGGGCAAACCTCGAGGGGGGCGGATATCCCAAATACTGGAAAAAGGATCATACAGATTTCTTCAGTAAAATGGTTAAAATATGCGATTTTTTTGACGCTGTAACGACCGCAAGACACTATAGAAAGACGACTGCAACCAGAGAAGAGGCCACAAGCTGGATGCTGGAGAAAATCGGGACAGAATTCGACACTATCTTGCTCAAGGCTTTCGCCGACATGATAGGAATCTATCCTATTGGATCGCTTGTTGTCCTTGACACCGAGGAGTGGGGCATCGTGATGGAAACAAACCCGGATGTGGCTTATATGACCTGCCCTAAAGTAAAACTTATTGCTGATAAGAATGGCAATAAGATAGACGGCGGAATTATCGACCTGGCAGAGAAAGATCCTGAAACAGAAAAGTTTAAAAAGAAAATCGTGAGAACATTGGATCCTTTTAAATACGATATTAACGTCTCTGAATACTTTCTGGCTCAAGGCGCATAAAAAGACCTCCCCCGGATTCCCCCTTCCTTTTTGACAGACGTGCTTTTCATGAATATCATCAATTAAGAATCTATTTATAGACCTTATCTATTGTCTTTTAAGAATAATAGAAGTCCTCACAAAAACTAAATGACATTTTTTCCGTATGTATGATTGAGCTTTAAAAAGGATTGGTTTAATGTAGGGTTTGATGAAAGGATTGGTTTGATGTAGGGGCTTGATTTATCAAGCCCACCTTTTTATTGTGTAAATGATTCTTTGTATGGATTTGGTTTTTCTTATGTAGGGGCTTGATTTATCAAACCCACCCAATGAATATAAAAAATGATTCGTAGAAGCTTGATATGCTTGGCTTTAAATAAGAATGTATGAGGGTGTATTTTTTAGTCCGGCCGGTCTTGCTGGTTTGGTTAATCTTAATAGACCATATTTTTTGACAGGTATGCATTTCATGAATATAATCGATTTCACTTTGGTCAAACACAACATCAAGATAAGTGGCAATTTTTAAGGAGGAATTATGAGAAGTTTTAAAACTAAATTCTCTTCTACCGGGATTTTTCTCATGATAGCTTTAATTATGGTGGTTTTTCTCCTGATATTCTCAAACTGTCAAAGTACGTATACTCCGCGTCCCCGAGGGACTTATCCTTCGGTTGCTCGAAAGACCTCTCCTCAACAGGCCTATCCACCGGCTGACCTCGTTTTATTCAACGGAGTTGTATATACTGCTGACCCTGGTAATCCTGAATCCTGCGCTCTGGTCATCACCGGAAACAAGATTACGGCTGTTTGTGAACAAAACAGTGAAGTAGGGAAATACATAGGAGATAAGACCAAATCTATTGATTTAGCGGGAAAATTTGTCACTCCAGGAATTATCGACGGCCATGTCCATTTTAACGGGGCTGGAGCTCTGATAATTGACGCGAATTTAATGACCGTTTCCGATGAGGAAGGATTGAGAAAGGAGGTTCAGAGAGTTGTAGAAATCCTGGATGATGGTGAATGGATAACCCGGGGGCTCTGGGGTGCCTATGAAAAGTGGGCTCTATCAGATGCTGGAGAAAAAAAGTCGGAGAAAGAGGCATTATGGCGGCCAAACAGAGCCATGATAGATGATTTGACGCCGAATAATCCCTGTTTTCTCTGTCGTTATGATTTTAAAGAGTGGCTGGCCAACACAGCGGCCCTCAGGGCGTCAGGTCTGGATAAAGAAATTGTCGAAGGGATGGAAGTAGGTGAGGACGGCGAACCGTCGGGAATAATTTTCCGGCCTTCTCCTGCCTTTGATAAAATGGTTAAAGCGAGGAAGCCAAAATCTCATAAGAGGCTTTTGGATGAGAACCGGGCTGCTCTCCGGGCTTTGAGGGAATCAGGTATAGTTGAAGTCCATGATATTGCAACGCCGGATCAAACTGAGCGCTTCATCGAACTTCAGGAAAACGGGGAGCTGACCTGCCGGATCTGGCTGAGGCCTGACCTATCCCGGGGCACTGAATTAAAAGATAAAGGCCTGACGATGGGGCTTCATCCAAAGACAAAAAAGAGGGATGCGTGGCTGCGTTACGGCGCGCTGAAAGGCTACATAGACGGCATCATGGGGACTCATGGTGCTCTTTTCTTCGAACCGTACGATGACCAGCCCGATAACTACGGCCACTGGCGCCGCCACACCTCTGATGACGCTGATTTCAAAACGCGTAACATGGAGAAAATGTACAAGCTCATCAAAGTTGGTTTGGGTGCTGGCTTTGTTCCCAATGTCCACGCCATCGGAACAAGAGGCGTGGCTGAGATGCTCGACCTTTACGAGAGGCTGATGAAAGAAAGAATAGACCTGAAAGGTTTCAGGGTTATCCATGCCCAGGTCATAAGACCTCAGGATTTTCCCAGGTTCAAGGCTCTTAGTGTCATCGCTGAGGTGAATCCCTACCATCTCTCTGATGATATGCGCTGGATGGAAGAGAGAATCGGGCATGAGCGATGCAAGGGAGCATATGCCTTTAAATCGCTCTTAGATAACGGAGCCATGCTGAGCTTTGGTTCGGATTGGCCTGGAACAAGCGCAGCTCTCTATCACATGCATCCAAAATATCTGATCTACGCTGCCGTGGCAAGGAAAACAGTGAAGGGTACCCCAGAGGGAGGCTGGTTTCCTGAACAGCGCATATCTGTCGAGGAAGCCATCAAAGCCTACACCATCAATAACGCTTATGCTGCCTTTGAGGATGATATTCGAGGTTCTATAGAGGCAGGAAAACTGGCCGACATCACTGTTTTTGACCGCAACCTGCTTGAAATCCCAGAGGATGAAATTCTGGATACAGAAGTCGCCTTCACCATTATCGACGGCAAAATCGTATTTGAAAAAAAATAAAACCTATAGGGTCAGGCCTCCATAACTTCCATAACTTTCATTGTTGTAGGGGCTTTATTTATCTTCTGTAGGGGCTTGATTCATCAAGCCCACCTTTTAAATA
>CAYTBG010000011.1:2822-43213 GCA_964435925.1 uncultured Eubacteriales bacterium | reverse complement strand
AAACCTTTGTCCTGAACATAGCAACCAGTTATCACGGAAATGGAGATGCTTACTTTCCATACAGAAAAGTTGAAATATAGATATAAAAAGTTTATGATTTTAAGGGGGATAAGATGGAAACGAAAAAACTGAATAAACACATTTCCATACCATTTCTAAGCATATGGATTCTTTTTTTAGCTCTTTATGGTTTTCAGAGCCCGCAGAAACAGCAAAAGCCGTTAGAACACGAAGTGACTGTTGAGTTGGTTGTAGTAGAGGTATTTGTTACGGATAAAGAAGGAAATTTTGTAGATAATCTTGCAAAGGAAGATTTTGAAATCTACGAGGATGGCAAAGAAGTAAAAATTCAGTACTTTGCCGTTGTAAAATCCGAGAAAGAGATTCCAAAAGAGATTGTATCTGAAAAGATTATAGAAACTAAAATGCCTCGTCGACCAAAGAAAATGAAGCTGGTCATTCTCCTTGACAGCATAAATACAAATAGAATCTATCTAACTCGCCACTGGCCTGAAATTCAAAAGATGTTCAATGCTCTCTTTGATAAGGTAGAGGAGATTATGATAATGGAACTCAATAGAAGTTCTGGCGCAAAAGTCATCCAACCCTTCACATCTGATAAAAACCTCCTTTCAGGCATTATTTCCGATCACTTGGGAGATTTATGGGCAGATATTGAAAGAAAATTTACAGAACGTCAGATCCAAGAACTTCAACTTGAAATGATGAAACAACCCCAAGATCGAATAATCAGGAATCCAGGAGACCTCATAATTGCTTTTAAGGAAGAAGAAAAATATTTCAGGCGATTAAGGCTTGCAGATTCATTCAGTGCTTTTTTAGCGGCTGTGAATTATATAAGGGGATTTGAAGGAATAAAGTCAGTCCTTCTTATAAGTGATGGATTTCATCTTGAAACAAAAATGGCGGTTGGAAGCAGGGATGCTTCTGAAAGCTTTGTAAAGATTTTTGATCCTTTTAAATTGTTCGGGGGAAAAAAATATTTTGAGCAGCACGAGGCATTTGGAAAGTTCCTAGAGCTTATCAACGAAGAGATGATTATCTTTTATGCATTTTCGCCAAAAGGGATAAAACCCGGTTTTTATGAGGCTGATTCTGTTATTTGGAAAAATATGCAGTATACAGAATCAATATTCAGTGAAGAAAGGAGACAATGGTCAAAGGAGCGATACAGCGTTGAAAAAATCGCTGAAGAAACAGGGGGATTATATTTAGATGGAGAGAAAAAATACGAAGATATCGTTAAAGAAGTAGGAAGAGACCTTACTCATTTCTACGATATCTCTTACACACCTCCCCAGAGAACTCGAAAGGCAGGCTATCACCAGATAGATGTAAAAGTGAAAAGGCCCGGACTTATGGTCAGGTTTAAGAAAGGTTATTCAGATTTTACAGAGGAAGAAAAAGAAAGGAGAAATATTGCATCGGCATTCCTGGCTCCTTCTTTTTTTAAAGATGTGACTTTCTTCTGCAAAACTGATTTTGTTGCCTTAAGGGGAGAGAATCCATTTTTCTGGATAAGGATGCATATCCCACTTGATCAATTCAGGAGTGACCAGGATATGATGGCTCCTGAAAAACTGGTTATGATGTTTGGCATTAACGAATGGAGTGAACAGAAAGTCCATTTTGGTGAAATTGAGATTCCAATAAAAGATGAAACTGAGAAAGGAGCCGAGTCTCTCTATCGTGTTTTCACGACTTCAGGAGGTAAGCTCAAGCCCGGTGAATATGAAACCAGAGTAATCCTAAAACAGGCTGGAGATCGAATAGGCGGCTGGGAGGCCTCTGTAAAAATACCAGATATTAAAAGAAACATATCTTCGAGTATCATCAATGCCATTTTTGGTTTTTTAAGAAAGTCCGAAAAAAATAAGCCAATTTCATTTTCCATTGATAAAAATGATGGATCTCTTCAACTTTCTCAATACAGACTATTTCCACTATCGGGAGAGGCAATTAGTAAGAGAGAGAAAGTGGCTCTATTCTTACAGATTTATAATCCAGAGAAAATCAAAGAATTTTCTTTTGAGTTTTCTCTTTCTGGAGATGAAAACTTAACTCTAAATATTCCTGCTGAGAAGATTGAATCACTAATGGAAAAAAAATCAAAGATACTTAATGAAGTTTATCTCTTGGATTTTCATCAAGTTTTTCCAGGGGACTATCAACTATGTATAAAATCTTCAGATGGTCGAATAAAAAAGAGAATTGAGATAAAAATAATTAGTTAATTCAAGATGCAGTAATGATGCTACCGGCAATGAGTTTATCAAAAGATTCAAGATTAAAAACTGGGAACAGATGGGAGAACGAATCTGATACTAAATTTATTCGAGCCGGTTGGAAGCAATAGACCCTAAGGCCCAGGCTCCCTGATGGTGTTAATGACGCAGGACGAAGTGGCGCCTTAAATCCCTGGTTGGGTAACAAACGTACTAAATGAATACACTGATTTGAATTGGCTAAATAATGTATGTTAGACTTATTTCTGAATGAAAGGGACAATCTCAAAATTGATGAGATTCTCGCCTAGGATAATTCTATAAAATATAACTTACTGGTTATAAATTAGCTGCGAGAGCCACTTGCCTGAAATGACGGAAAAAAATACCGAAAAAACAAACAAGAAAGCATCTCAGCGTCCTAAATTGTCTCAAAACTCCCGAACTCTAGAAGAAACACGCTCCCAACTTGCAGCTATTGTAGAATCATCAGATGATGCAATCGTAGGCAAGACTTTGGATGGTATAATCATCAGCTGGAACTTGGGGGCGGAGAGAATCTATGGTTACACTTCGAAGGAGATTTTAGGTCGCTCTATATCTGTCCTAGCCCCACAAGACCGTCCTGATGAGGTGCTGCAGATTCTCAATAAAATCAAGCATGGAGACCACGTTGATAACCATGAAACTGTGCGCCTGAGAAAAGACGGTAAGCAAATCGATGTCTCCTTGACTATATCTCCTATAAGGGATGCTGCCGGCAAGATAATAGGTGCCTCAACGATTGCTCGCGATATCACTGAACAAAAAAAAGTAGATATAACACTCAAGGAGAGCGAACATGCTTTGCGTGAGCGGGTCAAGGAATTATCATGCTTATACGGTTTAGCAAAGCTTATTGAACGACCCGGAATATCTCTAGAAGAAATTTTGGAAGGTATTGTGAAACTTCTTCCTCCTGCTTGGTTATACCCAGAGATTGCTTCTGCCAGGATTATTTTAAATGGACATACTTACTCTACTCCCAATTTCCGAGAAGGCGATCAGTGTCAGGCAGCCAATATTGTTATAAATGAGGAGCAACGAGGAGTTGTCGAGGTTGTTTATTTGGAGAAGAAGCCCGAACTTGACGAAGGACCTTTTCTTAGAGAGGAACGAAGTCTGATTGAGGCTATTGCTAGAGAAGTGGCGCTTATCGTTGAACGAAAACAGACCGAGGAGGATAAGGAGAAGCTCCAAGATCAACTCCGGCATGCTGACCGGCTGGCAACTATCGGTCAGCTGAGTGCAGGGATAGCCCATGAGCTGAATGAACCTATTGGGAGCATTCTCGGATTTGCTCAGCTTATAAAGAAATATCCAGAACTCTCAGAACAGGCAATACAGGACATTGAAAAGATAACGAAGGCATCTCTGCATGCCAGAGAAGTTGTCAAAAAGCTCATGTTGTTTGCTCGACAGATGCCCCCTCAAAAGACTAGAATTAATCTAAACCAGGTTATTGAAGAAGGACTCTATTTTCTTGAATCAAGATGTGTTAAGGAGGGGATAAAAGTAATGCGTTCACTTTTTCCGAACCTCCCAGAGGTCATTGCCGATCAAGCGCAGATGACCCAGGTATTGGTAAATACTGTAGTTAACGCAATACAGGCAATGCCGGATGGAGGAAAACTGATGATAAGAACAAATGCTTCTGGTAGATTTATCTCACTCACAGTAGAAGATACAGGTGTAGGCATGAGTGAGAAAGTCTTGAAGCAAATATTCCTTCCGTTCTTTACAACAAAGGATGTTGGGCAAGGAACAGGTCTGGGGCTACCTGTGGTGCACGGAATAGTCACTTCTCATAATGGCTCTATAAACGTTGATAGCAAGGTTGGTCGAGGTACAAAATTCAAGATTCAACTTCCTATAGCTGAGCCAAAAGGCGAAAAGGAGAAAGCTTGAAATGAAAAATTCTTCAAAAAAAGAAAATATTCTTGTCGTAGATGACTCTCCTGATACTCTTGAAGTGCTGCAAAGAAACCTGGAATTCAAAGGCTATCATGTTGTTGTTGCACCCGGCGCGGTCGAGGCGATTAAAATTCTTGAGTCTGCACCCATGGACTTAGTTATAACAGACCTTAAAATGCCCGAAGTTGATGGTCTTAGTCTCGTGAGGCATATCCAGGAGAACTTCAAGGATACTGAAGTGATGATGATCACGGGTTACCCTTCGATTGAGGGTGCAATAGAAGCAGTTAAATCCGGAGCTGAGGAATATCTCGCCAAACCTTTTACCGATGAGGAACTCTTGTCTGCTGTCAAGCATGTCATCGATAAGTTGCATGTGCGCAAAGTTGCTCAAAAGAAAATTCGTAAGCTCCCTTCTATTTGTCATGGTCTTATCGGTGAATCGAAGGCCATGCACAAAGTTTTGAACGCCATCAAGAAGGCAGCGTCGAGTTCGGCCACAATTCTTATAACTGGAGAGAGCGGAACAGGAAAAGAGCTTGTGGCCAGAGCCATTCATTATAATAGTCCACGCACTTCGGCTCCATTTGTGCCAATAAACTGCGGAGGAATTCCAGAGGGATTACTTGAAAGTGAACTTTTTGGTTATGTAAAGGGCGCTTTTACCGGGGCAACGGAAAGCAGGGCTGGCTTCTTTCAAACTGCGGAAGGGGGTACCATTTTTCTTGATGAAATAAGTGAGACAGGTCTATCGATGCAGGTCAAACTCCTCCGCGTTCTCCAGGATAAAGAAGTTTTTATGGTTGGAGAAAGGCATCCACAAAAAGTGGACGCAAGGATTATTGCTGCAACCAACAAAGATCTACTCAACCTTGTAAAAAAAGGAGTATTTCGTGAAGATTTATACTACCGCCTAAATGTAATTACTATTGATATTCCTCCTCTTCGGGAAAGAGAGGAAGACATCCTTTTGTTAGTCCAGCATTTTGCAATCAAATTTGCCAAAGAGTTTGGAAAACCGATGCCGCGGTTTTCCGAAAATGCACTTCAAGTTTTGAAGAGCTATTATTGGCCTGGGAACGCAAGAGAATTGGAGAATATAATCCAGCGACTTCTCATCATGTCTGAAGAAGATATTATAGATGTTCCAGACCTTCCTTCACTCATGCGTTTCTCAGCTCTTAGAGGAATCGCGCCCAATCGAACTTTAGCTGCAGTGGAGGCCGAATATATCGTTAGCGTATTGGCAAGTGTCGGAAACAATAAAACAAAAGCAGCAGAGATACTTGGGATCGACCGCAAAACTTTGCGGGAAAAGTTAAAAAAAATAAAAACTCCCTCCTCTTCTCTATAATTCTATAATAGGAGAGATTCTCCCCGCCGGTACAAATCTCCCCGGTTCTCTTTGTATTCCTTGCTATTCCAATGAAGCATGTCTAAAGCTCACTTTGAATATCCCTTTCAAATAACTCTTTCTTTTTCAATAGATTATAAAGCCAGTTTAATCTCACTTCCAAAAATATAGTCGCCTCTTATTTGGAATCATATAATTGGCACAAAATATGCAATTTAGATTTTTTGAAAGGAGATAACAATGAAAAAAAACGACCGGAGCAGAAAAGATAGTAAAGGATTAACCCCTATTGCAACAGCTAAGGAATGGAAATTGTTATATTTCCAACATGGTAGACCTGGTCTTGAAGAAAGCAGTGAGTTCAGAGGATTATGCAGGCATTGTGAGCTTCGTGATATTTGCGCCATTCCAAAACCAGAGAGCGGAGTCTGGCGTTGTGCCTATTATAAAGCTTTAACCAGGAAAAAAACTAATCTTTATGAAAATGTCATCAATCAACTTGAAAAAGCAGAAGACGTTGTTCATTTTGACCGGGACATTTGTAGAATACTGGCAGAGACAACGAACGAGCTTGTTGTTCATTTTCCAGTGAAAATGGATGGCGGGACGGTTAAAATGTTAACAGGTTACCGGGTGCAGCACAACAACGCACTGGGTCCTTTCAAAGGGGGCTTGCGATTCCATCCCTTAGTCGATATCGACGAAGTACGCGCACTTTCAACCTTGATGACCTGGAAGACAGCAATTACTAATATCCCGTTTGGCGGTGCAAAAGGAGGGCTCCAGATTGACCCAGCAGATTATAGTACAGAGGAGCTTGAGAAAATTACCCGGCGCTTCACATTTGCTTTAGGTAACAATATCGGGCCTGAGTATGATATTCCTGCTCCAGACGTGAATACGAACCCCAAGATCATGGCCTGGATTTTGGACACCTATATGTCGACAGTAACTCCGAATGAGAGGAATCGTTGTCTTCATGTCGTTACGGGCAAGCCCATCGAAGCAGGTGGAAGCCAGGGACGTTATAAAGCAACGGGTCAGGGTATAGTTTTCCTCATCGAAAAATGGGCAGAAGATCATGGGTTTAACTTGAAGGGTGCCACTTATACAGTTCAAGGATTTGGAAATGTGGGCTCTTGGGCGGCACGTTTAATGAAAAAGAATGGATCTAAGCTTATTGCTGTTGAAGATGTAACAGGAGTAATTCTTAATAAAGAAGGCATTGATCCTGACGACCTTGCAGACTATGTTAAGGAACACGGCGGCGCACTCGATTATCCAAAAGCAAAGCCGATTGATCACGAAACTTTCTTTAACACTAAAACTGATATATTTATACCTGCTGCCTTAGAAAATCAAATCACAGCTGAGACAGCAGAGATGTTGAATGTTAAGCTCGTTGCCGAAGGCGCCAATGGGCCAACAGATCCAGAAGGTGATAAAGTTTTACAACGTAAAAAGATTGACCTGATACCTGACATACTCTGCAATTCAGGAGGAGTAATTGTGAGTTATTTCGAGTGGCTCCAGAACAAACGTAGCGAGTTCTGGGATCTTGATGAGGTAGATTTTAAACTGCACAAGATGATTGTAGATGCTTATGAGCGAGTCCGAGATACGGCTGAAAAGTATAAAATTGATTGGCGCACAGCTGCCCATATTGTTGCTATATCAAGGCTAGAGACAGTCTACAAAGAGAGAGGAATATTCCCCTAAAATCAGATGTGAGATGCAACTGACGCTTTATATATTACAGACATCCAAAAATCTTCCTTGGCAAAGAGAATGTAACTTCGTCCTTTATCCTTAAGAACTAAACTCATCCTTAGTTTTCTTATTGTCATTATTATCGACATAAAGGCGGAATTTTGGCTGCCGTACGGAACATCTAACTAATTCATATTTAAAGAGTTATATCCCAGTGGGAGGAGTGAATCTGCGGCGAATGTCATGCAGCTCAAGGTGCTGGATCACATCATAATCGGGAATAACTGCTATTTCAGCTTTGCCGATGAGGGGCTGATAGAAGATTATGATATAATGTTTCAAGATTTCAATAAAAGAGATAACGAGAGAAAGAAGAATTAAGTTTGTAAAATGTTCTTTATAAAAAAAGTAAAAAAAGAGGACAGGCTACTTTTTCTGTAGGGAATGTCCATTGGATGTAGTGGTTTAATTTATCAAACCCGCAAAAGGAGAGACTATCCCCTTTCCTTAAGAAAAAGTAACATATCCCCCTTTTTTTATAAACTGATTGAAAGGAGGTCAGAGTGGTTGACGATATGGATATTGCAAAAAAAGTGAAGATAAAGCCTATAGAGGTGATTGCCAAAAAATTGGGAATTGAGGCGATAGACCTTGAGAAATACGGTATGTATAAAGCTAAAGTTTCTCCGGAAGCAAGTCTGAAAGGAGAAGGCAAAAAAGGAAAACTAATCATGGTGACAGCCATGACTCCCACTCCGGCCGGGGAAGGCAAGACAACGACTTCAATCGGCCTGGCCGATGCTCTGAGTGGATTGGGAAAGAAAGCGGTTGCGGCCCTGAGGGAGCCTTCGCTCGGGCCTGTGTTCGGGATGAAAGGAGGAGCAACTGGAGGAGGATATGCCCAGGTTGCACCCAGTGAGGAGATAAACCTCCATTTTACCGGAGATATTCATGCTGTAACAGCAGCACATAATCTCTTGGCCGCTATGGTGGATAATCGCCTTCATTTTGACGGAGCCTGCGGCCTGCTCGACAGCAGAAGGGTAACCTGGAAGCGGGTCATGGACATGGATGACCGAGTGCTTCGTGAAGTAGTGGTCGGTATCGGAGGCCCTCTTCGGGGAATAGCCCGAGAAACAGGTTTTGATATTACAGCCGCCTCGGAAATTATGGCCATTTTATGTCTTGCCGAGGATTTAAAAGATTTAAAAGAAAGGCTTGGAAATATATTTATAGGGTATTCACCGGATAAAAAACCTGTTTTTGCTCGAGAGCTTAAGGCCGAGGGATCGATGGCTGCTCTGCTTAAAGATGCTCTTAAGCCAAACCTTGTCCAGACTTTGGAGGGAACGCCGGCATTAATTCATGGGGGCCCCTTTGCCAATATTGCCCATGGCACGAATTCCGTTATTGCCACCCGGATGGCGCTTCGGCTGGCTGATTTTGTTGTGACCGAATCAGGATTTGGCTCGGACCTTGGAGCGGAGAAATTTTTTAATATTGTGGTCAGAACAGGTCACATTCCTCCACCCGATGCCTGCGTGCTAGTGGCAACTCTCAGGGCTCTGAAGCTTCATGGCGGAGTTAAACTGGACAAAGTAAATGAAGAAAACGTGGAAGCTGTGGAGAAAGGTTTTGCCAACCTTCAAAAACATACGGAAAACCTAAGAACTTTTGGGGTACCTTTTATCGTCGCCTTAAATAGATTCCCTTCAGATACTGAAGCAGAAATTAAGAAAGCCTTGGATTTATGCCGTAGGGAAAAGGTTCGATTTGCCCTGAGTGAGGTCTACGGCAAGGGGGGCATTGGTGGAAGTGAATTGGCGCAAGAAGTTCTAAAGGCCATCGAGGAAGATGGGAGCCGCTTCCAGTTCCTTTATCCTTTAGATATGACGCTTCTGGAGAAGATAGAGGCTGTTGCTAAGAAGATATACGGGGCGGCGTCAGTAGCCATGGAAGGGAAAATAAAAAGGAAAATGCTCAGGATTGAAAGAGAAGGATTTGGAAACCTCCCTGTTTGTATCGCCAAAACGCAATACTCTCTCTCTGATGATGATGAAGCGCTGGGGAGACCCAAAGATTTCACTTTAATCGTGACCGACGCTTCCCTCAGTTCAGGAGCAGGCTTTGTGGTCGTTTATTGCGGAGACGTCATGACAATGCCAGGTTTGCCGAAGGTTCCTTCAGCCGAGAGAATAGATATAACGGATGACGAAGAAATAACCGGTTTATCCTGAGCGCGAAATAGAATCTAATATTTAAGCTATTTTTTCCTGCCCATTTTAGTTGCTCAGCTAAGAAGGCGCGCGAGTAGGAGATCTCGACATTAATGATTTTTTCCTTTCCTGTCCACTTAAAGAAGAATTTGCAACCTGGAACCGATAAGCAAAATTCTTTGTTTAAATGACAGTTTTTTCTCTGTTTTTTGTTATTCTCGTTCAGAAACATTAGTGACACTTTTTGCAAATCAAAAAGTAACTCTATCTGCTAATTCCTGGAAAAAGAGAGACTGCATAGAGTGGATAATTACCGATGTTATCATCTTTTTTGAAATTCATTAGAGTTGAGCGCGACAATATTGGAGGATCATATTTTTTTCCATAAATTCTAAGGCTTTTTTTCCTTTTGCTAATCCCTGCTTTTACCTCGAGAGGAAAGATCTCCTCATTATATGGAATTATAAAATTAACCTCGGCTGAACTATTTTTTGTCCAATAGTAGAGCTCCTTATGATTATTGGCAATTAATTCCTGGGCAACATAATTTTCAACGAAAGCCCCGTTATATTCAGAAAAAAGACGGTTGCCTTCAACGATTGTTCTTTGAGAGACATTGAGCAAAGCACCCAAAAGCCCGACGTCCAGAAGAAAGAGTTTAAAGATATTGTCTTCTTTGTAAACACTTAGTGGGAGCTTTGGTGTTTTAATATTATAAGATTTGTAAACCAATCCTGTATCCACTAGCCACTGAATTGCCAAATTGTAATCTCTTGCCCTTGCATTTTTTGATATTTCTGAGAATTTGAATTTTTTGTTCTCTTTCGCCAGTTGCGCCAGGATTGCATTCCATATGCTGTTGATTTTTATCGCTTCAGATTTTGTTGAATATTTTGAGAAGTCTATTGTATAAGCTGTCAATATTTCTTCTTGAATTACCCTAACCTTTTTAAGGTCTCCATCTTCTCTGTATTGCAGTATTGCTTCGGGCATTCCCCCAATAAAATAATACATTTTTAAATTATTAATAAGTTCTTCGTGAAAACTTGTTTCTATCAGGTCGAAGGTTGTTTTGCTTTCTAAGAAATTACGAAGTTGAGATTTACGCATACCACTTAGATATTCGCCAAAAGAGAAAGGGTGCAAATTCATAAAATTTACTTTCCCGACTGGAAATGGAGCAGATTGGCCAATTTGTATCCCAAGCAAAGAACCTGCTGAAGCAATATGGTATTCATTTGCTCTTTCATTGAGATATTTAAGGCTGTTTAAAGTTTCAGGAGAATTTTGGATTTCATCAAAGATTATTAATGTCTTTTCAGGAAAAATTCTTGTTTCCAAGTAAATGGATAATTTTTCAATTATTTTTTCTGGTTGTATTCTGCCCAGAAAAAAATCATTTAGACCTGGATCTTCTTCAAAGTTAAAATAGGCCATATTTGAATATTCTCTTCTACCAAACTCTTTTAAAATAAAAGTCTTGCCAACCTGTCGAGCCCCCTTAAGAATCAAGGATTTCCTGCGGTCTGAATTTTTCCATTCGATTAATTTTTTGTATATATCTCTTTTCATACCCTTTTTATACCAAAAAACGTGAAATATTTCAATTATTATCTTTTTAAAACGTGAATAAATTTAGTTTTATTCTAGCTAAAACGTGAAAATCAAGAATATATTTCTTGCAAAATCGTGAAATATATAAATACAATGTCTAAAAAAATAAAAAATTAGAGAAATTGAATCTTCTGGAGTCCATTGAATAGATCCCACCTAATATTCTATTTAGTTATGTAGCAGTGCAAATATTTTACTAGAGAATCGGCTAGAAGAGTTATGGATTTTATTATTATATGGAAACCTCCCTGTTTGTATTGCCAAAACGCAATACTCTCTCTCTGATGATGATGAAGCGCTGGGGAGGCCTAAAGATTTCACTTTAATCGTGACCGACGCTTCCCTCGGTTCAGGAGCAGGGTTTGTGGTTGTTTACTGCGGAGACGTCATGACAATGCCAGGTTTGCCCAGGGTTCCATCAGCCGAGAGAATAGATATAACGGATGACGAAGAAATAACCGGTTTATCCTGAGCGCGAAATAGAATCTAAAATTTACGCTATTTTTTTCCTGCCCATTTTAGCTGCTGGACAGCAAGGTCCATCGGGTAGGATATCCCTACATCGACGATCTTTCCTTCCTGGTTTTTGATAAGGTTTAGCTCGGGAACAACAAAAGCCACAAAATCAGGATAGCGAATCTGGCGGCACCTTTCTATGACTTCATCTCTGAGTGAGGGGTCAATTTTTATGGCATAGGCGTTGACAAGCTTTTTGGCAGCTTCGAAATCACCTTCGGCTTTTATCCTCATGATCTCTGCCAGGAGTTCCCCTACTCCCTGGCGGAAAAGATCAAAATCCTTAACCCTTCTGTAAGTTTTTCCGTTTTCCTTTACTGTCTCCACTGCTTGAGTTTTTTTCTCGAGGTAAACCTGGATAAGATGTGAAGCCCTCATGTGGTCATCCTCTACTCTATCTCTCTTTTTTATCCTCCTCAGCATGGTTAGGTCACCCATGGCAGAAGAGATATAGCCTGCTTTAGCTGCATCTTCATTAGGCAAGATACCAAGTTCAATTAATTTGGGATCGAAAAAGTTCCAGTAAGCCATGAGGTCAGCTCGTGCTTCCTCCAGGGTGTTGTAGTATTCCTGCAAATAGTCTGAAGGGTCTTTAGTCAACTTTGGGCTCACTTTTCCCGAACCATGGCCGATTACTTCATGGAGGGCGATTATTACATTCCTTGCTAGACTACCGTATTTTTGAACAAGCTCTTTTTCTTCATCTGTCAACAAGAATTCCTCAGCCGATTTTCCGCCGGTCACCTTTCGGGCATCACGCATGACATTAAAGAGAAGGACACTCTTGCTTCCGTACTGCTCTCTTATCTTTTGTTCATTAGGAAGGTTTATTCCTCCTGGAATGAGGGGGCCGGCATCGCCTCCCGAAATAACGACATCAATAGAATTGGCTACAGGAACCTGAATTTCCTTTTTCTTGTATTCCTCTTTCCAGGGTGCTTTGCTTTCAAAATATTGGGCGTTGGCTGCGATGTCTCTCATCATCTGGGTGGTTTTTCTGTTGACATAGCTTATTAAACCTTCCCACTCTCCTTTGATTCCTCGGGCATCTTTGTAGTTTTCGATAAAACCAATAATAAAATCGACTGGAGTGTCGTCTTTAAGCCAGGAAATGTTAGCTTTGCGAAAAGAATCAGGATCTCCCGTCTCAAAATAGTCAATCATATGCTGGAGAGTTATTTTCTGTTGTTCACCTGCATAAGGAATAGCAAGCTTGAGGTTCGAAATGACATTGGAGAGTTCCTTGGCGTAAAGGCCAGGCTTGACATCCTCATTACCTGCTCTCCAGACTAGTTCCCTTGCTTTGCCGTCTTGTTTTACGATTTTTGAATTTAAGGGATATTTTTCCTTGAAATTCTTGAGATCGGCCAAGGTGACATTTTCATAAAAATTGTTGGCGCTGGCTGTGAGGATGTCCTGACCCGGAGGAGGAGTTTTGGCTGTGACCAGGGGTTCAAAGTTCGGATCAAAAATAGTCTTTTCAAGTTTTTTGAGCTTTCCTTCGATGGTTTCCCCTTCTCTGAGGTCGTAACTGGCTCCGTTTTTCTGAGCTAACTCGGCTGCCTCTAGAAATTGGTCAAACGAACAGGAAGGGATAAATTTTGCTTTTGTGCGGGCGTTGTACTGGCAGTGGTTTACCCAGAAAAGCTTGGTGTAATCATAGATCTCCTTAAAAATTTCAGGGTCTATCCCCTCCTTGTGAGTGATTATTTCTTCCAGGATGTCTTTTATTTCCAGGGCATGCCTGTGACTTTGGTCATTATCGATGCGGTCGCCGGCAATAACAGCTTGAGCTAAATAGTAGGCCAATATTTTCTCGTTGAGGTCGAGGTCTTTAAATCCGTCAGCATACAACTGGGCAATGGCCGTATTGCCCACCTGCTCTAAAAGATATGGCTGGTCTTCTTTTGATTCAACTTTGGATTTTTCACAGGAAACAAAAAGGGCTAAAAACAAAATCAATGCAAAAGATAGCAAATAGCTTTTCATTTTGTTCCTCCTTATCCAAGTAAGTTTTGTTCTCATCCAATTTTATCCTTTGTTTTGGCTTTAATCAAATAATAAAAAAAGGAGGTAAGCATTCCCAAAAACCTTTTCCATCACGGATTTGGAAACGCTTGCAAAAATGGAGCCTATCGCCTTTTTCTTGTCCCTTGCTTGGCGAAGGCTGTATGGTGAAAAAACCGTGAGAAAGGCTGAGCGGGCACGGTTTCTCTCCGAAGGAGAGGAGAGCGAAGCCTTGATCCGAGTTGCTTTTGACTCGCTGGGGCAAAAGCAACGTGTTTTTAAGCCATATTGCCTGAGCCCTTTTTGAGGTGGGTTTACACCCTCTTCCAATTGTGATAAAAATGGAAACGCTTTAATACAATTCTTTAAACGAAAGGCTTAATAAATGTGTGAATTAAGAGAAGTTTTTATTGTCGGGGCTACTCGAACAGCCGTAGGTAATTTTTTGGGGTCTTTGAAGAATTTCAAAGCTCCCGAGCTAGGCGGTTTTGCTATTAAAGAAGCTGTGAAGAGAGCCGGGATTTCAGGTGAAGATGTTGAAGAAGTGATCATGGGGAATGTTGTTTCGGGGGGCTTGGGCCAGGCCCCTGCCAAACAGGCAGCAGTGAAAGGTGGAATTCCCTATACTGTGAGCTGCTTTGCTGTTAACAAGGTATGCGGCTCAGCTTTAAAAGCCGTAGCCCTGGCTGCTCAGTCCATCTGGCTTGAAGAGAAGAATATCATCGTTGCCGGGGGAATGGAAAGCATGAGCCAGGCACCCCATCTTCTCTGGGGAGCGAGAGAAGGCGTCAAATTTGGAGATATGAAGATAAAAGACTCCATGATACTTGATGGCCTTTGGTGTGCTTTTGATGACCAGCATATGGGTATGACAGGAGAAGTCGTTGCCGAAAAATTTGGTGCTACTCGCCAGGAGCAAGACCAGTATGCTTTGAGCAGCCATCAGAAAGCTATCCATGCTATCGAAAAAGGCTATTTCAAAGATGAAATCATTCCCGTGGAAATTCCCCAGAGAAAGGGTGATCCCATAATTTTCGCTGTGGATGAAGGTCCTCGGAAAGATACGGCACTAGAAAAATTAACAAAGCTCAGGCCTGTTTTTAAGAAGGATGGGACAGTTACGGCCGGAAATGCGTCTAGTCTAAATGATGGAGCAGCGGCGGTTGTTGTCGCTTCAGAGGATGCTGTGAAAGAGAAGAAACTTCAACCTATGGCCCTGATTTTAGGCTCGACAACCAACGCTGTTGAGCCCTCTATGGTGATGTATGCACCCAAGGGAGCCATCGAGAGATTGCTGGCCAACGTGGGCTGGAAGATTGAAGATGTGGACCTTTTCGAGATAAACGAAGCTTTTTCTTCCCAGTTGGTGGTGTTGATTAAAGAGTTGGGTCTGGATAGAGAGAAGGTCAATGTTCATGGAGGAGCTGTAGCCTTGGGCCACCCGATCGGAGCTACAGGAGCCCGGATTTTAACGACTTTGATTTACGCTCTAAAACACAGAGGCTCCAAGAAAGGTGTGGCCGCTCTCTGCTTGGGCGGAGGAGATGCTGTGGCCATGGCAGTGGAAATCGTATAAGTAAGGAGGGGTGATGACTATAAAAAAAATAGGAGTCGTTGGTGCTGGTACCATGGGTACGGGTATCGCCCAAGTTGCTGCCACTTCAGGATTTGAAATCATCCTGAATGATTTGGGAGAAGATTATCTTCAGCGTTCTTTGAAGATAATAGATAAGAGTCTGACCAAGCTTTCGGAGAAAGGAAAAATCGAAGAAGACAAGGATAAAATATTATCTCG
This sequence comes from uncultured Eubacteriales bacterium, assembly GCA_964435925.1. GTDB lineage: Bacteria > Acidobacteriota > Aminicenantia > Aminicenantales > Aminicenantaceae > SOIV01. Next base: position 27,802 of record CAYTBG010000011.1, on the reverse strand, counting down.
AATAAAGACCACTACGAGTCTTTCAGAAATTAAAGAGGTTGACTTTGCTGTGGAGGCAGCCTTCGAAGATTTTGAGGTGAAGAAGAAGATACTTTTAGAGCTTGATAAGCTGCTTGCTCCTTCAGTCATCCTGACATCTAATACCTCATCCATTTCCATAACGCGTCTTGGAGCTTTGACCGGTCGCCCTTCCCAATTTATGGGCATGCATTTCATGAATCCCGTGCCCTTGATGGCATTGGTGGAGCTGATTAAAGGGATGGCAACTTCCCAGGAGACATTCGACGAGGTGAAAAGCCTTGCCGAGAAGATGGGAAAGGTTCCTGTGGAGGCTAATGATTTCCCGGGATTTATCTCAAACCGAATTTTGATCCCCATGATCAATGAAGCTGTTTATGCCTTGATGGAGGGGGTTGGCACAACTGAAGCCATTGATACAGTGTTGAAGCTGGGCATGAACCATCCCATCGGGCCCTTGGCCCTGGCTGATCTTATAGGGCTGGATGTCTGTCTTGATATCATGGAAGTCCTCCATGAGGGCTTTAAGGATCCGAAATACAGACCCTGTCCGTTGCTGAGAAAAATGGTAGATGCCGGCTATCTTGGCCGGAAAGCAGGAAAAGGATTTTATGACTACAGCAAATAATCTCTGGTGTTAATAGCTTATAAATAGGAAGAACTATTTAATAATCTTTGAATATAAGTTAAGATTAAAGGATAAAAAATAAGAATATTTATAAAATTGATAAGAACCCGTTTACTTGGGGGAGGATAAAATGAAAGAAGACGAAACCGGAGAAAAGCAAGCCTCGAGAGATAGAGCAATTGAGGCCGCACTCTCTCAGATAGAAAAGCAATTTGGCAAAGGATCTGTGATGAAGCTCGGGCAAAAAGATGCAGCAGTTAAAGTGCCTGTAATCCCTACTGGCTCCATATCTTTTGATTTAAGCTTAGGCATAGGCGGATTTCCCCGGGGGAGGGTTGTTGAGGTCTTTGGCCCTGAGGCTACAGGAAAGACAACTTTGGCAATTCATGTCATTGCGGAAGCTCAGAAACAGGGCGGCCAGGCTGCTTTTATTGATGCCGAACACGCCTTAGATCCGAAGTACGCAGCCAGTATAGGTGTGGATGTGGACAATCTCCTCATCTCTCAACCGGATTATGGAGAGCAGGCTTTGGAGATTGCCGAGGTTCTTGTCCGCAGTGGGGCTGTGGATGTCATCGTTATCGACTCTGTAGCTGCCCTTGTGCCCAAGGCAGAGCTTGAAGGAGAGATGGGGGATGCCCATATGGGTCTTCAAGCACGTCTTATGTCCCAGGCCTTGAGAAAGCTGACTGCCATAGTCAGCCGTTCAAAAACATGTTTTATCTTTGTTAACCAGATCAGAGAAAAAATTGGATTTTTTCTGGGCAGTCCTGAGACAACAACTGGTGGAAGAGCGCTAAAGTTTTACTCTTCATTAAGGGTTGATATCAGGAGAATCGCTACCTTAAAGGAAGGAGACAAAGTCATCGGCAACAGAGTGAAAGTAAAAATTGTTAAGAATAAAATGGCTCCTCCTTTCAGATTGGCTCAGTTTGATATTATCTTTGGTGAGGGAATCTCGAAAGAAGGGGATTTGGTTGACTGCGGGGTAGATGCGGGACTGATTGAGAAAGCTGGAACCTGGTACTCTTATAAAGGAGAACGAATAGGGCAGGGAAGAGAGAGTGTCAAAAGGCTCTTGAAGGAGAACGAAGAGTTAGCCGCTCAGCTTGATATGGAGGTTAGAAAGGAACTCGGTCTTCTTCCGTCTGAGGAGGCTGCCGAGAAAGCTTCGGGGAAAGTTGCGGAAGCAGCTGCAGCAAAAGCCGCCGAGAAATCGGGAGAGAAAGCTGCTGAGAGAGTAGGTGTGAAACCCGCCAAAAAATAATTCTTTTTGATTATATTCAGGCGTTTTTAAATTCTTTATCTTAATCCGGGGTTTTTACATCAGGAAAAGAGCTTTTTAAGGATTCGTAAACCCACGCTGCTATTTTCTCTTCAAAATCAACGACATCTTGTTTGGCTGGCTTCTTCTTTTCCCATTCTTTTAATGTCATCTCGGTTTCAGCAAAAACCTTGTTTTCAATCTTAAAAAGCCTGCTCAGTACTCCTTCTCCGCCATAATGGATTAATCTGCTTATGCTCAGATACTGGTCCATGTGACCTCTTTTATCTGGGTAGAGATAAGAAGCTAAGGCCCTTGAAAAATCATTTAGAGGAGCAGTTTCAGGCCCTGAAAGCACTCCCGGGACTGAGGCTGCATTCGCCCATAACGGTACCGCCACCGAGCAGACAGATTGGCCGAGCAGAATCCACATGGTGGCGAGATAGGCCTTTTTAGGGTCGGAGACCCCATGAAAAAGAGCCACTGAAGCTGTGGAATTACGGTTGATTGTATCGTTTGTGTTGATGTAAACGGGTGAGCTTGAATCATAAACCTTGGGGTCTGTAAGGGGAAAAGAGTTGAGTTTTTCGTTCGCAAGGTCTCTGGCTGCTTCCCGGAGTATGAACTTATAGTCGAGGCGCTCTTCTGCTGAGGCTGCTTGGAACAGCCTTGAAGCTCTTTCAAACCGGATATAGCCTCCGCCGCTATTTTTCAGCGGAGAGGTGAAGGCATAATTTGTTCGGATGATATATCCTTGAGGCGCGACCTTCGGATCTTTGGTGTCAAATTTATGAAATGTCGAGTTGCTGGTTTCATAGAAACAGGCATTTCCCTCAGCATCAATGATACCGAAATTTGCGGCCACTTTCCGATTCCCGTTGGTGCGGTTCAGAAGGCTTTCAAAATCTAAAGCATCGGCGCATTCTGAGAGAGCGCGTTTCATGAAACGGCCGTTATTTATCATGCCTTCTGGTTCCTCAGATAAGTCGCCTGAAGCAGAATTCATTATGGCAAATCCTTCTGTGTTAATTCCTGCCCACACGTTTTCTGCCTTTTTGTCCCTGGCATCTATTAATCCAATGAAGTCATATTTTTCGCCTTTGATGTAGATCATTTTATTGTCCAAACCAGATGTGTCTCGATTTTTCCACAACAAGGGTCGTCCGTCTTGAGTTGCTTTTCCTGAGACCACAGCCACGGTACAGGGAAAAATTGTTAGCTGTCCCAACAAGAGAAAGCCAGAGATGAATATAAATAAATGCTTAACGAAGATATTTCTTGCCCTCATAAGACACCTCCGTTTTTTATTATTGCCAGTCCTCTTTGGCGCGAAGCAATTTTGTGCTTATTCTTTCTGTTATCACAAAATAGTGGTCTGGATTTCCACGCTTCGCTCACAAGGACTATTTAAATCATATAACTTTGAGAAAAGCCACCAGTTTATTCTTGTATGCTCTTCTTTACGTAACGGGCAACACCCTCGTGTGTTGCAAACCATACGTTTTTGTAGGCGATTATACGTTGAATGAGTCTTTCGAGCATCCTGATTCGGCTTCGATGACCGATATATTTAGGATGCATGGTTAGAACAAAAAGGGTTCCTTCTTCGTAGGCCTTATCGAATTCAGCGGCCCAGATGGAAAGGACATCCATCGGAGCAATATGGGGGCGCACACTCGAATATCTATCGAAGCCAAAATAGGGGTAATCGTCCAGAAGCCACTCTACTGGAAGCTCTACTATCCCTGTTGGCTTGCCCTCTTCGAGAAGTTCATAGGGGCGGTCATCAGCCATAAGGCTGCTGTCGTAGAGGAGGCCCAGCTCTCTTATTATTTTAAGGGTGGATGGGCTGAAATCCCAGGAAGGAGTCCGGATTCCTGTTGGGGCCTTTCCGGTGATTTTTTTAAGTGTCTCATAAGATCTCGTCATCAGCTCTCTCTCCTCTTTTTCGGAGAGAAGAGAATTTCTCTCGTGAATCCAGCCGTGGATTCCTATCTCGTGTCTCCCTTTGGCCACAATAGCTTTCATTTCTTCTGGATGGAGCAGGGCGGATACGGCGGGCACAAAAAAGGTCGCCGGGATATTGTATTTATCGAGAAGAAAGAGGATTCTGACAATGGCTGCGCGGGCGGAATACTCCCCTTGAGAAAAAATTCCGGGAGAGATTCTATTGTCTCTTAAAGCATTTGTCTCTGCATCAAAATCAAAAGAGAGAGCTACAGCTACCTTCGCTCCATCCGGCCAGCTTTCAGGAGTGAGCCCCTTTCCCGCTCTTACCTTTGCCACCTTAGATTTGATTTTCTCCAGGCTCCATTGCCAGGGTTTTTCTTCTTGACTCCCATTTGAGGGGAAAGCGAGAAATGAGGTCAAGAAAAACATCATAAATGCATTGATGAAATACTTTTTTTTCATAATTTTCCTCCCCATGTTAATTTTTCTTTTCTTTTCCAAGCTCTTCAAGCTTCCTTTTGGCCTCCTCGAGTTTGGGGTCGAGTTCCAGGGCTTTTTTATAGAAAATTCCAGCCTTCTCGTTTTGTCCAGCTTCAAGATAAATATCTGCAACTTCTTTATGAAGCTCGGCATTCTTAGGGTAAAGCTCCAGGGCAATTTCTGCCAGAGCAAAAATTTCTTTCATCTTTTTTGCGTTCTCGAGACGCCTTCCAAGATAGCGAAACTCGTTCAAGCTCACACTGGGATGATCAGGGTTCAAGGCAAAGGCTTTCTTGAAGAGTTTCCGGGCTTCATCCGCATTTGCCGTCCAGATGTAGGCTCCGGCAAGATTGCTTAATGGAAGCGGAGAATTAGGATAGAGTTCGCGGCTTAAGTTGAAGATTTTAAAAGAATTATTGAACTCATCTTTCCATAAGTAATAATATCCAGCCCTTTCCATATCCCTGCTGAAGTCCGGATAGAGATCTACTCCAGAAAAAGTTCTCTTCAATTTGGAGCCTAATTCATCAAAATCTGTATTAACTGTGATCAATAGATTACGGACATAATCAGTGTAAGTCACTGTCCAGTCTTTTTCCCAGCCCGAGATTAATTTAGCGAAACTTTTTGGCAATTTATAATTTTTTCTGGGGGAGGGCCAATTTTTGCTAATTTTTATATAATCACTGAAAAAAGCTAGAGGACCGGCTTGATAATAAATCTTGAGTTTTTCTTCACCAAGACTTTCTTTCAGGGCATATGCCATGAAAGACCCAACTTTTATTAATGCTTGCTTCGAGGCCGGATGAAGACCTTCCTCAATCTTCTTTTTTGTTTCCTTGAAATCCTTTTTTAAGGATTTTTTGTCGACATATTTATTAAAATAAGAGAAAGCCTTGGCCAATTCTGTTTCATCATTCGAAATATGCGTACCATGCCAGTCTAAACTGCTCATTCCGTAAGAGAAAACCTGGGCGCAGTTGTCATAGATGACCTGTTCAGCCGTATCAGATACATATGCGAGGCTATCGAGATCTTCCTCGAGCACCAGCTCAGCCAGCCTTCTAACATAAGGCGTAAGATTGAGCCCTTCCAGGTTCGAAGCAACGGCGATAGAAAAATTTTCTTCGGGAAAGATTAGAAGATGTGTTCTTGTTTCAGGTTGGGAACCGCCATGACTTACCCGGAAATGGCCCCTCCATGGTCGAACACCCCACCCCATGCCGTAGCCTGTAAAGCGCCCCTCACGGGTAGCCATGGATGTAAACACAAGCTTCCATGTCTGCCTCTTAAGGAGCTTTCCCTTGATTATTCCCTTGGTATATATGAGAAAGTGGAAAAAAGTGGAAAGAGTGAGTAATGGGGGAAAAGGGTTTGAGAAGTAGAGAAATTATGAATTATTGAATTGAATTTTAATGAGGAGATATAAGATGAATAGGTTAGAAATAAAGTACTCAGGATCGTCCATACGAGAATTTTCCATACCGAGAGGGTTGAAGATGTGTTTTTTGATGTAAGCTCCGTAGGATTGGCCCGAAGCTTCCTCAATAACAGCGCCCAGGAGGTTAAACCCATAACTTGAATAATTGTATTTGGTTCCAGGTTCAGCGACCAGGTCAAAATCTTGAAAAATTGCCAGGGCTTCTTTTGTATTTTTGTGCACTTTGATATGTCCTTCCACATCGTAGTTTTTATAGTGGCTGATTCCTCCAATATGTCCCAGAAGAAGACGCACTGTTACCGGCCATTTCTTCTTAGGAAAGTAGGGAACATAGGTTTGGACCTCTGCATCGAGGTCAATTTTTCCTGCCTCAACTAACTGGAGCACTGCGATTGCGGTTATAGTTTTGGTTATGGAAGCAAGGCGGTAAGAATTTTCGGGCTTGGCCGGAACTTTATTTTCAAGGTCAGAGAAGCCGAAGCCTTTTGTCCAGATGAAATCACCTTTCTTGAATCCCACAGAAAGTCCAGGAGCCTTGTCCAAAGCCATCTGTTCTTCCACAAATTTTTCAAACTCCTTTATAGCTTCAGAATAGGAAGATTGAGGCTCAACAGCACCCGAAAGAGTACTGCTGAAGGCTGTCCATAAAACGAAGAGAATAACGATAAAAACGGATTTAAATTGTTTTTTCATGAGGGTGAACCTCCTTATGTAGGTACTTGACCTACCAAACGCACAAATTGTTATTTTGTCAGAATGTGATAATCAACAATCATAAAGCAAAGCCAAAAATGATAAAAAGAAGAAGAGAGAATCCTGCAGCTGTTAAAGCATAGGGAAGTTGCGTTCTTACATGGTCGATATGGTCAGTCGCTGAAGCCATGGAAGAGATGATGGTTGTATCAGAAATAGGGGAGCAGTGGTCTCCGAAGACTCCTCCTCCAAGAACAGCAGCGATGATTAAACCCGGGTGGAGACCTATGATATTGATCATGGGCACTGCGATCGGAATCATGATGGCAAAAGTTCCCCAGGAGGTGCCTGTGGAGAAAGCGATGAAACAGGAGACAAGAAAAATGACTGCTGGTATGACTCCTGGATTGAGAGTGGATTTGGCTGCTTGAGCAACAAAGGGGCCAGTGCCAAGGGCATCACAAATGTCCCCGATGGCAAAAGCCAGGATCATCAAGCTTGCTAAGGGAATGAGACCTCCCACTCCCTTCATAAAAATATCGGTAATCTCTTTCACCTTCATTATTCCTTGGGCTCTGTAAGCGACAGCACCGACTGCGAGCCCTGCAATAACTGCCCAGAGGACAGAAGCTGAACCTGATCCTTCCATTAAATTCCCTTTCCCGGTTATAAGAAGAACGACAGGCATCATAACCACCATGGTAGCAACAGGAAGAATCATATTTAAAGCGCGGGGAGGAATCCCTTCTTTTGCTTCCATTGTTACGACTTCAGTTGATATGAGGGGTTCGGCTCCATCCCGGAGGAGTTTGTTTTCTGCTCTAACCCTGTGTTCTGCTTTTTTCATGGGGCCAAAGTCTTTTTCTGTCAACACACTGATCAAAACGATGAGTAAGGCGAGGATTGCATAAAAATTAAAAGGCATAGAAGAAACCAAAACTCTAACAGGATTTTCGACTCCCTGGATTACAAGCAGGCCGATGACAAAGGCTCCCCAGGCGTTTAAAGGGATTAGAATACATTTTGGCGCAGAAGTCGAATCGAGAATATAGCTCAGCTTTTCCCGGGAAATTTTTAGCTTATCGAAGATGGGTCTTGCTACTGCACCTGAAACAAGCACACATATGTTGGCTTCAATAAAGATAATAAATCCCAGGAACCAGGCAAGTAAGCCAGCTGATTTTCTCGTCCTGACCAACCCTTTGCCGACGACCCAATTGATAAAGCCTTTCATACCCCCGGAATATTGGGTGAAAGTGATGATCGCTCCAACTAAACCACTGAAGAGGATGACCCGTGTGTTATCCTCATCCTTAAATACGTTGACGAGGGCACCGAGTGTATCGGCGAGGCCTGAGACTGGGTTCCAGGAATGGATGATGGTCCACCCCAGCCAGATACCAAGAACTAGCGAGATGTAGACATGTTTTGTTTTGATCGCAAGGAAAATAGCCAGAAGAGGAGGGAGGATGGATAACCAGCCGTATGTCTCCATGACAGATTCGTATTAATAGAGACATATAACATCGAAAAAATGAGATGTCAAATTGCAGGGGGCGGCTCTCTTGTAGGGGCTTGATTTATCAAACCCACCTTTCTGCTATTTATATAATTTACGTTATAGGAATTTGATTTACCAAATCTGATTCTCTATAAAATCCATGGATAATGAGAAAATAAACAAACAACTTATGTCTTTACTCTAGAGGTTGGACTTATCAAACCTGCACTTTTATTAAGGAGAAATGGCGATGGATATTCAAAAAAACCTTGTTCGTAATTCCCTCCGTCTTAAAGGTCATGATTATTCTCAACCTGGTGCTTATTTCATAACGATATGTACAGAGAACAAAATTAGCTATTTGGGGAATATTGTTGATGGGATTACGATTTCGTACCCCATTAGCGATGTCATTCGAGAAATTTGGCAGGAAATTCCTGAAAAATTTCAAGGTGTTGACCTTGATACCTTTATCATAATGCCGAATCATGTTCATGGGATAGTTATTATTAATAAAGAATGCAGGGATATGAATCAACAAACGCGCAGAAATAATACTGAAAATATACGCGGGAGTTTGATTCATCAAATCCACATTAAAGATTATGTTGAAGATTCAGAGGTGAGTTTTATAAATCAAACTCCTGCAAATAATTTTACAAAGGAGAATAAAGTGGGCTTGATAAATCAAGCCCCTACAAAAAGTCATTTAAATGACAGGAGTGGGGGCTTGATAAATCGAATCCCGACAAAAAACGAGGCTTTTAGAAGAGCAAAGAATTGGAATTTAATGCAAGACTCTAAGCGAACTGTTGGAAAAATCATTAGATATTTCAAAGCAAAAACCGCAAAGATTGTTCATGATAAGTTCTTTCCCAGTTTCCAATGGCAACACAATTATTATGAACATACGGTCCGTTCTGCTCGAGAGTTAAATTCTATTAGAGAATACATTATAAATAATCCGATAAAATGGGCATTAGATAGAGAAAATCGCCTATCAAAGAATTTCAATATGGATTTAGATAATTATTTTAAAGATATTTTTGATAAATAAATTGCCAGGTTCTAAGGAAGATATTTCTTCAGGTAGCGGGAAGTGTGAGATTTTTTTGATTTGATGATTTCTTCAGGAGGCCCTTGAGCTACTATCTCGCCTCCTTTTTCTCCCCCCTCTGGTCCCAAATCGATGATATGATCAGCGCATTTGATCACATCCAGGTTGTGCTCGATAACTATAACTGTATGCCCTTTCTCTACTAACTTTTGAAAGCAGCGGAGGAGCACTGAGATGTCATCAGGATGGAGGCCGATCGTGGGTTCGTCAAAGAGATAGAGAGTTCTTTTTTCCCTCTGGTGAATGAGATGATAAGCAAGCTTGATCCTCTGAAGCTCTCCTCCAGATAGGGTGGTGGTGGGCTGGCCTAGTTTCAAATACCCCAACCCCACTTCCACAAGCGGAGTCAGTTTTTTCCTGATCTTTGCTTGCTCAGAGAAAAAATCAAAAGCTTCAGAAACGGTCATTTGCAAGACTTGATCAATGTTTTTTTCTTTGTATTTGATCTCGAGAATATCGCTTTTGAACCTTTTCCCATTGCAGGCCTCACAGGTCAATGCTACATCAGAGAGAAATTGCATTTCTACAATTTGCTGGCCAGCACCTTTGCATTGCTCGCATCTTCCTCCAGGAGTGTTGAAAGAGAAAAAGCCGGGCTTATATCCAAGAGCTTTTGCCTCTCTTGCTTGGCTGAAAAGCTCTCTGATTTCATCCATGGCCTTGGTGTAAGTGGCCGGAATGGAGCGGGGTGAGGTACTGAGTGGAGACTGATCGACCATGATGATTCTGTCGATCTGCTCTTTCCCCTTTATTTCCTTATATCCATCCTTTGCTTTGCCCAGCCAGCCCTGGTAGAGAACATCATTGAGTAAAGTGCTTTTTCCTGAGCCTGAAACTCCAGTTATGCAGGTGAATGTGTTTAAAGGGAGTTTTACATCCGGATGTTTGAGATTATGCTTGTGAGCATCTTTTATCTCTATAAAATTCCTGGATATCCTACGGTCTTCTGGAATTTTTATTTCTTTTTCTCCCCTCAAATATTGAGCAGTGAGGGAATCATGATTCTTGAGAAATTCTTCCATAGGTCCGTTGAAGATAACTTCTCCTCCTTCCTCACCTGCTCTAGGTCCCAGGTCAATCAAATTATCAGCAGATTTTATGATTTCGGGATCATGCTCAACCACCATCACTGTGTTTCCGACCTCTTTTAAAGATCCAAGGATCTCCACCAGGCGGTGGTTGTCCCTAGCATGGAGGCCGATACTCGGCTCATCCAGAACAAAGAGGGTGCCTACAAGAGGTGCACTCAGGGCTGCAGCCAGATTTATCCTTTGTGCTTCGCCTCCGCTTAAAGTGAAAGTCATGCGGTCCAGGGTAATATAATCCAAGCCAACCTCTAACAGAAATTTTAGCCTATTCTGGATTTCCTCAATGAGTTTTTCAGCCACGAGTTTTTGAAAAGGAGAAACCTTGAGCCTCTTAAAAAACTCATGGCCCTGCTGAACTGTCATCTGAACGACTTGACCTATGGAAAGTCCTTCTATCTTGACGCTCAGTGCTTGAGGATTGAGACGCATCTTCTTGCAATCGGGGCAAGGTTCATATTTTCGATAGCGGCTTAAGAAGACTCTCACTTGGATCTTGTATTTTTTTGTCTGGAGCCAATCAAAGAAACCTCTGATCCCGTGATAACCGTCACCTCCATCTAGGATAAATTTCTTTTCTTCTTCTTTTAAATCCATATAAGGAAGATCTGCGGCAATTCCTCTTTTCTTTGCTTCAGAAATCAGTTCATCCATCTTTCCCCGGGAGACTGGCTTTGTCCAGGGCTCTATTGCTCCTTCTTCAAGAGACTTGTTTTTGTCAGGAATAATCTTATCCTCATCAAGCACTGCCAGATCGCCGAAGCCATGACATGTGGGGCAAGCGCCCTGAGGGCTGTTGAATGAAAAGAGATTTGGAAACGGGTCCTCGTAGACAATCTCGCACCTCTTGCACTCGAGCTTATTAGAAAAAATGAACTCCCGGTGCTTGTCTGTTTGGGCTTTGATTTTCCCTTCTCCTTTCTTTAGCGCGATCTCCAGAGAATCTACCAGCCTTTCTCTCTCGTCTGTTTCCAGAGTCATCCTGTCGACAAGAACATCAATTTGTTTTCTCTTTTCGAGCTTGACATCGTTAAGATTCATAATTTTGTTCTTATGGATGATCCGGAAAAAGCCGCCTTTTTTAAGAGTGGTGGTGCCTTTTTTAAGAGGCCAGGAGAAGGAGATCCATATTTTTGTTTTTTGAGGGAGGGTGTAGAGTGTCTCGACAATAGCGTCAACTGTATCTCTTTTGACAGGCTGTCCGCACTTGATGCAGTGTACGGTTCCTATTCGCGCATAGAGAACTCTTAAAAAATCATAGATTTCCGTAACAGTGGCCACAGTGGAACGCGGATTTTTGGTAACAGCCTTTTGCTGAATGGCAATAGCGGGAGTGATTCCTTCTATGAGGTCAGCATCTGGCTTTTCCATCCTCTCCAGAAACTGACGGGCATAAGCAGAGAGGGATTCGATATAACGGCGCTGCCCTTCTGCGTACAAGGTATCAAAAGCCAGGGAAGATTTCCCCGAGCCGCTAACACCGGTTACCACAATGAATTTATTAAGGGGAATATCAAGATTTATATTTTTTAGGTTGTGAACCCTGACTCCCCTGAGCATTATTGTATTTTTCATCAGGTATCTGAACTGCCATAAATTTAGATAGAAAGAAAAAATCAGAACAAAAAATTAATCCTCCGCATAAAGAATGCAAAAGATTTTGCTGTTACTTTTAAAATTCTCTCTTTTCAACATCAGGTATATTATTATAAGTCTTATAGTTTGAGGATAAAAGTTCTTTTCTCAATTCTGGTGGAAAATTACCCAAATACATGACTTCTCTTTTTGTTTTTTTCTCTTCTCTTCTTTTGATATAATGAGCGCGTTTTAATAAAGGAGGTCCTTATGCAAAAAGGGACAATGTACGCTTTAATTCTTGGGGCAATTCCCTTTATCACCTTGGTCTTTGCCCTCCCTCTGGTCAATCGGGTGGAACCTGTTATCCTGGGATTGCCTTTTCTGTTGTTCTGGATTCTCTCCTGGGTGGTGCTGACTCCCTTCATTCTCCTTGCTGCCTATTTTTGTGAAAAGAAGTTCAATATTCCCAAAGAAGGAGAGGAAGAGTGAATGTTGCGCTGATAATTATTTTTGCGACCATAATTATTTCCTCTTTCGTGGGGATTTTCGCCGGCAGGCGGGTCAAGATGAACCTTGAAAACTGGACAGTCGCAGGACGCCGTTTTGGAATCATCTTAATCTGGCTTCTTATGGCGGGAGAGATTTACACTACGTTTACATTTCTTGGAGCGAGCGGCTGGGCCTATTCAAAAGGAGCCCCAACTTTTTACATTTTGATATACGGCGCTCTGGCTTACACTCTTTCCTTTTTCATACTCCCGGCTTTATGGAAGGTGGGTAAGCGCCATGGCCTCCAAACTCAACCCGACTTTTTCATCAAGCGCTATGAAAGCCGTTTGCTGGGAGTAATAGTGGCTCTTATAGGGGTTTTTTCCATAATCCCTTATCTCCAGCTCCAGCTCGCTGGTCTTGGTCTGATTGTTGAAGTATCCAGCAACGGTGCTGTGAGCTCTCGTGTTGCCATAGGAATTTCTTTTGTTTTGTCTTGTGCTTTTGTTTATACCAGCGGCCTCAAAGGAGCAGCCTGGGTTGCCATAATCAAGGATATCATGATGATCCTTGCTGTTTTAATTGTCGGCATCGGGGTACCTTATATTTATTTTGGTGGCTTCGGGAAGATGTTTCAGGCGCTGATTGAGCAGAAACCCAACTACCTTGTCTTTCCTGGGGCAGCACCGCAAATGGATGTTCTTTGGGTTATGTCGACAGTGCTTTTAACAGGATTGGGATTTTACATGTGGCCTCATGTCTTTGGTTCTGCTTTTTCGGCAAAAAGTGACAAGATTTTAAAGAGAAATGCCATTATCATGCCGTTTTATCAGATTCCGATTCTTCTTATTTTCATGGTCGGTTTCACGGCTCTTTTGGTCATTCCAGGATTGAAAAACGGGGATATGGCCTTTCTGGCTTTGGTCAAGAAAACCTATCCCTCCTGGTTTATAGGCTTTGTAGGAGCAGCCGGAGCTGTGACAGCCATGGTCCCCTCTGCAATTCTTGTCCTCTTTGCATCAACTCTTTTGGCCAAGAATGTCTACCAGACCGGATTCAATCCTCGTGCAAGCGAGGGAAAGGTCATGGCTCTTTCCCGATTCATGGTTTTGGTTATCATGACTTTCGCTCTCTTTTTTGCTATCTTTTTGCCCAACGAGCTGGTTCCTCTCCTTATTTTCGGGTATGATGGCGTTTGTCAGTTTTTCCCAGGGGTTGTTTTTGGTTTATTCTGGAAGCGAGTGACAAAGATCGGAGTTATTTGCGGGATGATAGCAGGAATTGCTGTAGTTGTCATTCTCATTTTTTTAGGCAGGGATCCTTTCTTGGGTATGAATGCGGGGTTTGTCGGCCTTGTGGTAAATAGCATTATTACAGTGGGCTTAAGCTTAGCTAAGAAATCATCTAAAGTAAAAGCTGAATTAGGAAGCATGAATTAGATAAAAGAAATGGTTATGATGAACAAGATAGAAGAAAAGATCGATCGTATGGAGGAACCAAAATGATAGAAGCTTTAAAAAAAGACATCAAAGAATTAACCCCTCAATTGATTGAATGGAGGCGGGACTTTCACCGCCATCCGGAGATAGCCTACGAGGAGCACCGGACCTCCTCTGTTATCCGCAAATTCTTGGAGGATCTTGGTATTCCTGTGAAAGTTTGCGCAGAGACAGGCCTGAGAGCAGTCCTGGAGGGAAAGCCTGGAGGAGGGACTGTTGCCTTGAGGGCTGATATCGATGCTCTCCCTCTTAAAGAGGAAGGAGAGAAAGAATACAAATCAGAGAATCCTGAAGCCACCCATGCCTGCGGCCACGATGGCCATATGGCTATTTTGATGGGTACTGCTCAGCTTCTTTGCCAGAGAAAAGAGCAGTTCAAGGGAAAAGTTATCTTTATTTTTCAGCCAGCGGAGGAGAAAATCCCGGGAGGAGCAAAAAAGATGGTTGATGAGGGAGCACTGGAAGGAGTAGATGCTATTTTCGGGCTCCATCTCTGGCAGCTACTGCCTACAGGAACTGTGGGGATTGTGAAAGGAGCAATGATGGCCCAGCCCGATTACTTTTCGATTATCATAAAAGGAAAAGGAGGTCATGGCTCGATGCCTCAGATGACAGTGGATCCTATTCTTGTCACTTCCCATCTCGTTGTGAACACTCAAAGCATTGTCAGCCGTAACGTGGACCCTCTTAAACCTGTTGTGGTTTCCTTTGGGACAGTAAAGGGAGGAACAATTTATAATGTCATTCCCGGTGAAGTTTCATTGACAGGCACAGTAAGAACCTTTGACCCATCTCTTCAGTCATTAGCGGAAAGACGCCTGAAGGAGATTACAGAAGAGACATGTAAAGCATTTGGTGCCACCGCTAAATTTCAGTATGAAAAAGGTTATCCTCCCCTTGTAAACCACGAAGCCATGGTGGATTTGGTATTAGATGTGGTTAAAAAAACTCTGGGAGAGGAAAGGGTTAAAGACATTGACCCGGTTATGGGAGGCGAGGATTTTGCCTATTTTCTGGAGAAGGTTCCAGGAGCTTTTTTATTCTTCGGAATGGGTGACGGGATGGAATTTCCCCACCACCATCCGGCCTTTGATCTGGATGAGAAGGCTCTGCCCCAGGCTGCACTTGTCATGACCAGCCTTGCTCTGGAGTTCTTGCAGAGGAACGAGTAAAGAAATAGAAAGAGCATGAATTTTTTTCTTGTTATTGTAATAGCTTTGGCGCTGGCGATGGATGCCTTTGCCGTTTCTGTGGGGATAAGCCTGAGCCATGAAAAAATAACAATACGCCAGACTCTGAGGCTGGCTTCCCTTTTTGGCTTTTTTCAATTCATGATGCCTCTCATCGGCTGGTATGCCACGCAAAACATCTTGATGAAGTACATAGAGCCTTTTGACCATTGGGTTGCCTTTAGCCTGCTCGCTATTATAGGTGGAAAAATGATTTATGAATCTTTTAAGCGCGGAAAAAAAATTAAAAATATTAAGGCTGATCCCACCAGGGGCATATCTCTTCTCGTGCTCTCTGTTGCTGCCAGCATTGATGCTTTGGCGGTGGGTCTGAGCCTTGCTGCCCTTCATGTGGCAATCTTGTACCCAGCCGTTGTCATTGGACTGGTCGCATTTTCTATGACTGTCCTTGGCGTGAATATAGGACCTTTTTTTGGCCGGATAATCGGCAAAAGAGCGGAACTTATGGGAGGATTAATCCTTATTCTTATAGGAGTAAAGACTCTCTCGGAGCATTTATAATAGAAATTGATCACAGATCCATTTTACCCAATTTTATGTAAACATTGACTATAGATGTATGATTTATATAGAGGCTTGATATATTGTAGGGGTTTGATTCATCAAACCCCTACTTATTCTTTTCCTAGTCTCGCTAAAGTTACATAGAGAATGGACACACCAATTTAAATAAAGCAGGGTAGCATTGAAAAGCTATCTTGTTTTATTTAAAACTTCACTATTAGGTTGTGTTTTTCTCTTCTGATAGCCTTTTTCTTCTCTTCCTTCCTCCTTCAAATAGTTCATAGAGAATTGGAAGCTGTAAAGCCGCTAAAAAGATGGCATCCAACTCGCCTCCAATGTAAACCATAGCCATAGGAGCTAATAATTCTGAGCCAGTGGCACCAGCGAATAGAAGGAGGGGCAATACACCCATAATTATTACCAATTCGGTTATAAGAACTGGTCTCAACCTTATCAAAGAACCTTGGATTACCGCCTCTCTTAAAGGTTTTCCCTCCCTGCGCAATTTGTTGTAAAAGCCTACCATGATAAAGGCATTCTGAATTGATATGCCAAAGAGGGCTATGAAGCCTATTGCAGAAGCGACATTGAAGGTCATGCCGAAAATGTAAAGGACTATCACTCCACTCATCATAGAAAAAGGAACATTTATCATTATGCATAGAGCATTCTTAAAGGAAAAGAAGATCATCAGCAAAAAGAAGACAAGCAAGCCAACTAATAGACTTAACAATAACAATCTCTGGAAACCTCTCTGCTGGCTTTCGAATTGCCCGCCAAAAGTAACATGATATCCTGCTGGCAGGCTAACTTTATTTTCAATGGCGTTTCTTGCTTCTGCTACCCAGCTCCCCTGGTCCCTTCCTGTTACATTGCAGATGATCACTCTTCTTCTTTGGACATTCTCCCGCATTATGGTTAGAGGGCCCTCGCTCATCTCAAAATCAGCCAGCTCTTTTAAAGGAATTCTCTGACCGGAAGGACTGTCTACCAAGAGATTTTTAATTGATTCTATATCCTTTCTATACCGTTCTTGAAATCGAATAAATACCGCAAACTTGCGGTGTTCTTCCAGGATGTCAGTAGTTTCTATTCCATTTAAGGCAGTCTCAATTATTTCAGAGACCTGGGCAATATTTATCCCATAGCGAGCCAGGCTCTTCCGATTAAGCGTTAAAATTATTTGAGGAGTGCCTGCGGTTTGCTCTATCCGAAGGTCAGCCACTCCTTCGATATTTTCCACTATTGAGTGTATTTCTTCTATTTTTTCATTGAGCACTTCTAACTCAGGACCAAAAAGTTTTATGGCTATCTGGCCCTCTAAACCGGTCAGCATCTCAGCCATCTTGTTCTGAATTGGTTGTTCAAAGATGTAGCGAACTCCTGGCATCTTGTCGAGTTGGAATCTCATCGCCGTTAGCATCTTCTCCAGAGAGCGTTTTCTCTCTTTCTTCGGTACTAGCTCCATTATATAGTGACTATGGTTTACTCCATGGGCATGCTCTGATTGCTCCGCTCGTCCGGTAGTTCGATTAATGGATAATACCTCAGGGAACTCTAGCATTAGATTATCCACTTTTTGCCCTATACGGTCGCTTTCCTCTAAAGATGTTCCTGGGGAAAGAATGGTGCTCAGTATCAGAGAGCCCTCGTCCATTTGGGGAATAAACTCTCTTCCAATCCTGGGTATTAAGAGAATCATTAGACATAGGTAGACAATGCCTGTGATAAGGAGGTATTTCCAGCGGTTTTTCAAACAAAAATTCAGGGCTGTTTTGTATATTTTTTTCATGAAGCGCATAAGAGTATTATCTTTCTCAGAAATTTTCTTTCTCTTTAAAAGTAAGGAACAAAGAACAGGCTGTATGGTTAGAGAGCAAAGCAAGCCGGCAAAGAGGGAAGCAGCAACTGCAAAGGCGGTAGGAGCAAACATCTTTCCCTCTATTCCGCTTAAGCCGAATAAAGGTAAAAAAACCAGTATAATAATAATAGTTGCTTCAAATATAAGACGACCTACTTCTTTAGCTCCTTCTAGGACTCCCTTAAGAATTCCCATCTCCTTTTGTTGGAGAATGCGATAAATATTCTCTACCATAATAACGGATGAATTAGCCATTTTCCCAATACCAATAGCCAGACCGCCCAGAGACATAACAGTTATAGCTATACCAAATATTTTCATCATTATTATGGAAAACAGCACGGCAATTGGTATGGTAAATGTTGCTATCAAAGAAGACCTGAAATTACCTAGAAAGAGAAAAATCACCAGTATGACCAGGATAGCTCCTTGTACGATAGCCCTTTCCACATGACCGATGGAGTTCCATATAAGAATGGACTGGTCGTAATAAGTAGTTATTTTTATTTTTTCTGGAAGAGATTTCGCCAATTCTGATAAAGTATTTTTAACATTGCGGATGGTGGTGAGGGTATTTCCTCCATACTGTTTTTCTATTACTACATCTACCGCTTCTTGAGCATTTCGGCTGGCAATCCCTCTTCTTAATTTATGACCAATCTTTACCTCGGCAACATCTTTGACATATACGGGTACATTGTTTCTGGCAGTGATCACTGTGTTTTTGATATGCTCAAGGTTCTGCATCCGTCCCAAACCGCGGATGATAAACTCCTGAGGTCCCTTGAAAAGGAGCCCACCACTGGGATTATAATTATTCTCCTCTATTGCTGTTTTGACGTCGGCTATTGTAACGCCGTAATTTTTTAACTGGGTAGGATCGACCAATACTTGATATTGTTTGATAAATCCTCCCAGATTGACCACAAAAGAAATACCCGGAGTTCCCAACAGCCTATAACGAATCACCCAATCGCTTGCCGATCTGAGCTCCATAGGATTGGCGTCTCCCTCCACTACAAACTGATAGACTTCCCCCATACGGGAAGACACCGGGCCTAAAATGGGATTAAGACTTCCAGAAGGCAACTGATTAACTACCAATTCCAGTCGGCTGGTAACCAGTTGCCGTGCTAAATAGATATCTGTTCCCCAATCAAATTCTACTGTAACTACGGATATCCCCATGCTTGATTCAGAACGTACGCGGGTCACATGAGGTGCTCCATTGAGGATACTTTCCAAAGGACGGGTTATCAATTTTTCCACTTCTTCGGCGGGCATCCCATAGTTCTCAGTAACGATATTTACCAGAGGTGCATTTAAATCGGGATAAACATCTACTGGCAGAGTAGTGAAAGCAAATATACCACCAATTATAACCAATGCCGCCAAGAGTATAACTAACAATTTATTTTTTAAGGACCATTCAATTAATTTATCAATCATCCAGATACCTCCCTTTTATCTTGAATTTTGCGCAATTGCTCTTTCCTCAATGAATAATACCCAGAGAGGTCTCCTTATCTATCAGTTCAGATAGAAGTTGAGAATTTCCTTCCAAGACTACTTCCTCACCCTCTTTTAATCCACTCAGTATTTCAGTGAAATTATCCAAGGTGTTTCCTGCCTCAACTATTTTCAGGCGAAAAGCGTTTCCTTCTCTTACAAAGACAATCTTTTCTTCCCCAACATCCAGTATCGCCTTTACAGGGACAACCAAAGCCTCTTTTGCTGCAGTAGTATAAATCTTAATATTGGCAAACATTCCTACCTTCAGCTTGCTATCTTTATTTGCTACCTCTGTCCTAACGGTTATTGTGCGAGTCTCTTCATTAAATAAATCGCTAATAAAGGCCACTTTTCCCATAAATACTTCCCGTGGATAGGAAGGCACGGTTACCTCAACATTTTCCCCAATCTTTATCAATGAAAGGTCCTTTTCATATATATCAGCATCAATCCATAAGGTAGATAGGTCCATAATAGTAAATAGATCATTGCTTTGATCAACCATAGCTCCTACCACTGCTTCCCGCTTCACAACCCGACCTCTTATGGAAGCTGAGAGATAAATTGTAGGGCTTATTTCGTGGGAGGTGGCAAGCTTCTCAACATCTTCCTCATTAAATCCGAGGGTATGGAGGTTCTTTTCTGCTGCGTTAAGGTTAGCTAAGGCTATCTTATAATCGGCTTCAGAAGCTGCCAGATTCTTTTGTGAAGCTATATTTTCTTTAAATAATCTTTGCTGTCTCTCGTAATTAATCTTCGCCAATTCCATAGATGCATAAGTCTTATAGAATTCCGATTTTGCCTCAGCTACATATACACTTTCCAATATTACCAGTTTACTTCCCTTTTGAACCAGATCTCCAACATTTACGTAAATACTTTTTATTCTCCCGGAGAAAAGGGGCCCTACTATAGCTACTTTATTTTCATTTGCTTTTACCTTGCCGGTAGCCAAAATAAGGGAGTCCATTCTGCTCATTCTTACCGGCTCTACTTTGAGGTCAATAATTTGAGCTTCTTCAGGGGTAAGCTGTAATACTTTACCGTGAGCATTTCGTGCTCTGAATCTGCGGCCCAGCCTCTTACCTTCTTGTCCTTTTCCTATTCCTTTCTCAGTTTTATCAGCTTGTTTCAATTCTGCGCCCTGATGCTTATAATGATTTTTTGTATGATTTTTTCCGCAGGTTATTCCAAACCCGAGTATTGAGATAATAAGAATTAAATAAAAATATTTCTTTATCATTGTCTACCTCCTTTGAATTCTTGGCCTACGGATTTCTCCAATGCAGCCAAAGAAGCGTCGTAATTATAGAGGGCGTCGGCGTAAGATCTTCTGGTTTCAACGAGAGTTCTGCGAGCTTCGATCAGCTCTATGGCGCCGATTTCCCCTTCCTGATAGCTGAAGAAAAACATGTTGTAGACTTCTTCTGCTTGGGTCAGCATCTCCTCCTCGAAGAGCTGAATCTGGTTGGTGGCAGTCAGAGCATTCATATACGCTTCTTCGACATCCAAAGTGATGGCGTTTTTTAAGTGGTCTACTTCCCTTTTCAGGGATTCGATGTTGGCTTTGGTTTCTGCGATTTCCCCTTTTTTTGGCTGCCAGAAAAAAAGGGGAATCGGAAAGGAGAGAGTCACGTCCCAGTAAGTCGCTTCTCCTTCTATCCAATGTTTGGATACACCCACATCAAAATCAGGGAGGTAACTTAAGTATCCCTGTGTTTTTATAAGATTTTCTTTTTCTAGTGAATAGTTTATTCTTTTGATTTCTGGGCGAAAAGCAAAAGCCCTTTGTATTAATTCCTCGACATTAAGCCTGACGGAAGGTCTCTTCAATTTTCCTTTGATTTCTAAAGGAGCATATTTTTTCCTCGCTAAAAGGAAATTTAACATGGCTTTCGCCAACCTCACCTCATTTGTTGCTGATCTCACCTCGTTGGCTGCTTTAGCGGCTTCAACGCGAGCTCTTAAGACTTCTACCTTAGCCACATCGCCGGCGTCGTATTTAACCTCGGCTTTATGAAGAAAATCCTGGGCAAGCTCTAAATCCTGCTGGGCATATTTTAATTTTTCCTGGGTGAGAAGAAGGCCGTAGAAAGCTTGTTTCACCTGAAAAACGATATCGAGTTTGAGGAGGTCTATCTCTGCCATTATTTCATTTGATTCCTTTGATGCGATCTTTCCTCTGAGATGCCTTTTCCCTGGGAACTCAAGGCTCCAGCTTCCCCCGATATAGGATTCACCAGAACCCCTGAAGTTGAAAAACTTGGGCTGCAAGTCCGAGTCAATGTCAATTGAAGGTTGGGGAAGTGCTTTTGCCTGGCTTATACGAGCTAAAGATGCTTGATATTGCTGCAAGGACGATAGGATAAGAGGATTTTGTTGAAGAGTAACGGATATGCATTGCTCTAAGGTGAGGGCAGTATTTTCCGGAGTTTGACACCACAAAGAACAACTTGCTAAAAAGAATGTTATGAGCAGAATAAGTGATTTTTTTCTCATCATTTGACCTCCTTAGATAACAAAAAAGTGGAAAAAGTAAGAGTTCTAAAAATGAGTAAAGAGAAAAAGCTTAGATTTGCGGAGGGGAGCGAGAGGTAGGATTTAGAAAACAATTTTGCGAGTAATGGAAAGATTCGAGTGTTTTCAGTATTTCCAGAAGATAAAGCTGGGGCAGGTGGAAAAAATTGATCTGGTTAGTGGCGAGAGTTGAATTTTGGAAATGGCAAGCAGGGCAAAAGTCATTGGATTGAATATTTTTTTCAGTGTGAAAAAAGTTTATGGAGAGGATTAAAAACAGGAAGGTAAGAAGGAATTTCAGACAGAAGAGCTTTTTGTACTTTTTAATCATGCTTTTTTTAAGAAATATTAGAGAAAATGGAAATAGAAGTCAAATTTTAAAAATAATCTTTAGAAGTTTTTTATTTAAAAAAAATTAATGAAAGGATGTAAAGTGAAAATAAAATTGTCTTTTAAGAAATTATTTATGTCTTATCCACAATTACAAATATTTTTAAAAGGAAAATTCAAAGCCAGCGTAAAAAGATCTGGGTTTTGCCGGGCCATAGACATAGCCTGAATCCCTATCTACGCTTTTATCCAGGTCTTTTTGATAAGAATCAAGCAGATTGTGGGTGCCGATGAAAATGCTAACTCTATAGTCCTCAGTGATGTTAATAGGCTTATGAAGCTTTATGTTCACCACCCAGAAAGGATTAGTTCTTTCTAATCTATCATTCTCGATGTATCCCGCATAATGAGGGACCTTCATTTCTCCAGTGTATTCCATGGATAGCTCAGCGTTGACAATTTTTTTGTTTTCGTAACTTATACTGGCATAACCGTAGTAATCAGGCGTTCTGAAAAATTCTTTGGAGTTGAAATCCGGTTCTGGCTCGTCGAGCCTGGTTTGCTGGATAGTCCAGCCTGAAGCAAGAGAAAATTTTGGTCCTAAAACCAGGCCGAAATCAATGGAAAACCCGTACACTTTGGAACCAACTCCGTTTATTCTTTCTAAGATTCTGGCGTTTTCTATTCGACTTACTTCATGAAGGACAAAGGTGTCAGTTAATTGGGTATAAAAGGTCTCTAAACTGAGTTGAATTAGGTTTCTTTTAATCTGTTTTCCATAATCGAGACCGCTGCTTATACTGAAAGATTTTTCTACATTTAAATCTGGTGAATTTGTTATTATCATCCCTTCCCCCCCGACCTGGGTTATGTGTAAGTCTTCATCAAAGACCTGGGGAGCTCTAAATCCAGATGAGAATGAAGTTCTGAAGGCAAGATATTTTGTGATATTAAAAAGGATGCTTAATCTAGGAGTAAAGATGTTTTTATCCAGAGCTGAGTGTTTGTTTAGTCTAACTCCAGTTAAGAGAGAAAAAACCTTGCTAATTTTAAAATCATCCTGAATGAAAAATCCGCTCTCATGATAGACATCTTCGATTATCCTATTGTAGCCAGTAGCTTCATCTTTGATTTTATCTCGTTTATACTGAGCGCCGAGAGAAAAAACGTGGCTTCCTATTTGGTAGTTAATCTGACAGTTGAGAAATAATAGGGGATTTTTTGTATTTCCGTATGCGTTTAGGTCCTTATGGCTGCCATAATAAGTATTTCTTTTGGCATCTACGAGAGAAAAGGAAAGGTTGTAGTGAATTTTTTCTGAAAGAGAGTGATTCCATTCAGAGGAGAGGCCTATCTGGTCTGTTTTTATCCATTCAGCTGTATTGGCTTCATGGGGAGGCTTATCAAAGAGGTCTCCTCCTCTTCTTTCTTCAAAAATTCTAAAAAAACCTAATTTTAGGAGGCCTTTAATTTTAGAAAAATAATTATAAAAGTTGAGACCAAAAGAAGTGTTAGATATGGTACCAAGTTCGGAGAAGCTGTCTTCGTTTAAGTCAACGGGCTCTCTTTTTTGATAAGTTCCAAATAAAAAAGCCTTTGTGTTTATATCTTTGGAAACAAGGCTGGAATGGAAACCAAAACTGGTGAAAGGTTTTCCTGAAGTGGATTCTTGGTGCAGTTTTAAAGCAGTCTTGTTTTCTTGAGGCTCTTTAGTTAAAACATTTATCACTCCAGCTACTGCATTACCTCCATAAAGAGCTGATCCGCCTCCTTTGACAATTTCTATCCTTTCAAGCATTTCTGTCGGTATTTGCTCTAAGCCATAGACACCTGTCATGGCGCTGACCACAGGTGAACTGTCAATGAGGATTTGGGTGTATTTTCCTTCCATACCGTTGATGCGAATCTGAGTGAAGTTACAATTTTGACAGTTATTTTCAACTCTAACTCCTGTTGTCTGGCTAATAGTCTCAGCTAAATTTACTGCTGCTTTTTTCTCAATATCCTTGAGGGTAATAACCTCAGTTTTTACAGGTGTTTCGGCGTAGAGCTTTGGTGTCCGGGTGGCGGTTACCACTATTTCTCTTGTTATTTTTTTTATCAAAATTACTTCATAACTGAGCTTACTTTGTTTTAGGACAAAAGGGTCAGAGGAATAATCCATGTATCCCTCAGCATAGACTTCAACATGGTAACTTCCTGAAGGGATTTGTGTTATCTCAAAGTTGCCTGATTCATCTGATTCTGTAGATTTACTTATTTCTGGAATCATGACAATTGCTTTTTTTAGAGGATTGCCTTCCCAGTCTTCAACATTACCTTTAATGAAGAGGAGTCTTTCTTGCCCTCGACGGTGTTGTTGACGGCTTTGATGGGATTGTTGGGCGTGGATGAATTGAGTAAAAGTGAACATTAAGAAGATAATATTTAAAATTAAAAATTTTATTTTCATGTTTTCCCTCTTTTAAACCTATCATCTACTTTAAGGGATCGCCTTTTACGCCTTGTTGGAATTTCACATAGGCGAAATAGGCGTAATCGGATTATTTTGTGAAGAGTTAAATTTGAGGAGGGGAGCGAGAGGAAGGATCAACAGTGAAGATAAATGTATAATTAAAGGACTCAAATGTTTTCAGTATTCCTGAAATAGAAGGTGGAGGAAGATAGAAAAAGTTAATCTGGCTTGTTGTGAAAGTGGAATTTAGGAAGTGACAGGCAGGACAGTTATCATCGCCCCTAGTGGCTTTTTCAGTATGAAAAAAGTTGATAAATAGGGTAATGAGCAGGAAAATGAATAGAAAAGCCAGATTGAAAAGCTTTATCTTCTTTATACTCATATTATTTTATATGCAGCTTTTATAATATAATAAAGAAGGATTAAAATGTCAATTTAGCAAAACGATTTTTTAATCGTTTTTCTTCTCATAAGGAGAAATTCACTCCGCCATAAACGGAAAAGCCGGGCGTTCCGTATCCTTTGATCGTCTCATATTCTTTATTAAAAATGTTATCCAGGCGGCAGAAGATTTGGAAGCTGGAGGTGAAATTGAAGGATGCGGCGGCGTTAAGGAGGGAATAGCCGGGCAGAGTCAGTCGGGTGTAAGGCCAAGTTGAGAAGTCCATATCATCCTGTTCTCCTATGCGGATAAAAGTAAGATTGATATTGGCCTTTTTTTGGAAGTTATAATTCAGGTTTGCCGAAAATTTTTGCTTTGGCCTTCTCAAAAGATCATCATCAGTGTCCTTATCCCTAGCCTCTGTTC
>CAYTBG010000011.1:0-2722 GCA_964435925.1 uncultured Eubacteriales bacterium | reverse complement strand
TGCTTTGGCCTTCTCAAAAGATCATCATCAGTGTCCTTATCCCTAGCCTCTGTTCTGGTGTAAGTTGCGCTAAACAAGATGTCATCAAAAGGACGAGCCTGGATAAGAATTTCTGTTCCCTTGGATTCTGCTTTTCCGATATTCATGTATCCCTTAATGAAGTCAAAATTGATAAGGTTTTTATAGTCATGGTGAAAATATGTTGCGCCCAGCAAGACGTTTCCTCCTAGAAGTTGCTGTTCGACCCCTATATCCCAGCCTATGGATTTTTCTGGATTTAATTCCGTATTCCCGATAGGCCCTAAAAATGTTCCGGGTGCGTAGAGCTGGTAGAGGGAGGGCGACTTAAAGGCTGTTCCATAGGTTGCCCTGAACTTTGTCTGGGTAGCTTCGATGAAAAAAGCAGGCGCGAGCCGGTATGTCACTGAAGATCCAAATTGACTGTGGTCATCCAGCCGCAAACCCAGCGTTGCGAAAAATCGATTGGCGAGTCTAATTTGGTCTTGAAGATAGAAGCCTGTGATATGGGCTCGCCTCGACGGGAACATGCTCGAGAAAGGCCCCCAAATTCCATCAGAGTTGTACTCTGATTCTCCTTGCTCCTGTTGATAGTCAATTCCAAGGGTGAAAGTATTCGTCTTATGCAGGAAGAGATTATTTTGCCAGTCAATTTTGACCAATTTGCTTTTGAAAAATCCATTCTCTGAGTCCAAGAGATGAGCTTCGTCTATAGGATTTTCATGCTGGCGGTCATAATCCACAAGAGATAATCCTAATTTTAGTTCCCAGCGGTTATTTAACATGAGATTCCGAATCTGGGTCTTGATGAATAGAGCATTGTAATCTTGTACATTGTTCGGGTCATCTCCTTGGGCACCTCCGACGTTGTCTATATCGATTTGAGTATTTATAGTTCGCAGGATGAGATCAACATCGAGATTATCAAAAAGGCGAAATCCCAATCTTCCCCATAACGAAAGATTCCGGTAACCATCCTTTTCCTCATTTCCTTCATAATTCGCACTGGCAGCAGAGAATCCGTCGCTTCGAAAATAAGATGTTCCAAGCGAATAATGCATTCTCTCAGTACTGCCGTTTATTCCCCCACTGGTAATGATTGTTCCGTATGAGCCGGCAACGCTTGAAAGAGAAAACTTGGGTTTTCCTTGCCCTTTTTTGGTTATGATGTGCACCACTCCCCCTAAAGCGTCAGACCCGTAGAGGGTGCTCTGGGGGCCGCGGAGAATCTCTATGCGTTCAATATTATCAAGAGTAAGATGGGCGAGGTCAAAAGAGCGGGAAGGAGAGATGGGATCGTTAAGCTCAACTCCGTCCATAAGGATTAACGTGTGCTCAGAATTTGCTCCGCGAAGGAAAACAGATGCTGCTGCTCCGGGGGGGCCGTTTTGGACGATAGATACTCCTAAAACTTCCTGGAGGGCTTCAATGACTGTGGCCTTCTTTGACTGTTCTAATCTCTCTCTTGTGATCACGGTCACAGAACTTGCGATTTCTTTGGCAGGAGTCTCAAGACGGGTAGCGGTAACGACGACCTCATGTTGCATTGAAGAGGTAGAGACTTTTTCTTTCTCTGGCTTTTCCTGTGAGTAAACATTGAAGGGCAGGATTGTTAAAGCGAGGACAAAACAAAGGACTTTTTTAATCATATTCTATTCCTCCTTAACTTTTTTGCCCCCGCAGTTAAATAAACAGGAAAAATTTAAACTTATGCTTGCTTTATTTTTCAGGGGAGGGGCAAGCAAAAAAAACCACCCAACCTTCCTCCCGAAGATGGGTTTCAGAAGTTTAAAGGGGGTTTCCTGACTCTCGGGTTATCCTCTTTCCAGGCCTTCCCGTCCTCTAAGAAGAAGACAGTGGCATAATCTGGAATTCGTACCCGATCACAGTAGCGGGGGCTGCGTCCGCTTCTCACGGACTTCCCTTTCCTTTAAACCTGAATTTCGATTGTCAAAAAAATACTATCTCAGCACAGTAATTAAAAATTCTTTTTCCTTTCTTGTCAAGAGATTTCTGGCTTTATAACAAAATGCAGGATATTCAGTGAAACTTGTTGGTTCATCGTTGAGTAAATGGGATTAGAGAAAATGGGGACAAGAAAATGGGATCAGGCCCCATTTTCTGTCCACAATTGGAGAATGTCCTCTCTCTTATAAAATGGGGCCTGGCCCCATTTTATCCAGGCCTTGCCATTAAGAAGAGAAATTCTTCTGCCCTTGATTATCCAGACATTCCAATGATAAGGCCTGACAATCCCCCTCTAATGGTGACCCCTATGCTAATAAAAGAGAACAGGCTGCCTTTTTCTTGGGAGAAAAATGACAGCCTGTTTAATGGGATAAATCAGTAAATAGGGGTATTTATTTTAAACTCCCTGAAAAAAGGAGGGGTACCAAGGAGGGGTTTCCTGTTGATTTGCTCTTCGATCTGCTTCATTTTTGTTCTCCATATATTAGTACGTTAAATATCAAAGAAAAGTTGCAAGTTTGACTGAATAGTTATCAATTCTAGAAACTTTCTTAAAATCCATGATGAAAAGTCATCGGAGATGTTTTAGATTTTATTAATTGCCAGAGTAATATTTCCTGATAAAAAAAGGCGTTGTCTCAAAGTCGCCTGATAGAAAAATCTGGATTGATCATTCCTTTGTGTCATTCAGACTGTGTCGCAATTAATTGCCAGATTTAAAATGGGAAACGAACAA
>CAYTBG010000010.1:0-43342 GCA_964435925.1 uncultured Eubacteriales bacterium | reverse complement strand
TCCCATTTTAAATCTGGCAATTAATTGCGACACAGCCTGAATGACAATTTATTGTTTGAGATTGCTCAGCCTGTTCCGAGCAAAGCAAAGTTGAAAGTTGAAAAAAAAGGGGACAGGCTACTTTTTCTGTATGAACTGTCTACACATAGCAACAGTCCTATTTGAGAAAAAGGGGACAGGCTACTTTTTCTGTATGAACTGTCTACACATAACAACAGTCCTATTTGGGAAAAAGGGGACAGGCTACTTTTTCGAAAATATATAATGGGGTTAGGTCTTGTTTTTTGCTTTTATTTGGGTCAGCGGAGCCAGGGCTTGCTTTTTAAGCTGTGTTTGTGTGAGGAGAGGCAAAAAAGCAAGACCTTATCCTAACATAGTTCAGTATGAGTAGAGGCAAAAAACAAGACCTGATCCCAACATCATGTAATGACCCCAACTTCAGAGAGCCCTCTTTTTTCCAAAAAAGTAGCCTGTCCCCTTTTTCAAATAAAAACATTTGAAAGTTTTAAAGATAATTGAAAGAATAGAAAGACCCTAAGACAGAAAGATTTGTTTATATGTATCTTAAAAGGTGGGCTTGATGAATCAAGCCCCTGCATTAAGAAAAAAGTGCATTTGATGAATCAAATCCTTACAGAATTGACAGGTTTCCGCCTAATTACTATAAAATGAAAAGGAGGGTCGTATGTCAACCTATCTTTACATCATCCTCGCTTATCTCTTCGTCCTGACCGGTTTCAACTTCTACAGAGCAAGACGTGTCAAAAGCCAAGAAGACTTTATGGTTGCCGGCCGAAAACTTAAAACCTCGGTCATGGTTTTTACTCTTATCTGCACCTGGATCGGCTCTGGAACTTTTATCGCAGGAGCCGAATTCGCTTCGAAAGCAGGTTTCTCTGCTCTCTGGCTGGCAGCAGGTGCCTGGGTGGGTATTATTGTTATCTATTTTCTGGCTGGAAAAATTCAAACCTTCGGCCAGTATACAATCGGCGACATCTTAGAAGTACGCTACGGGCCCGTTGCCCGGTTATTCGGCGCAATCGCTCTTATCATTTCTTTCACGGTTATTGTCTCCTATCAATTTGTTGCAGGGGGGTTCATTCTCAATGTTGCAACTGATGGAGCTATTCCTGATTCAGTAGGCACCATCATCGCTGCCACCTTTGTTATTCTTTTTACTGCTCTTGGAGGAATGATTGCGATTGCGTACACGGATTTACCCAACGGAATTATCATCGTCCTCGCCTGCCTGCTTTCTGTTCCTTTTGTCTATCTTGCTGCTGGTGGCTTTGCGCAGGCAACTCAAGTACTCGATGCTGGTTATTTCGCTGTCGTAAACGAGCAGTTCGGAGCGCATCCCTTTCTTAAAGTGGGGGGGTATTTTCTGGCTACCATGCTTCTTCTTATGGGTGTGCAGAGTGTGTACCAGAAATTCTACAGTGCCAAAACACCAAAAGATGCGAGAAAGGCAGTTATCCTCTGGACAATCGGAACCGTATTTGTGGAAACCGTGGTCGTGATTATTGCAGTGTTTGCTTACAGCAAATTTAAAGGACAGATTGACCTTACCATTCCCAAGGAAGGAGGAAAAGTTGTCCTTATGGCAGCTAGAAGCTTGGTTCCCTGGCCAGTAGGAGTCCTGCTTCTAGGTGCGGCATGTGCTGTCGTTATCTCCACAGGCATGAACTACCTTCTCTCTCCTACTACAACCATCATGCGCGATATTTACCAGCGCTTTGTAAAAAAAGAGGCTTCCCAAAGCAATATGGTCGCCCTCCAAAAAGTTTTTGTAGTTTTCCTCGGGGTAGTCGCATTTTTCCTGGCCATAAGACTTACTTCAGTGCTCGGAATGGCCTTCTTTGCTTATACAATATACGGGGTTGCAATTACTCCTGCCCTCATCGCAGCTTTAGCCTGGAAAAGGGCAACCAAAGCCGGAGGATTAGCCTCGATTATATCAGGAACTGCGGCCTGTATAGTTCTGAAGGTCCTGGCAGAGGTCTTGCCTCCAGATAGGGCGCCAGAAGGCGATCCCTGGGGAATCCCTATCATCTATCCTGCTTTGATCATCTCTTTGGGCTCGTTGATCGTGGTCAGCCTTCTGACTAAAAAGCCAAAACCAGAGGAACTCGAAAAATTTTTCCCTGAAAAAAAATAAAACGCCAAAATGGTTTACCTGCTAACCATATTATTTTATCTTGTTGTTCTCTTTGCCATCGGTCTTCACCTGACCAAACGGCTGAAAAGAAAAGAAGATTTCCTGGTTGCCGGCAGGAGCCTGACAGCTCCTGTGCTTGTGGGAACTCTCCTTGCCAGCTGGATTGGGTCTGGAGATATTTTTAGCGTCTCTGATCTCAGTTACAACCACGGCTTTTCTTCACTTATCGGCAGCAGCGGCGGCTGGCTGGGCATCATAATTGTTTTTTTCATAGCAGGTAGAGTAAGAACTTTTGGCCAGTTTACTGTTCCTGATATCCTGGAGGCCAGGTACAACAAGTGGGCCCGAATCCTGGCCACCGTAGTCACAATAATAGCCTATGTGACAATTGTCAGTTACCAGTTTCGAGGAGGAGGCTGGGTGCTTGATATTATCACTGGAGGAAAAATTTCCGCTGGGACAGGAATAATTATCATAGCTGTATTTGTCATCACCTATACCCTTCTCGCCGGCATGATCTCTGTAGCCTATCTGGATATTTTCAACGGCATTGTCATGATAACCGGCATCCTTCTTGCCCTTCCTTTTCTCATCCAGCATGTGGGAGGAATGGACTATATCGTTGCCAACGTGACCGAGAGAAGCCATTCCTTTTTGGGAAACATGACCTGGGTACAGGCCATGGGATATTTTGTCCCGACACTGCTTCTTGCCCTGGGACAGGGAAACATGTACCAGCGTTTTTTCTCGGCTAAAAATGAAAAAGAAGCAAAAAAATCAGTCGTAGGTTGGGTGGTGGGAGTTATCCTTTTGGGAATCGCTCTGCAGAGTCTGGCAGTTGTGGGCAGCAGCTATTTTAAGGGCCTTGAAGCAAAGGAGGCCGGAAAAATCATTATCCTCGTGGCCCATAAAGGAGTCCCTGTTGCCGTGGGCTGTTTGCTCCTGGTAGCAATAGTGGCCATCATCATCTCCACTGCTAATAGCTTCCTTCTTGTGCCGGCCACGAACGTCATCAGAGATGTATACCAACGGTTTATAAATCCCAACCTTCCAGATAAGAAAATGATTCTCTACTCGAGATTAGCGGTAATTGTCTTGGGAGTAATCGCCTACTCTCTTATTTCCTTTTTCCCGCGGATTCTGGATGCAGCTTATGCCGCCTACACTGTCTACGGAGCCGGAATCACTCCAGCCCTTGTAGCTGTCTTCTTCTGGAAGAGGGCAACAGCTTCGGGTGGGGTGCTGTCTATGTTGGGGGGAACAACGGTGACCATCGTCTGGGAAATCGTAAATAAAATCCAGGGTCATCTTCCTTTCGGCATTCCGGCTATCTATCCCGCTTTGGTCGTTTCTCTTGTTCTCCTCTTCGGGGTAAGCCTTCTTACTCCTAAACCCCCACCTGAGAAGTGGAGAGCATTTTTTAAAAATAAGGATTTGACCCGATGATCCCAATTTTGGCAAATATCAGGAGGAGCAAATGAGGACAGGAATCGTCAAGGATCGGCGGTACATGGAACACAATATGGGTGCTTTCCATGTGGAAAGCCCGATGAGGTTAGATGCAATCTACGACATGGTGGAAAAGGATATTACTTTCCCTTATCTAGAGATAGAACCTCGTTCTGCAACAGAGGAAGAAATTCAGATGATTCATTCTCCTTCCTATATCAATCTGATCAAAGAAACTTCGGAAAAAGAAAGAGTTGTTCTTGATCCTGATACAGCCACTTCAGCCCGTTCTTATGAAGTTGCGCTGCTTGCTGCAGGTGGTTTGTTAAAAGCTGCAGATTTGATCATGGAAGGAAAAATTCAAAATGGTTTTGCCCTCGTCAGACCGCCCGGCCATCATGCTGAACGAGAGCGGCCCGCTGGATTTTGTCTCTTCAACAATGTTGCTATCTGTGCTGAATACTTGATAAAAAAGCACGGCCTCAAGCGTATTCTGGTTGTGGACTGGGACCTCCACCACGGAAACGGAACCCAGCATTCCTTTTATGAAAGAAGCGATATTCTCTATTTTTCTGCCCATCAATTCCCTCACTATCCAGGAACAGGATACTGGAACGAAATAGGACTGGGAAGCGGTGAAGGCTTTACTGTCAACGTTCCACTTGCCGCGGGAAAAACAGACGAGGATTATCTCTTTATATTCAGAAAAATCCTCTCCCCTATCACAGCTCTTTTCAAGCCAGAATTTATCCTCGTCTCTGCCGGTTTTGATATCTACCGGGCAGACCCGCTGGGAGGGATGATGGTAAGCGAAGACGGATTTGGGGCTCTCACCTCTGAACTTCTTGCCCTAGCCCATGATTTTTCGAAGGAGAGAATTCTTTTCACCCTGGAGGGAGGCTATGATTTGCAGGGTCTCAGAGAAGGAGTCAAGCAAGTATTGTTCCATCTAGCTGGGGAAGCAAAAAAACCGGAGATAGAAGAAAAAATTTCAGCCATTACCCTGAGGGAATTGATTCCAGTTTTTGAGACACAGCAAAAATACTGGAAAGATCTCCACGAGCCCGATGTAGGGACCTAATCTGTAGGGGGGATAATTTATTCGTAGGTGTTAGATTCATCCAAGAAAATGGGGCCTGGCCCCATTTTGTGGCCCCATTTTGCATGTAGGGGCTTGATTTATCAAGCCCACCTTTTTAAAGATATGGAATCGCGTTTCTGTATTCAATAAATAATCTTTATAACTAACATGTGGGTTTGATGAATCAAATCCCTACAAAAAACTGGGTCAGGTCCTTTTTTTTGCGGGCTTGATTTATATTCTGTAGGGGCTTGATTTATCAAGCCCACCTTTTAAAATTTACAAATAACCTGACCTTATAAATAAATTGTAGGGGCTGATTCATCAAACACCTGCAGGACAAAAGTGTATTTATAATACTGCAATCGTCTTATTTTAAGGACATAATATATGCCCAAAATCAGCGGATTAAGGAGAACAAAAGGTTGGCATAGTATTTGCATTATAAATGATCTGGATTAAATGTAAGGAGAATTAAAATGAGAAAAACAACAGGAATTCTGATAGCGATTCTTTTCTTTTTCTCAATTTCAAACGCAGAGGAGACTAATTACACAAACAATTCGTTTGCCCGGTTAAGCTTCGTGAAGGGGAACATTTATATCCAGAGATCAACTGACCTGGGTTATGAAGAAGGCG
This sequence comes from uncultured Eubacteriales bacterium, assembly GCA_964435925.1. GTDB lineage: Bacteria > Acidobacteriota > Aminicenantia > Aminicenantales > Aminicenantaceae > SOIV01. Next base: position 38,015 of record CAYTBG010000010.1, on the reverse strand, counting down.
TTGTGAACATGCCCGTTTCTGAAGGCGACAGGATGGGTACTACTGATGGACGCGCAGAAATTTACCTGGGAAATGGAAATTATGTCAGGTTGGACAATGAAACTAAAATAGACTTTTTGACCTTGCCAAAAATAGAATCTGAGCTCATACGGATTCGAGTCTGGACAGGGAATATCTATTTCCGCGTGAGAGACTTAAAGGAAGAAAAGAATATTGAAATTCACACTCCTGATGCTTCTATTTATGTTCTGGATAACGGGCTCTACAGAATTGATGTGAGGCAGGCTAGCGAGACCGAAATATTCGTTTTTGAAGGTATGCTGGAGGCGGCTGGAGAATCGGATTCTATCTTGATAAATAACGAGCAAAGAGTTGAGGTTTCAACTGGCAGTTTTGCCTCCCAGCCCACTCGATTCTACGCGGTTGCTGAAGATAGTTTTGACAGATGGAGCGAACACAGGGATTCCCAGACTCGTAAGCGTATGGCAAAAGCTTACCTTCCAGAAGAATTGGAAGATTTTGAATATGAATTGTCTGCGAACGGCGAATGGGTCTACATGGCTCCGCATGGTAATGTCTGGGTCCCCGGAGGGATTGACCCCTATTGGCGACCATACTACAACGGCCGGTGGACCTGGCTTAATTCATGCGGCTGGACCTGGATTCCATACGAGACCTGGGGTTGGAGCACACACCACTTCGGCAGATGGCATTGGAGGTATGGTCTCGGCTGGTACTGGATCCCAACGAGAGTTTGGGGTCCTGCTTGGGTCAGCTGGTACTGGGGCTATGATTATTTTGGCTGGGCACCTTTAAGTTACTATGGCTATCCAGGTGTGATAATCAACAACGTGTACTATGGCCGGTTCCAAGGGCACAGTTATCCTTACAATTCTCGCACTCTTACTGTTATCCATAAAAATCAGCTCAAGGCTCGAAATGTCTCCAAAGTTGCCCTCTCTCAGAAGTCTGTTAAAAGTCTGGGCAAAATCAGCCTTTCCAGACAGCGGCTTCCTATGAGACCCACGGCCAACAAGATATCCGTCGAAAGGCTTGACGGCAAAAAGGTACTTCTCCGGAAAAAAGTCACTTCTCCTGAATCTGAGGCAAGAAAGAGCTCAAGTCGAACCACCGTCAGAAAAACTGAAGCAGTAGATTCAAATAGGGTCGGAAAAAAGACGGCTGCAAGAGTTTACCCTTCTCAAGAAAGGAAAGTCGTTAAGAAAAAATCAGAAGAAGTAGGCAGGGCCGGAGAGAAAAAACCGATCTACAATTCCAGAAGTTCCATCAAAAAAGACTCCTACGGCTATCCGTCTTCCCGAAAAGCAAGCACGAAAAAACCGATCAGCAAGCCCAAAAGCACCATCAAGAAAAGTTCCTACGGTTATACTTCCTCCAGGAAAGTAAGTGCGAACCAACCTTCAAGAAAAATATCACCAAAAAAATCTAGTTCTTTTATCGGCCGGATTTATAAAAAGATCTCTGGCTCTAGCAAATCCGTTAAAAGCAGTTCTTCACGAGGTTCTTCTCGAGGAACTAGTTCAAAAAGAGTCAGCTCAAGTTCAAAATCCAGGTCTTCTTCCTCCAAAGCTTCGAAAAAATCGTCATCCTCTTCCTCTCGTTCGGCCTCAAAATCAGGTAAAATAAAGAAGAAAAACTAACCATTGGCCCCTTTTTTTGATTACTTTTCCCTAGGAGGGGCTTGATTAATTGAGCCCCTCCCCTCCTTTTTTATTTTCTAACTGAATAGTAATCAAGAATCATCATGTGATCTTCATGGGTGCAAAATCTGTCTGGCTCGGTACCAGGGAGAAAAACTTCCCTCAAGGTAAAAAGGCAAACTGGAGATGCAAGTAAGCCAGTCTTGCTGTCAATCTCCACAAAAGAGAGATTTGGAGGAACCTCAAATTCTTCATCAATAACAAACTCTTCTCCCTTTTCCTCGGCAATCCTCAGTTTTTCCTTGATAACTTTATCAAAAAAATCTCTCCATACCGGAAGCGCTGCCACAGCCCCTGACTGCCTTTCTCCAATGGTAATCTGTTTATCATGACCAACCCAGACACCTGCACAAAGAGAGGGAGAAAACCCTACAAACCAGGCATCAGTGTACTCATCAGTCGTGCCTGTTTTACCACCTAAAGGCCATTGCAAATAACGTGCTGATCTACCCGTTCCTCTCTGGATTACTCCCTGCAACAAAGAGGTCATCATATAGGCTATCTGAGGTGAAATAACTTCCTCCGTTTCAATCTTATGTTCTTCTAGAATGTTGCCATCTTTATCCTCAATGCGAGTTAATAAGTAGGGTTTTATCCGAACACCTTTATTGGGAAAAACCGTAAAAGCAGAAACAAGCTCTATTAAACGCACCTCGAAAGTTCCCAGGGACAAGGAAAGATAAGGATAGATAGTAGAAGTGATTCCGAACTTCCGGCAGTAATCAACACCTTTCTGAGGGGAGATAAATTCCAACAGCTTGGCTGTCACAATATTCCTTGACTCCTCCAATCCTGTACGGACAGTGACAGCCCCCTTGTATCTCCGGTCATAATTTCCCGGAGACCAGGGTTCCCCCCTCCATTTATCGATAAACTCTGTGGGCTCATCGATGATTATGTGGGCGGGTGTAAATCCGCTCTCGAGGGCAGCGGTATAAAGGATGGGTTTTATCGACGAGCCTGCCTGCCTCAAAGCTTGGGTTGCATTGTTCCATTTGCTCTTTTTGAAAGACTTACCCCCAACCATGGCTTTTATCTGGCCGGTGTGGGGCTCGATGGCCAGAAAACCTCCTTCGATGAGCGGCTCCTGGTCAAGGGAGACAAGAAGTTCTTTATTTTCCTTGTCTATTTCCTTGATTTTAACAAGAATTAAATCTCCCTTTTTGATAAGATCATCCAGATTCTTCGTCTTCGTCCAGCCAATGTCTTCATTATTCATCTTTCCCAAATAATCTTTAATTTTTACAGAACACTCTTCCTTCGCGACCGATAAAATGACAGCCTCTACGACATCTCCTTCACCAAGGGAAGGCTTTAGCCAGCTATCAGGCGGCCAACCTTCAATCGAGATATTTTCCAGATCTTCAAGGTCTTCTACGCCTTCCTCCAGTAAATTGCGCTTATCATCTCTCCACCCCTGTCTTTTATCCAGAACCGGCAGCCAATTCAGAAGAGCTTCCTCAGCAAATCTTTGATAAGTTGGATTTAAGGTTGTATAGACTTTTAATCCCTTTCTGTAAAGAGCATCAGCCCCATAATTCTGTTCTAAATACTTCCTGACTTCTTCCTTGAAATAAGCGGCAAAACCGGCATTTCCCCGACGAAACGGCATAACATTGAGCGGCTGCGCCTTAGCCTCCTCACCCTCTTCTTTTGTTAGATATCCTTCTTCTACCAGCCGTCTGATTACATGGTCTCGGCGGCGGTGGGTGATTTCTCGATTCCTGTAAGGAGAATAAAGGGAAGGTCCCCTCAGGATGCCAACGACCATGGCAGCTTCTTCCACGGTTAACCCTGATACATTTTTTCCAAAATACAGTTGTGAGGCTGCTTCAACTCCGTAAGCTCCATGGCCAAGATTAAACTGATTACAGTACATTGTTAATATTTCATGCTTTGAATATTTTCTTTCAATCTGGCGGGCGAGGAGAACCTCTTTAAATTTACGGCTAAGAGTTTGCCTCCGATGGAGGAAAAGATCTCTCGCCAGTTGCTGGCTGATGGTGCTTCCGCCGTGAAGCTTTCTCGATTTTCCTCCCAATTTAGTCTTTATATCTTCCCATAGAGCCCTAAGCGCTCCACGAAGATCAAATCCTCTGTGGCTGTAAAATCTGGGATCTTCTGTAGCAATAATGGCATTTTTTACTATCTCTGGAATGTCTTCATAGGGAATTTCAATCCTTTTTTCTATGGCATATTCTCCGATAACTTCTCCTTCATCAGAGTAGATATAGGTAATGATGTTGGGCTCAAACTCTTCGAGCATGGATATAGAGGGAAGATTTTGTCTTATGGACAGGTAAGTGCCCAGCCATATCCCCATGCCACAGGCAAATAACAGAGCACAAAGTAAGAAGACTACTTTGAAGAGTTTCCCCACAGAAGGCTTTTTTGCCTTTTTTATCCTTATGATGAACCCTTTAAACGCCATAGAATAAAATATAACAGATGGTATAAACAGGGTCAAATGATATAAAAGTGCGGGCTTGATGAATCAAGCCATGAGAAAATGGGGCCAGGCCCCATTTTCCGCCATTTTCCTCTACAAGATAATCCGGAGGACTATCTCTTGTATCTCTTTGCTGATTTCTTCTTTAGATTTTAGAGCATCTATATGTACAAACTTTTCGCCTTTAAAACTCCTGAATATTTCTCTTACTTTAACCAAATAATCTTCACGCTCGAAAAGCCTGTCTTTCTTTTTCCGGTTCTTTATCCGTTCTAAACCCTTTTGCGGATCAATATCAAAAATAAAAACCAAATCAGGCTCGACGACAAACTCTTCATTCATTCTTCTAATCAGTTTCTCATCAATTCCCTTTGCTCCCTGATAAGCAATAGTTGAATAATAATATCTATCCAGAATAACGACTTTTTTCTTTTTCAACGCAGGCTTTAAGTTTTTTTCCACATTTTCTCTTCTGTCCTTAAGGAATAAGTTCAGCTCTTCCTCCGGAGTTAGAGAATCAGGATGAAGGGCTTTTTTCTTGATCTTGCGGCCCCATTTGCCCTTGGATGGCTCTCTGAAATAGGCCGCATCAAAATCTTCCTCCTGAAGCCTCTTAAACAGAACTTCCGCTTGCGTTGATTTTCCAGAACCGTCTATCCCTTCAAAAACAATCAGGATTCCTTTTTGCAAGACCATTTTCCTCGACTTAGGTGATAATAGCTCCAATGAATTATTTATGCAACTTTTCTGTAAACCGTGAGTTTTCAGTAAGTAGGATGATTGAATTTTTCATGTCAGTATGTTATTTTAATATAAGCGCAATATATATTTTTACAATGTCATTGCCGCGCCCTTTCAAGGCTCGCAACGACGGATCGCACAGCTTGTTCCGAGCAGAGCGAAGGAATCTCCTTCGCTCCTCGCGGTGATACTGGAATAATTGCATTTGTGTTAGTATTTTAAAATCAGGAGGAAAGGAAATGAAAAAAACGGCTTTAATTGCTCTTATATGCTTTTTCTTGGGTATCTTTTTGGCAAGCTTTGTCTTCGTTTATTTGCCTGAGAAGAACGCACCAGATAGCTTCTTAGAAGAAACCCCTGGTTCCTCTCCCACCTTTCTTCATGCATCTCCTTCTCTGCAGATGAAGCCTGATTTAGATTTTGTCAGCATCGCCGATAAAGTCGGCCCTGCTGTGGTGAGGATTGCAGCAGAGAAAGTGGAGAAGAGAAGGGTTTCCAGTTTTTGGGAGGATTGGCCTGAGGATTTCTGGGATAGGTTTTTTGGTATCCCCCGTGAAAGAGAACGAGAGTTCCGCTCTGAAGCAAGGGGCACTGGTTTCTTTATCAGCTCAGACGGATACATAGTGACCAATAATCATATGGTGGAAAATGCTGAGAATGTAACCGTCACTACTCATAATGAAAAAGAATATAAGGCAAAAATTGTGGGAGCAGATCCTAGTACAGATTTGGCTCTACTAAAGGTCAATGATAAAGATTTACCCTTTGCCGAGCTCGGAGATTCTGAAACGCTGCGCGTGGGAGAATGGGTTTTAGCCATTGGAAATCCATGGGGATTTGAACATACTGTCACTGCAGGCATTGTCAGTTCTAAAGGAAGACAGCTGGGGATTCCGGATGTTCCCTATCAGGACTATATCCAGACTGATGCTGCCATTAACCGTGGAAACAGCGGCGGCCCACTGGTGAACATGAGAGGAGAGGTTGTCGGTATTACAAGCAATATTATCTCTCCCTCAGGAGGAAACATCGGCATAGGATTTGCCATTCCTTCCAACCTGGCTAGAAAAATCGTCAAGCAGCTCAAGGAGAGAGGAAGAGTCGTCAGGGGATACCTTGGAGTAAGCAGTGGCCCAGTAACTGAAGAAGACAAAGACCATCTTGGATTGAAAACAAGAAATGGGGCGCTCGTAGGCTCGGTCGAGCGTGGCACACCCGCTGCAAAGGCCGGATTAAAGCCAGCTGATGTTATTATTGAAGTTAACGGCAAGCCTGTTAAGGACCACCACGACCTGATGTTTAAGATCGCAGAAATCGAGCCAGGGACAAAAGTCGAGATAAAAATCATCCGGGATGGAAAAGAGATGATTTTAACTGCGACTCTTAGTGAACGGCCATCTGAAGAAGGACAAGAAGCCCCTGCCGCCTCTGGTAAAGATATAGGAATTAATATTACGACTATGACTCCACGCCTTGCCAAGCGCTATGGATTCCAAACTGAGGAAGGAGTTTTGATCACCAACGTCCACCAATTCAGTGAAGCAGATCGAAAAGGCCTTAAAGCTGGGGATATCATCCTTGAAGCTAACGGAAAAAATGTAAAAACTGATAGGGAGCTTAGAAATATTGTGAATAAACTGGATTCCGGTGACACTCTCATGCTGCGAATTAGAAGAGAACGCGAAGGACGGCCAGAAGAATTCATCAGGACCTTAAGGATTCCTGAATGAAGTTTTTCAAGGTCCATTCTCTAGGCAACGATTTCCTGGTTATAGATAAAGTTGAGACCAAGGGTCTCTCTGACATAAGCAGCCTTGCCGGAACTATCTGCGATCGCCACACAGGTGTAGGAGCCGACGGCTTGCTCCTTATCTCAGTCAAAAATAAAGCAAAAGGTCATGTCAATTTCCGCATATTCAATGCCGATGGAACAGAGGCAGAAGTCTCCGGTAACGGATTAAGATGCGCGGCCGCTTCCCTATATCACCAAAAGAAAATCGACTCTCATCAAATCCTTTTTCGTACCACTGTCGGTCAAAGAGAATGCGAGCTTATCGAGGGGAAAAAGAACGTTTTCATCCTCAAGATCGAAATGGGAATCCCCTGCCTCGGCTCTCAAGATATTCCTTTTGATGACGGTTCCCCTCATGAAAAAATAATAGACTATCCCCTTTCTATCAATAAAATAGTCTATCCCATCACAGCTCTTTCCCTTGGCAATCCGCATTGCGCAATCTTTGTGGACCGCTTTCCTGATCGCATCGAATGGCATCAGATCGGGCGGGAAATCGAATCGCATCCCTTCTTTCCCAACAGGACAAACATAGAGCTTATCAGAAAATTGAGCAAAGAAGAAATTGAAGTTCTCTTCTGGGAAAGGGGTGTTGGAGAAACCCTATCCTCAGGAAGTGGCGCCTGCGCGGCGGCTGTGGCTTCTATATTGAAGAACTTGACCGATAAAAAAGTCAAAGTTAGAACCAGTATGGGGCACTTGACTGTAGAATGGGAAAAAGAGAAAGTTTATCAAACCGGCCCGGCTGAGATCGTTTTCAAAGGCGATTTTTTGGCTTAGCTTTATGCTTTATGGTGTAAGGCGTTGGATTTTTGAGTCGTGTTTTTTACCAAAGCATGCTTAAAAACTTCGTTTACTTCCTCGACAAAAATAAAGTGCATCTCTTTTTTGGCCTTTCTTGGTATATCGACCAAATCCTTTTTATTCGCTGCAGGCAAAATCATTGTCTTCACTCCTGCCCGCTGCGCAGCCAATATCTTTTCTTTAACACCTCCTACTGGAAGCACATTGCCCCTTAGAGTAATCTCTCCTGTCATGGCGACATCCCACTTAACCTTCTGATCAATACAGACCGAAATGAGGGAGGTGGCAATAGTAACTCCAGCCGAAGGACCATCTTTGGGTATTGCCCCCTCAGGGATGTGAATATGAAAATCGTTTTGAGTAAAAACATGACTTTTAATGCCCAACTCTTCAGCGTGAGCCTTGGCATAACTCAAGCCTGCTTGACCCGACTCTTTCATCACATCACCTAACGATCCTGTCAGCGACAACGCCCCCTTTCCCTTCATTTTAATAGTCTCTACAAAGAGGATCTCTCCTCCTGCGGCTGTCCAGGCTAAGCCCGTAGCCACTCCAACCTGATCCTTTTTCAGAAGCTGGTCCTTAAATACTTTTGAAGGACCAAGGTAGCTCTCAAGACCCGTAGAAGCGATTTTGCTCAGTTTCTTCTTCCCTTCAGCGACTTTTCGGGCGACCTTGCGGCAAACTGAGGCAATCTCCCTCTCAAGATTTCTTACTCCGGCTTCCCTCGTGTAGAGAGAGATAATTTTTTTAATGGCTCCTGGGGTAAAAGAGATCAACTTCTCGTCAAGCGCATTTTCCTCTATCTGCTTTGGTATGAGGTGGCGAAGAGCAATCTGCAGTTTTTCCTCCTCGGTATAGCCTGGGAGACGAAGGATCTCCATCCTGTCCCGGAACGCAGGCTGGATTGGATCAAGAAAATTGGCAGTGGTGATGAACATAACCTTGGAGAGGTCAAAGGGAACACCCAGATAGTGGTCTCTAAAGGAAAAATTTTGCTCGGGGTCCAGGACCTCAAGAAGAGCGGAGGAAGGATCTCCCCTGAAATCAGCGCCGATTTTGTCAACTTCATCCATCATAAACACAGGATTATTCGAGCCAACCCGTCTCAATCCCTGAATGATCTTTCCGGGTAAAGCACCGACATATGTCCTTCTGTGCCCTCTAATCTCTGCTTCGTCCCTGACTCCGCCGAGAGAAATGCGGATAAATTTTCTTCCAAGAGCCCTGGCTATGGACCGGCCGAGAGAAGTCTTTCCCACCCCGGGAGGACCGACAAAACAAAGAATAGGACCTTTTGTCTTTTTGGAAAGTTTCCTCACACCCAAATATTCAAGGATCCTCTCTTTAAGCTTGGCAAGACCATAATGGTCTTCATCTAAAATTACCTTTGCTGATTTGAGCTCTAAATTATCAACCGTGCTTTTGTTCCAGGGAAGAGCAAACATCCAATCCAGATAATTGCGGACAACAGCCGTTTCGGCTGACTCAGGATGCATCTGCGAAAGACGTTTGATTTGCTTTTCCAGTTCTTCCTTGACTTCCTGCGAGACTTTTAACTTTTTCAATATGTCCTGATAGCTTTTGATTTCGTCCTGAATCTCACTCCCCTCTCCCAGCTCTTTCTGGATTGCCTTCATCTGTTGCCTCAGGAAATATTGCTTCTGGAGCTTGTCCATCTCCCCTTTAGCCTCGCTGCTGATTTTAGACTGGACATCCAGAAGCTCAAGCTCTCTGGTTAAGAGCTCATAAACTTTCTTAAGCCTTGTGGCAGGATCAACTATCTCTAAAATGTGCTGCGCTTCATTAACCTTTAGCTCCAAGTTGGCCGCAGTCAGGTCAGCTAACCTGCCTGGCTCCTCTATATTAGAGGCAAGGATCATAACCTCAGGAGGAATATCTTTTCCTAAGGAAGAAGCCTTCTCCAGCCCGGAACGAGCATTCCGCACCAATGCTTCAATTTCAATAGATTTCGCCGCTTCCTCTGGCTCATTAATCACTTCTACCCCTGCCAAATAATAAGGCTTATCCTCATCTAAGCTTGTTATTTTTGCCCGGACAAGGCCCTGTGCTAAAATTCTCACTCTTGCATCCGGGAGCTTCAGCATCCTCATGATCAAAGCCACAGTGCCCACTTCATAAATATCTTCCCTTTTCGGCTCTTCAGTTTCCATGTGCTTTTGAGTCAGGAGAAGAATCATCCGGTGTGAGGCAAGCGAATGATCAATTGCCTTCTTTGATTTATCCCTTCCAACAAATAAGGGAATAACCATATAGGGAAAAACTACGATATCCCTCAGCATTAGAATTGGTAACCTCTTTGGGATCTGGATTTTCTTATCTTTAATGTCCGAAATATCTTCAATATGATCGTCGTTGTTTCTATTCTTTTCAACCATAATTTTCCTCCGGATTTATTCCTCCGTTTTCTGGATTTTCATAAAAAATACCTCTATTTACCAAGAAAAAACCTCCCTCTCTGTATTATCTGTATCTTCCTCTGCAATTACTATTCTCGAGGAAGCTTGCACGCTTGCCCTCTCTCCTGCAATCTACCTTTCTTTTAAAATAGCTTCTAATTCTTCTTTGAACTCTAAAACATCCTTGAATTCCCGGTGGACTGAAGCAAACCGGACATAGGCAACCTTATCCAGCGCCTTGAGCCTCTTCATCACAAACTGTCCGATCTTCGAAGCTTTCATTTCCTTTTCTGGTCCTTCCTGCAGTTTGCTTTCGATTGCTTCGACGATTTCTTCCAGCTTTTGTAAAGGGATAGGTCTTTTCTCGCACGCTTTCAGTAAACCCTTCAGGAGCTTTTGGCTCTCAAAGGGCTGTCTTTTTCCATCTTTTTTTATAACCATGTAGGGAATTTCTTCGATTCTCTCATATGTGGTAAATCTTTTCTTGCAGGAAAGACACTCTCTTCGCCGGCGTATCGACAGGCCATTTTTGCTTTCCCGGGAATCAATGACCTTACTCTCTGGATGATCACAAAAAGGACACTTCATTATTCAGCATCTTCTCCCAATTTTTTTAATTGAAACAGCGATATACCCTCTTTCCACAATATAGCATATCCTATCAAGCAAGTCACCACAAGCTGGATAGCATGAATAACGATCGTCATACCCACAGCCTGGCTCTTGGCAATATTGAGGAACGAAGTCATCCCGACCATGCTGAAATAATGGAATCCTCCCGCCATGCCAGGCGTAGGAATAGATGCTCCTACCATTGTCAAAAACACGTAAGGAATAAGGAAAAAGTAAGGAACTGAAACACCATAAGCGCAAAAGAAAATCCAATAATAAAAAATAATACCCAGCCAGACGACAAAGGATAAAAATATGTACACAAGTGAGTTTCCGAAAGAATGAAAAAATTTCAATCCTTGAGTAAACTCCTCGAAAACTTCAAGGACTTTATGGGAGATTTTATAAGGAAAAGGTTTCAGGAAAAAAGTAATTATTGAGAGAGCCTTTTCTCTGAAAAAATAAAGAGAAAGAACCACAACAAGAGCAAAAAGAGCAACAGCAACCCCTATTATCCCCCACAGCTGAAGATGTGAATAGGCCTCCTCTCTCGCCCGAAAATAGGAAGGATAAAGAGGTTTACATAGAATAAAAAGCCCCAGTAAAAAACACATTACTATTATATCAAAAGTTCTCTCCACTACGATTGTACCCATAACATATCCTTTACTCATTTTTTCCTTTTTGGCTAGGTATAAAGGCCTGATCAGTTCTCCCAATCTTCCTGGAAAAATAAAAGATACCGTAAAACCGACGGCATATGAAGAAAACCGATTTGAAAATTTAACATTTTTTTTCTCGTGCTTAAGAAGGTAATTCCATCTGATAGCACGGGTCACAAAATGGATTGGAGTGATGAGTATAAGGATAATAAAAACTTTAAGATCGACAGTTGTTAAGTAGCCTACAACTTCATTCCAATCAACTTTTCGGAAGAAAAAATAGAGTAGGACAAAAGAAAGTAGGAATAAGAATGAAAAACGAATGACGTTTTTTCTCATTATTAATCGTCCATATTATCATCGGATATTTACCAAGTCAACGCAAGATGCGCAAGTTGGGGTTAGACCTATAATAACCTGACAAACTTCATATCTTTTGTCTTTCTGAAAAGCTGCTCATCAGCAGTGATGAAAACACAGCTAAGTCTTTCAGCTAAAATCATATAGCTTGCATCATAAACGCTTATCTTATATTTACGTGAAACACTGATTGAAGAGAGAAATTCCTCTACGCCTAAGGTGAAAGTTTCAATTTCAAGATTAAATATCTCTGCTAAAGCAAACGATGCATTTTTTGCAGGTATAGCCACTTTAGTGGCTAAAACGTTAGCCAATTCATAGTATAAAAGCTCAGGAGCAGCGATTTTTTCTTCCCCTGTAATGTGATTCTCCCTCAGTTGGAGTGCCTGAGGAGTATCCTTCTCTTCAAAAATTAATTTCAGGATTATAGACGCATCTAAGACAATCATCTCTCCTCTCTCACCTGCCGAATTATTTCCACAGAGTTAAGGCCTTTTAACTGCTTAATATGCTTCTTCCGCCACTGATCGATCCTGGATGCAGCCAAGCGAAGCCTTTTCTCCCGCTCCTTTTCCTCTTTTAGCTCTTTGTAATCCTCAAAAGGAATTATCACTGCTAAAGGCCTATTTGCTCGGGAAATAATTATATGTCTTTTTTTATTGTGTACGTCATCTAAGGTACTTCCAAATTTTTTTCGGAAAGTTAATGCATTTATTGTCTTCACCGGTACCTCCTAGCGATTTAACTATAATATAGGATATAATATAGTATATGTCAATTCTGTTTGATAAATTTGACAATTCTGTTCATCTCTAACAATTTGGCAGTACTTAAGCGAATTTCCGATCAGATTGCGGTGATGTATCAAGGAAAGATTATTGAGGAAGCAAGTGCTGATTTCTTGATTTCCACTCCGCATCATCCCTACACTAAGTCCCTGCTTGCTTCTGTTCTGGAAGTATGAGGGGGGATAAAGAACGAGAGCGCACGGCTATTCTATCCCAATTTTCCCGAAATTCAAGATTGTTAATTCTTAATTGGATATCATTGATTTGAATTACACCTACTGAATTAAAATATAAGGTGAAACATATTTACAAGTGAAAATACTTGTGTTATATTTTTACAAGTTAAAAAGCTTGTGTATAAATGAGCAATGCCTATGAAAACTCAACGTGATAAGCTTTATGCAATTATTACGGGTGACATTGTTGCTTCATCCCGTCTTCCTTCCAATAAACGCAAAATGCTGCATAAGGTGATGGTGGATAGCTCCAAAGTGCTCCAGGATGAATTTAAAGATGCAGTCCCCATGGGAGTTGATATTTTTCGAGGTGATAGTTGGCAAATTATTCTATCTAAACCCGCAAAAGCACTGAGGCTTGCGCTATTTTACAGAGCTATTCTTCGCGCGAAAATGGAGTCCCACAGGTTTGATACACGTATGGCAATTGCCTTAGGTCGCGTTGATTTTATTCCTGGCAATCGTGTGTCAGAAGGATATGGGGAAGCTTATCGGTTATCAGGAAAAGCACTTGAAAGCATGCCAAAAGCAAGCAATATGAGTTTTGTTTTTACTGGAATGGAACTAGAGGAAGTCCTAAATGTTGTTATTCAGCTTATTGATTCAATTTCCTCGCGATGGAGTGACAGACAAGCCTTGGCGGTAGCTGGGGCTTTACGAGGATGGAAGCAGGAAAAAATTGCTGAAAAATGGCGGAAAAAGAAAGTTTCACAGCAAGCTGTAGCGCAGCATTTGTCACGAGCTGGATGGTATCCTGTGGAAAAAGGAATTTTGTTTTTTGAACAGTGCCTGAGAGAAGAATAGACATAATACAAGTAAAATTGCTTGTAAAATGATAATACAAGTATTTTGGCTTGTAAATGCAAATTTAAAATAATAAAAACATGAATGAAATCACAAGACAACTGCTTGTATGTCTGGTTGCAGCTCATTTCATTGGCGATTTTATTTTGCAGGGTGGAAAAGAGGCTGTTAGTAAGTCAAATATATTCGTTCTGCTGAAACACTCATTTATTGTGGCTGCTCTTAGTTATGTAATTTGTGGTTCTTGGACGATATGGGAGATTCCTATTATTATATTTGTTACTCACTCCGCCTTAGATTTTGTTAAAGCGAGCATAAAGAAGAAAACGGCTCATTTGTTTCTAGTTGACCAAGCTGCCCATCTTGCAGTCATAGTTATCCTTGCTCTAATCATTACAAAGGAGAATACAATTCATATGTTATGGGTGAATCTTTTGGGAAATGATTTCATAAAGGTACTTATTATTCTTTCCGGTGGCATAGCAGCGGTAAAGTCGGGGAGTATTCTTATAGGTTTGGCAGTTGAACCATTTCTTAGAGAGATTGCAGAACATAATCGAGAGAAAAATCAACAAGAGGAGCTGCTAAATCGAGGACTGAAGAATGGCGGGAACGTGATTGGTCAGCTTGAAAGAGGACTAATATTCATTTTTATTTTGATCGGGCAGCCTGAAGGAATTGGATTCTTGATAGCTGCAAAATCAATTTTTCGCTTTGGTGAAATAAAGGAACCCAAATATAGGAGGGAAGCAGAGTATATTATCATAGGAACTTTGATGAGTTTCAGTTATGGCATTCTCATCTCATACGCCACAAAATATTTCTTAAATTTGTTTTAAGTGAAGAAATAGTAGTTTTAAATCCTTTCCAATCCCCGTATTGAATAGTGAGAAAAAAGCACAAGTTCACGAGGACACATGACTCGGGATCATGGAACCTAGGTTCGAATTCTAGCTTCCCGCCTCCCCTGAATGTTTCTATAACCTCATATAAACCTTCCTAACCTTTTCCACAGAGATATCTCACTTGACCTCAAAAGGTGATTGAAAATCACCATTGGAATCACCTCTTAAGGCTATTTACTTGTTCTTCTATCTCGATTAATTTATTATCAACAGACAAGAGATATATAGAATGAGGTTGTTAATGAAAAAAGAGCTGTTAAGATTATTCCTGTATCCGCTCGTCCTGATCTTCATAGTTAGCTTCTCTTTTGCTGACAAGATTCATCTGAAAAACGGTTATACGATAAGTGGCGAAATAATCTCCTCCGATGAGACTTCTGTAACCATAAGAACGCCAGTCCTGGGTATTATGAAGATAGCAAAATATAAAATCACCAAAATTGAACCGCCACTGGAAGTATCTCCAGAAGAAAAAGAACCAAAGAATGAGATAATCGAGCCCGAGACCCCAGAGCCAAAAGCACAAAAGCCTGCCAGAGGAGCTGTTATTCCTCAACAATCAAAGACAAAGAGTGCCGTTCAAAAGCCCATCATTGCAGATTTTCTGGGAACTCGCCGCGAGAAAAAGCGGATAAGCCTTTATCTTGGCGGAGGATTGACCGATATCGACGGCGGGGACCTAAACAGTGTGATCAGAGACTACAAACAATTGATCGCTGATTATAATGATTTTTACCTCACTAGTTACACCATTGACTGGAACGAATTTAATAGAATAACAAATTGGAAAGGAGAATTATTAGTTAATATAACTTCCTCTCTTAGTTTTGGTCTTGGCGTTGAGTACATGAACTCCAAGATTCAGAGAGGATTGATAGCACTAAATGATTCGGATAGCGGGACAATTGATGCAGGCTTGTATCATTATAATTACACAGAAACAGACAATTACCAGTTTGCACCCCAACAGGAATTAACAATCATTCCCGTTACATTTAATTTATACTATTTCATTCCCATCGGCAATATAGCAGAGATATTTGTCAATGCAGGAGTTAGTTACAATATCGGTAGACTCAAATATAACGAGACTTACCAATCTGATTATCAATATCAGGCAGATTATTTTGGCAGTGATGATAGTTTTTGGTATACCTATGTTAATAACTCAACAGAAGACGGAACTTATAGTTATGATGTCAAATGTAATGAAACAGGGTTACAAGCAGGTCTTGGTTTTGATATTAAGCCTTTCTCATTTATCTCATTAGTTGTCGAGGGCACTTACAGGCGTGTTAATTTTAAAAACTGGGTTGGAAGCGGGGATGATAACTGGAACTGGGATGAGCAGTGGGGGCGTTCAGATATAGGGTACAGTACTGACAGCGGGAACGAATCAGACGCCTGGAGTGGGAAAATCTGGTATTATGATCTTTATGATTCCGACTTAGACAAACAGTATGGATTTTTGTCGCTGCATGAACAAGCGCCTGAAGCGGATGAATTTATAAAAAATGTTCGGGTAGGAAAGATCAATATAAATGGCTTTTCCCTCAGAGCAGGGATAAGAATCAGCTTTTAAATAAATGGGGCCAGGCCCCATTAATGTAGGGGCTTGATTTATCAAGCCCACCTGTTTATTTCTTCTTCGTGCCTTTCTTTCTACTCTTTTTTTCTGTGGATGGTTCAAGATCAGTATGGGTCGTGGGCATTTCAATGTCTTGAGGAGTTACACTGTAACTTTGTTTTAAAAAACTATCCAGGGCATCCACAACATCAGGATCGAATTGTTTCCCTTTCTGGGCCTTTAGCTTTTTCATGGCGTCCTTGAAGGGCAACGGTTTATTATACGGGCGCTGGGTGGTCATAGCATCAAAGGCATCTGCAACCCCGACAATCCGGGCGCCGAGTGGGATCTTCTCCCCTTTCAGACCGTCTGGATAGCCTGTGCCAGCATAATGCTCGTGATGACCGCGAACCATGGGCAGCACAAAGCTGAGGTACTCGATAGGCTTTAGGATATTCTCCCCGGTGATAACATGGGCCTGTATGGAGTGAAATTCCATAGTAGAGAGAGCGCTTTCTTTATCGATAATCCGCTCTCTTACACCAATTTTCCCTATATCATGGAGTTCTGCAGCAGTCTTAATCCTTTTGCATTCCTCCTCATCCAACCCCATCTCCTGGGCAATTCCAAACGCATAGCGGCTTGTTCTCTGCGAATGCCCGCGGGTGTAAGGATCTTTTGCTTCCACTGTGTTAAGAAGCGCAAGTATTGCTTCATGGTATGCTTTCTGAAGGTCCTCATAAAGCCTGGAGTTATCTATGGCTACTGCAGACTGGTTGGCCATTGCCGAAAGGAGAGCCACATCATTTTCATCAAAACAACTTGGCTTTTCGCGGTTATCCAGATATATCACACCTGACACTTCTCCCTGGTAGACAAGAGGAGCGCACATGACAGAGCGGAGGTTCATGGTCATGATACTCTCTGCACCTGAGAACCTATCATCCTGGGCAGCGTCGTTGGCCAGGATACAGACCTCTTCTTTGACCGACTTATTAAGAATGCTCCGGCTTATCTGGAAAGAATCGGTAGGAATATCAGGCCTGCTTTTAATGTATTTAGGTTCAAACTCTTCGCCTTTACCTTTGAGCAGGATACAAACCCTTTGTACATCAGCAAAAACACTCAATATTTTCTCAGCTATTTGATCGAGCAGTTCATCAAGTGTCTGTATAGAATTTATGGAATTACCCACCTCATAGATTGTCTCAAGGTTCTTGAGCAGCCTTTCAGTAATGGCCATCTCTTTAGTCGCAGCCTGGGGAAGTTTATCAGCCATGGTTCTAGAAGAGGAAACTACCTCTTCTATTTGATTCGATAACTTATCAAGAGGAATTGCTGAGGTGACAAGCGGGTTTCCGTCCTGGAATTTGACATCTGCAGCCGCATTATCTTCACGAACCTGGATTTTGGTATCCCCTATTCTTATCTCATCACCGGGCGCCAGTATCTGACGGGTGACTCTATTTTCGTTTATGTAAGAGCCGTTCATGCTCTTCTTGTCATGGAATATGGAGATACCCCCCTCGACGATTATCTCAGCATGTATCCGGGATAACTTGGCATCGTCGATGGCAATATCACAGACAGAATCGCGGCCAAGAACTGTCCGGGCTCCGGTTAGATCCCAGATTGTGTCCTTGTCCGGACCTTCTACGCAGAAAAGCTTCATCGTGCTATCTCGTGATTAATCTTTTAATAAGATATCTCACCGCTTTCCAATTTCCTACCCTCAGGGGAAATATATAGCATAGAAGAAATTTGAAGTCAAATTGGAGGAGGGGGGGGAGAGGAGAAGAAGAAAAGCGGGAATTAAAATGGAACTCCCCCCTCCTTTATAAAACTGCTCAAAATAGCTAAATGTTCAGGTTCTTATTGGAACTGTGAAGGTTGCTATGCACCTATCCTTACCTGACCCGATTTACGACAGAGAGTGTCGCAGAGAAGAAAAAAAGGGCCTAGAATAACCAAGCCCTTTTTTAAAATCATTAAAACCAACAGGATCAGAGTTATTTATCTGGTACAATGCGAATATCATCCACACCATGGATAGACTGGCCGTCATATGTCTCAGCTTCCAGCACAGCGACCGACACTCCTTCCTCGATTATAAACTGTGCTGTGTAGACTTTACAGACCAAGTCCAGCAAGCCATCGTAATTTACGTCCTCTTCATGAGAGAGATATTTACCGCTCTTACCAGCCATCTTAACCCCAGCACCTGCAAGTCTTACTGTTTCTGGATCAACCGTAGTAGCATCAAATGTGTCTGAACTGAGAATTGCTACAGTAATAACACCCGCGGAACTTAGGTTAATACTGTTGAGATCGCTACCCGGCTTGATGTCGATATTCACAGTTAGAACTTTACACTTGCCAGCGCTACCAGCATAATAGATCGCTTGGATTTCTGTAAGGGATAGAGCATGATTGAAAATCTCAACTTCGTCGATAAGGCCGCGAAATTTCAAACCAGCAGGAACATTGCCGTTAGTATCTTCTCCGATTAAAACCGAGACCTCTTCATACACGATAGGACTTGCAATTACTGTACTGGCAACGAGATTTCCATCCAAATATAACTTCTTTGTGGTGCCATCAAAGCTCCCAGCTATATGATGCCACTCATTCAAAGTCACTGGGTCAGGGCCACTTATTGGATGATCACCCGACGGCACTTGGTGCGCTGTATGAAACCTAGGTTTTCCATCAAAAAATCCCAACCAATATGAATCCAGCCACGTCCCAAGAGGGCCGCTGCCCGAGGCACCATGGCTTATAACTGAGTCCCAGCCACCCGCCCTCAATGTATCCGGCTTCACCCATGCATCCAAAGTAAATTCATCTGGCTTTAACGATGGATCATCAGGTATCAGAACGTAACCACTCCCATCCAAACTAAATGCCTGCCCAACCTTACCCGAAGCAAACGTTGCCCCGCCAATCAATGTTCCATGATTCGTATTAACGATATCTTCCGTGCCTTCGCCCGTTGTTTCGTCACCAGGCCACCAACTTACCATGCCAAGCGGAGGGGTGACACACTCCACTTCATAACTACCATCCTGATAATGCTGCTGAATTTCTCCTGCTGATAAAGCTCTGTTGTAGATTGCGACCTCGTCGATACCACCAATGAAGCTGTACGAAGATGGCGAAGTATAACTACCGAAAAATAAATCATTAGTCCCAATACCCGAATAAAGAATACCTGCTGTGAAGGGTGTTGATCCAGCCGATAAACCATCGATGTAGAGCTCTAATTTCGTACCGTCGAATGTCCCTGCCACATGGTGCCACTCACCATCCCAAATACCATTGCCTCCTACTGGCGTGCTAACGTACGGGAATCCATCATCATTACGAGTAATATAAAAACTTATTCCTCCGCCAGATGTGTAAAGAGCATAGGACGAGCAACACCCATGTTTGATCAATAAATACTTTGATACGATGTAACGAGTGTTTCCAGGATACTCGTTACTTTTAACCCAAGCTTCCACGGTGATAGTTTCAGGCTCCAGGGAGGCTGAGTTAGCGACCTGTACATAATTCGCAGTAGTGAAATCTAAGGCGTCGTTGAACTTACTAGGAATCCATGTTGGTTCGTTAACTAAAGCTCCATTATTCGCATCAACAGAATCAAAAGCAATTGTTCCTTCACCCTCATCAAATGTCCAATAGGAAATCATGCCCCCTGGGTAGAACTGAGCAAATACAAAGGCAACAATGACGACGCATGCAGTTAAAGTAATTCCAAATAAAAGTGGTTTTTTCATTTTCATTCCTCCTTTTCCCAATTTCGAGGCATTGGGTTCGCCTCATCTATATAAATTGCTATTGCAATTGTTGGAGAGAGATATTTTTTGTTGCTGTTTGAAGATAGCTTCCTTCTCCTAGGCCCAAGCCTATCCAGTATGCCAAATGGAGATCGTGAATAGTCGAGGGAAAGAAAACAGCGGGGCCCTTTGAGCCCCGCCGTTGGTTGCAAATAGCGGGTATGCCATATACTCTCCGGCAGCACCGGAAACAGAAGCACATAATCCGTCTCCGCGAAAATACCCGTCGACGAGCGTTCCGGTACCCAGCAGTCACATATGGGAACTCTGCCAAAACGTCACCAGGTCTACTTCTTCTTCGTGTGGACCACAATCGAACCGCCACCAATCGCCTTATTCATACCATTATCATACTCTATGGTCTCAACACCAAATGCATCTTCTGTCCAAATTTTGATTCGGAAGGTATCCGGCTCGCCATCTCCGGCCCACAGCATGAATTTGTATTCTCCAGAACCGTTTATTGTCCCTGTTCCTTTGAATCTGGCAAAGTTTGACCCAGTCACTACCAACCAATCGTAACTGCTGCTGTGGAAGTTCAAGTCACCTGCATTGAATTGGAATTCGGTATTCCCAATCGGCACATTAGCGCCCTTCTTGTACCTCGCGATGAAGCCAAAGTTGGCCTTGCCTGTAAGCAATGGGTCAGCTGTGTAGGCGCCTTCCGGTGACATAATCCAACCGCCACCGGTGACGAAGCCCGCCGTAGCGTCATAGACGACCAGGAAGATGCACTCTTCAAGGCCGGTGTTGCCAGCGGCATCTGTGCCGCGGACGCAGACCTCATACACGCCCGCCTCGGTTAAGGCCGGGATCATCGCCTCAACACCCTCGCTCACCTCATCGAAGTCTCCGTCTTGGGCGCTCATGGCGCCCCCTGAGCCGTCGACGATGTTGTATTCCGCAGAGGCGATGGTGGAGCCGCCTGTTGTAGAGTCATCTACAGTTGCGGTCAGGATAACCTCAGTATTGACGGCAACGGGGTTAGACGTGGCCACCACCTTGGAGGTGATGGGCCCCTGATCATCGCCGAGGGCTCCCGTAACAGTTATATTTTTATAGTCTACACTATGCGTCGCACCATAACCGTAAAGCCCGTAAAACACCTGCATCTGAGTCATATCTCCAGTGAAAGTCATCCCTGCAGGAGAAAGATCAGGGGGTCCACTGTGCCAATCAGGAACGTAGAAACCTTGCTGGATGCCGTTGATTGTCATGTAGGCCGTGCCTAATGTAGCACTATCAGCACGCAAAGTGATGACGACAACATATGTTCCGGTGGTATTGTATGTTACACGGTCAATCGCGCCCCACATTTGGGCTTGGTATGGGTCTACGTCGTCACGATCGAACCAAATACCATGGTTAGACCATGGATTGGGTGGCAGTGATGGCAAATTATAGTCGCCTTCACCTTGACCGCCTGTTTTCTGTAAGATTAGCTTATCGTCCAGATCCAAATCGTTCATATTAGGTATTCCATTGTTATTGTCGTCGGCGTTCCCATCAAACGTGTCCACGGACCATTCGTAGTCTGTGGCAAGCCAGACGCCTGAACCCGAAGTAGGATTAAAGTCGCAATATCCAACGGCCCGAACGCCAAGCTCGCTCCATGCGTGAGCGCTACCGCCAAAATCGTCCACAAGACCATTTCCATCGTAAGTGAAACTCATCACTAAATCACAGGCGGTTAAATCCCATATATCAGGGAAGTGTCCAGCCTGAAATCCTCCACTCAAAGTAACATCTCCGTAGTGCATGGCAGTTTGCGGGCCGCAGCTTGGACTACTGCCCAACCAATCAGAGAAGTCGACATTAGCAGAAACGCTATCGCCACCACCCGGACCATTGCCGCTTGGGCCTGAAGGATCACCCCACCAATTGTACGTAGCATCGAGCATATCCATAGCCTTGTTAGTAACGCCGTAGGGGGAGTTGGCAGAAAAGCAGTTGAAGTTTACGTAAACGGTCTTAGAATCAACAGCCGTCCCAATCATTATTGCGCCAGGATCGCCCCACTTGGATGTATCCAATGTATTGTTATGCACGAAGTTGTTGGTGATAGTGACATCTGAAACTGGGTATGCAACATAGATGGCACCGTTCTCACTCGTACTGTGGTAAACCTCGTTGCCGTATACTAAGGTATTACTCATGTATACACTGATACCGTCCTGGTTCGTATTGTAAACAATGTTGTTGAGGATGCTGCCACCCGTATTGTTCTTATCGGGTCCGCCTTTGCTGCCAAGCTTAATCCCGTCATTAACGTGGACATCGTAAACCAGATTATTCTTTATAGTCGTGTTGTTTGAATCGTAAACATAGATTGCGGCGTTCTCTGAATAGTTATCGTGCACTTCGTTAAACTTGATTGTTCCGCCCGTTGAACTGCAACAAAGATTTATCCCATCTTGTGCTATGTCGAATACATGATTGAATTCAATGAAACAATCGGTGCAATCCCGCAGCTGTACCCCCTCGTCCCCTAGCGCGTGATGGATAATGTTGTACCGGAGAATAACGTCTGAGATTCCAGAGCCACCGGGCGAATCGATCATGTCGCCGGTGCCGTTCCTCACCTCCAAGCCGTCTATAACAACGTCATCTGCTGTAATTCTAAAGATTCTCGACAATACCCCGTCGTCATCACCACCATCAATTATGGCCTCAGTCACCCAGTCACCAGGAACGCGTGTCGTATCTGCACTTGGTCGTGGGTCGATGCCTGCTTGTGGCCCTAATAGCATCAAGCTCTTGTTTATGAGGATGGTGCTTGGCGGGTAATAGATCCCGGCAGCAAACATGATTGTATCGCCAGGAACGGCATCGTCGATGACTGCCTGGATATCATCTATTGGACTTACATTATGAGTTGTTTGAGCACGCAAATTTCCACTCATAGCTAAGCTGAAAATGATAACCATTAAAGTTAAGCAATATGTTTTCATCTTCCTTGTTCATTCCTCCTTTTTAATTTTGATTTTGTTACTTTGCCGTTAATTTTTTACTTTCTCCCTTGGCACCACCTCCTTTTTTAAGAATAGCTCTGGCCTATTTATTTAGATTAATACCGAAGTTAAATGGTGCATTCTATTCAGGAACTATTCTAACCGAGTCTGCTCCTACAATAGGTGTTCCGTTGGTAAGGGTTCCTGTTAGTTCCAAAGATACTGTTGTCGAATTCAAACCTGCATATGTGACTAAATCAGGAACACTGAAAAAAGCTATCATGTCTAGATCGCCATCCTCGTCAACGTCTTCAATAGAGTAAGCGGTTTTAGGGGCTTTCCTCGATCCACGTTTACTTACCTCGACACCCCCCAGCTCCAGAGTACTTGGATCGATATATTTCGCATCAAAGTTATCAGCGCTCAATATGGCTACTGGCAAAAGTCCTGCTTTACTCAAGCAGATACTATTAGGATCACTGCCTGGCTTTATGTCTATATAGACTGGTAGTACCGGTGTTCGTGCAAGATTGCTGATTCGGACTTCGTCGATAGTACCATTAAAGAAACACCGCCAATTGTAGGAGGGCACAGGAGGATATTGTCTTGCTCCGATTTGAAGGTCGGCATCACTGACGTTTATTGAAGATGGGCCGCTTGTCACAGAAGATTCAAGTTCTCCATTAAGATAAAGCTTTAATTCGTCTGCTGAAGCTGTATAAACCCCCATAAGATGATACCAAGTATCTAATTGAGGCGTAGTTTTTCCGAAAACTACTTTAACCGCACTGGCAGTAAAGACTACAAAGAATGGCTTTTTGGGAGTTGCTCCTCCGCTAGTCCACCAACAGTTGACTCCAATCGTGTAGCTTCTTTGACCTATATTATCCTTAGCCAAAATGTGCATATGTGGATTAGACGTAAAATCTGTTATTTTAAACCATGCTTCCAACGTAATGTCACCAGAAATGTCTAGGCTTGGGTCATCTGGTATGTTAATGTAGTCATCAATTCCATCGAAACTCAAAGCCTGTCCAAACTGGCCATCTGCAAAAGTTGCACCGTAAATCGTTCCATGATTTTCGTTGGAACTGCTATCTATTGCCAGAGTTGTTGCCAGAGGTGAATCTACCCATGAGGGATCATTATCATCAATGTCACTAGTTGAGCCCAGCTGTCCGTCGTTTCCGTTTCCTGTAGCATCATAAACGGATTGACCAGAGCCTTCGTCGAAATGCCACAGGGCAACAGTATCACTGTCAGCTGTTGGTGGTGTAAGCAATTCAAAACTTGTTCTTGCAACATTACTAATGCGGACTTCATCGATGACGCCTCCAAAATGGTGCCTTAGAATTCCCAGCCATGGATCTCCTGGCCCACCAATGTTTACGCCTGCTCCATTGTAGGCGATGGTTGTTCCACTTGGCACTCCTGTGCCCATACCCACTTTAATTCCATCAATATACAATCTAACATAAGAGCCGTTGAACGTTCCTGCAATGTGATGCCAATTTCCATCCCAAACACCTACTCCAGCGTCCGGTGAAAGATAGTATCTACTTGTAGTACCTATATAGAACATTAGACCTCCAGTGCTCCCTGAGTAAAGTCCGTATGAATTCCAGCCTGTACCATAATGTTTACTAACTATATAACTGGATGTCCCTGGCGACCCCAAACGCTTGACCCAAGCTTCAACAGTGACATTACTAGGTTCCAGAATTGTTGAATCGGGAACTGCGATATAGTCATTCTTATCGAAATCTAAAGCTGTCCCAAATTCTTTGTCTAAATGCCATAATCCTACAGTATATTCATCTGGTAAATACTGCGCTTTTGTTGGTGTTGCGTATGCTATGATTAATATACATGCAAGAAACAGGAATGTTATCCATTTTTTAATTTTTGTTTTCATTTTACTCTCCTTTTCCAATTTTTAATTTTGTACCTTTATTTTTAACTTTTTATTTTCCCCTCTATCACCACCTCCTTTTTTATGCTTAGGTCCGCCTTATTTAATTAGATTAATATCCAACTGAGTTCTAGATAAAGAGTTTAATTTTATTTTTTATTAGAACTTTATCCTTTCCAATCCTGGGGTACTATCAACTCCCTAGCTGAATTAAGCTAACCGCCTTAAGATTGTGTCAATTGCGTTACTTAAAAACGGAGGGAGAGGTCTGCTTAGTCTCCCTTCCGCTTGTCCTTCGCCTCTAGCTAGATAACAGTAGATAAAATCAGCGTTACCAGAGCGGGTAAAAGCGGTACGAATAACAAGTAACCCCGTTATTGATAAAAATCCAGTTTCCACTTCGACCAGGCCACCAGTTCAAGTCGTCGGCGTGCAGCACCCAGATAGGCCTACCCGTTGAGCGAGTATGATGGTCGCCATAATCGAGATTCCCCCCTGGCTTGCCGCGTGCCTGGTCAAACGTATCGTACCACCCAGCAGGAATTTGAACCCACGCCTGCCC
The DNA here is from genome assembly GCA_964435925.1 of uncultured Eubacteriales bacterium. GTDB lineage: Bacteria > Acidobacteriota > Aminicenantia > Aminicenantales > Aminicenantaceae > SOIV01. The sequence goes on along the minus strand of CAYTBG010000010.1, from coordinate 12,890 downwards.
ATCGGTCATGTCGTTATCTATTATCTGGAAAGTCGGACCTTCCGTGGCGCCCAACCAACCTGTTCCATAAAGCGGAATCAGTATCTCATTTGGCTTGAGGATCTTAACGTTTGGGCCCACAACCAGAATTTCATCAAAGTACGCAACGGAGCCAGACCAAGCGCCGACACCAATTTTACCCGCTGAAAGCGATGCGTCTATAATATCGAACTTCAGCGTGCCATCAACCCAAATCTTAATGGAGGCCCCTTCCACTGCAATTACGTAGTGGTACCAAGTACCAGGGGTAGTATTCTGTAATGGGCGTATAGGAGTTAACTCGATGTATCCCCCACCACCAACCTTCTTAAAAAGGGCGATGTGAACCTGGTCAGAGGACGGTTCAAGAAGGTAGTGGTTATTTTGGTCAACATACCGGAAAACCACATTGAAGTAATTGCCTGATACTTTTTTCACATCGAACTCAAATACGTAATTATCCCAGGATGCACTCCCAGCGACTGCTACTACCGCACCTACATAAGAGCCCCCGGTGCGCATATAAACATTGTTGTCGTCATCCTGCACGATAGCCCCGCTGCCCGATATATTAATCCATTGGGACATGCCACCATCAAAAGTATCAGTGAATGGTCCAAATTCTGTAACACAGTTGAAGGAAAAATGAGGACCAGGAGGCGGCTTGACAGCCGACCACAATAATGCTATAAGCCCTACTACTAAAACCAATGTAAGTGGCACTAAATAAGATATTTTTTTCACGTTACCCTCCTTTTTAGGACATGTAAAATATTGCTCTTCTAAAGCCATCCTTTCAAAGGCACCACCTCCCTTTATTAGGCGTAGATCGTCCTTATTTATATAAACTAATACCCAATTTTATTGGAGAAAAGAACTTAATCTTGACTTTTACTGGCAATTTATCCATTTAGATGTTCCTAGCTTTACCCCATGCGAAACTCATCGGCTGTTGCTAACGCATAACATAGCCATATTCTAGAAAATACCCCTTCATATTGCAATTGGACTTTAGGTGTATTTTTTTAAAATAGAATGACATACGTTATGGAGCATCATCTCAGTCTTTCGACCTAGGCCATTTGGCTTAGGTCGAAATCACTGCCTTTATGAGCTCCTCCTTTGGCTGACGCTGATCGGCATGGCGGCGCTCTACTTCAACAGCCTGTTGGCTCGTCCGCCGCTCGTCAAAGCGCCTATCTACGATGATCTTGACGTCCTTTTCCCCCTTAAAAACGCTGCGCAGCTCCTTTTCGAGCTGGGAATAGGGCCGCTGGATGATGATAGACATAATCCCGGCCTTTTCTTCAGACGTAGGCACTGCTTTGACGATTTTAAATAGGAATTTAGGAAGAAAGCTCATCGTAACCTCTCCTTCTTCGCCTTAATAGAATAGAAGCGGAGGCTTATTGTCAATCGGACTTTGGTTGGATTTTGGACGGAAAAAAGACCTAGCTCAGCCCTCGTCTTATCGCATAGAGGATGGCCTGGAGGCGCCGGCTGACATTGAGCTTCCTGAAGATGCTGTTTAAATGGCTCTTGACCGTCTTCTCGCTGATGAAGAGGGCTTTGGCGAGCTCTTTATTCGTACTACCTTTAGTGAGGAGAGAAAGGACCTCTTTTTCTCTTGGAGTAAGCCCCTCCTTTGTCTTCCCGGGTTGGTCTTCCGCTCTGGGGTGGGCTATGGCCTCTCCATCGAGGAACCTGGCCATCAGTTTCCGCTCGACCCACAGCTCTTCTTTGTGGACTGCCTGAATGGCCTTTATAAGATCGGAGATGCTTACATCCTTCGAGAGGTACCCCTTGGCCCCTGCCTTAAGGGCTTTGAAAATCATGGCTTCATCATTTCTGGCGGTGAGCATGAGTGCCTTTGTATCTGGGCTTTTTTCTCTTATTGCCGGGAAGACTTTTATGCCGTTCATCTCGGGCATGATTATATCGAGGAGGACGATGTCAGGCTTAAGGTCGCTTATGATATCTATCGTCTGGAGACCGTTGCCCGCCTCACCCACGACTTCGATGTCTTTTTCCTGGCTGAGGGCGAGGTGCAGCATTTCTCGTAATAGCTTGTGATCGTCAGCGATCACAACCCTGATCTTGTCACCCATCTCCTTTTCCCTAATGTCCAAGCGTTATAATATTGTAATTTTTAGAGAAACAAATTTAATATTGTCTTTTGCTATCAATTTCTCCCTTTCCCAAACCTAATTGTTAATAAAGGCTGAGATGCATGAAATATGAGCACAAAAAGAAATCTGAGTCAATAGAATGCCCCTTCATGTCGCTTCTTGTCGCTAAATGTCTCTTTTTGTCGCATCAAATGTTTTAAGTAATTTCAAAAAAGGTTAAATTAGTACCTCGATTAGTTTGAGAGAAAGATTTTATTCTGTCTTTTGCTGACAATTTGTACTTCTCCAGACCTAGTTATTTATTTGCCCACTGCTGATACGGTTGAATTATAAACACAAAAAAGAAATGTTTGTCAATGAAAATTTCGTTGGGGAAAGATTTGGAGCGAAGATCTGAGTATTATTTTGTCTCTTCTGGTTTTCTAACAAAGAGCTTAACCCGGATACGATAGTAGGGAATAAGAACCAAGATAATGCCAAACAATAGATAAAAGTAGTATCTATCGACTCCTTGCGCCACCTGATGCGCCACAAGAATAAGACTTTTTTGAATGTGAATGAAAATCAGATTAAAAAAAATCAGGATCAAATAAGCATACTCTTTAAAAACTCGAGACTTCCAAGGAACTATTTTTCTAGAAGATATTTTTTTGGTCATGACCAGAAAAAATATAAAAAACAGAGCCTGGGCCAGAAGATAGATAAAAAAAAGCGGGGATTTATCCGTGATGATGTTCTGTTGTCCAAAAAAATTAAGCCAGAGAGGGATTTTTTGAGGAAGACGCGGGTAGGCATAAAAGGCCATAACCGCTGCCGTACCGAGGAGAACCCAATTGCAGATTAAAAGCAGGAGGACTGATTTTTTTAACGTTTGACGTTCCCTTCCAGGAAAGCAATAAAATCTTCTTCGTTAATCCACCATTGTCTGCCTATTTTTTGGGCAGTGAGCTTATCCGAGTTTACTAGCTTAAGAGCTGTTACCTTACTGACCTGGAGCTTTTCCTGGATGTCCTTTAAAGAGTATTGCTGGAATATTTTGCTACCCAACCATATTGTTCTCATTTGCTTTTCTATCCTTTAGTTTACTTTACTTTATTTTATTTTATAATAATATACTTTTTACTTGTCAAGAAGTTTTTTATTTTTATTCGGACAGGTACAGCATAAATTGCCGATTAGCATTAATTATTGACTGCTGTTAGTCTATTTCTTTACAAATTCTATATTGGCAGCACGGCCGGCACCCAGGACGAACCCCTTGATTCTCTTTCTTTTGTCCCGGACGAACTCTATATTAAACCATCGCATGGTAAATTTATCACGGTCCATGGCTTTTAAAGCGCCTTCAGGAGCATTCTTGTGCTTGAAAAATAGAGACCCTTTCTCCACAGCAAGCTTATAGGTAACCGGAAGCTCATCATTATAATATTCACCGGCATACTCCGTCAGTTGAGAAGGCGTCAGCGGACTCAGCGTGCGAGCTTTCACCAGATTGATTTTTTCATTTTCTTCTATGGTCAACTTGGCTTTTCGTATTCTGCCTTTTTCATCAGGGAGAAACTCGATAGAGTTATCAAAGGAAGCATCCAGTGCTTGAAAGCGTGTCTTACTCACCGGAGTAAGGGCATACTTCCTCCCCCAGGCTTCCATAACCAGCTTGCCCTCTTTCATCGAGATAATAGTCCACATACCAGTCCTCTCATCCTGGTAGTTGCCTGTTTTATCTTCCAATTCTTCTTTAGAAAGGGCAACTGCCTTGACCTTTTCTTTCTTTTCGGGCACTTTTTCGGCCTTTTCGAGCTTATCGGTAAGGTAAATATCTGCAACTTGCAGGCAGAGCCTGGAGGGATTTATAGTGCCGAGGTTTGCTAAGCAGACAACAGTAAACTTTTGGTCAGGGAAACGAGCCATCTGGGCCCTAAAGCCCACAAACCCACCGCCGTGGCTGACCCTTTTTAGTCCCTTATATTCATTTATACCAAGCCCGAAAGCATACTCGAGCTTTTCACCGTTGTTCAGCATGCCGGGAGTTTGGATGAGCTCCATGAGTTCCTTCCCCAGTTTGTAGCTGTAAAAAGCCTGATCCCAGAGAAATAAATCCTCAACCGTGGTAAAGACACCACCGTCGCCCACATGGTCAAGAGTGGTCATGTCTATCCGAAATCCTTTTTTTAGGGGTGAATAGCCGTCAGCACGATTTTTGACAATCATGGTGTAGTCGTCGTGAAAATGAGTATTCTTCATGCCTAAGGGCTTGAAGATATGTGTCTGGGCAAAATCATTAAGCGATTTTCCGCTTACTCTCTCGACTATAACACCCAGTAAAAAATAGCCGGAGTTGGAATAGAGATGCTCCTCACCCGGGAGAAAATTCAGCCTTTTTTGCCGGCTCAGTAGTTCTACGCTGTCTTCTGGAGTATAGAACTGATCGTTGGGCAAGGCTGCAATATCGGCAAGAGTCAGGTAATCGCGGATGCCGCTCGTATGGTGGACCAGATGCCTTATAGTTATGGGCTTTTCGTACTTGGGCAGTTCAGGTATATATTTACGTATGTTATCATCAAGCGAGATTTTTCCCTGCAGGGCAAGAATTGCGATGCATGACGCGGTGAATTGCTTGGAGGTTGACCCAATCCGGAAAACAGAAGTTGGGGTAATAGGGATATTGTGTTCCAGGTTTGCCATTCCGTAACCGCGCTTGTAGATTATTTTCCCGTCTTTAATTATAGCCAAGGCTGCTCCTGGGGAGACAGTGGAATCCCATTTAGAGAAGAGCTTATCCACCTTGTCTGTTTTTTCATCTGCGGCTGCCAGAGACGCAAAAAAGGCTATAAAAAGGAAAATCCAGAATAACTTTGATTCTTGTAAGAATTTCTTCATGTGAAATCTCCTTTTTTAGGGGAATTTTTTGAACATTAATCAGAATCAACTCATATCATGGATTTTTCTTCACTGTCAAGAACAGAATCAGTATGAAGTTTAGAATCAATTTTGGAATGTAATAAAGATATGGAGAAGCGATTATCGAGGGAAAAAAGGGAGTCAATCAGTATTGCTGAGGTCGATGAAGGTGCGTTTCCCCTTAATCTGGACTTCGGTTCCGTATTTCTCAGACAGCGTCCGAAACCTTTTGAGAATTTCTGTGGCAAGCGTTCCTGTAGCAACATCTGCAAACCCACGCCTGGTTAGAAACTCTTCAGTACTGTAGGCACCGACATACTCACCGCCTTCGTCGATATCCAAAGGGATCATCTGAATGGATTGAATAGATCCGCCGCGGATGGTCATGTTCGCCAGTAATCCCCACCAGGCAAAATGGGCATCATAGTTACCGATACTGGGATTTAGCCCCTGGTATGCGAATCCTCCGAGCTGCCGCAGGAGGGGGCAACCCTTGTATATCTCGATACCGTCGAATCCTCTGTGGCCGTGTCCGATGTAGACAGATGCTCCGGCGTCGATGACAGCTTTAGCGAAGTCTTCCTGCCACTTTTTCACATCATCGACTCTAATGTGCCCGTCCTCGGTTGACTCTCCATCTCCCAGACCGGCAAATTCATCAACGTCGATCTGAAAGTGCTGATAAAAGATGACGACATCGGCATGGCGCGACGCTTCCTCGACAGCGGCTATATTCCGGTCCCAATCGTCCTGGTGCCCTGTCCAAACTCCGTTCACTTCACCCATAAGCAGGTCTCTCTCGTCATGGCTGGTTGTGGCGGCAACCAGCGCAATCGTGGTCCTACGGACTTTGAGATATGCCGGTGCGACGGCTTCTTCCACGCTTCCTCCCGCGCCGGCATAGGTAACGCCGTAAAGTTCCGCCGCTGCTCGAGTCGCCTCCACCGCACACTCGCCAAGGTCCCATGTATGATTATTCGCAAGTGACATCAGGTTGAAGCCCATAGAGGACAAAAATTCCATCACAGAAGCTTGAACAGCGTGCGGGTTGCTCGTGTTGCCGGGGCGATCCTGTCTGCTGATCCGTGGCTCTCCGAGAACCAGCACGTAATCCTGAGGAACATTGCATTGGTTATCTTGACCGTTTACGGCCATCTCAAAGTTTGTGAATCCGACGTCGGCCGATTGAATAATCGGACGTATTGAACCAAATGGCTTGTCCCACGACTGCCTGGGATCGATCTTGATAAGGGCTTGGCCGGCGACGACCAATGTTATGGTGCCCCGATCACGTGCGATATCGCAACATGCAGACCAGACAACCAACGCAGCCGCAGCTAGAACAAAACCATACTTATGGCTCGATAAGAATTTTCTTTTTTGTCTTACCATGAATCCCTCTCAATATTAGACGATTTCAAACCGCTGATATCCGCAGGTGAATATATCACACGAAAAAAGATAAGGTCAACGAGCCTCTAAAATTGCCTACTTTTGCCCAACGGTGAGAATATGGCAATGTTTAAATCGGTGGAAAAACAGGGGGAAACAATGAAATAAGGAGTGGCAGCGCTAACATACCCAATCTTAGAACTTTTGCGGAGTTCATTTATACACTAAGAAATAATAAAATCATGTTTCAAATTCAGAAATTATATCAGTTACATAGGTAATTGATATAAATAGGTAGGCTCATTATCCCGCAAGTATATTACTGGCTCTTCAGCCCAGCCAGCCTGTTCTCAGCATCCTCAACTTCAGCTATGCCAGCGTCGGCATCCTTCCAGTGGTCGAGGAATTTCTCGTAATATTCGATGGTTTTGGCTTTACAGCTTTTCTGTCGAATCTGTTGGTTATTCCAGCTCTGGAAGGTTCATCTTGCGCAGCAGGTCTTGGAAGCGTGGCTCGTCCCGCAGGAAGTCAAAGCGCGGATCGTTTATATAAGGCATGTTGGGATCTTTTATCTCATAGCCTCTCTCCAGCCATTCAAGGGTTTGCTCTTTCTTCCCGGCAGAGGCATACAATATAAAAATTAAATAGGGCCCAATAAAGGCTTCACGCGAGATCTCTTCGAGTGTCTCAGCTGCGAGGCTCATAGCTCCTGAGTAGCCATCTTCCTTATAGCCACGCTCCATGACTTCACCGATCTCAGCATGGCCTATCCCGGTATACAAAGCCTTTGCTGCCGCCAGAGCCTCCTCATACATTCCCTTCATGTGGAATGATTGCCAGAGTCCATCATTCCCCACTTGGTCATTTGGTGACGTTCTGAGCACGTTTCGGAACCGCGCGATGGCGTCGTCATAACGGCGCAGGTATACCAAGGTGGTTCCACAAATCCCCTGATACAAGGAATTGAGCGGGTCTAATTCCACGGCTCGCTCAGCCTGCGCAAGGGCTTCCTCCGGACGTCCCATATAGCACAACAAATTCGAGTAATACACGCGCGCATCCGGATAGTTAGGATTGAGCTCGATGGCCCGTTGGAACGCGATTTCCGCCCCTTCCCAATCCCATTCCAACCAAGTTCTAATCGCAGCTAACACAAAATGAACTTCTGCCAGCGTGTTGTCCAACTCCACGGCTTTCTCCGCCGCCGCCTTCGCTTTTGGTGTTGCCTCGCGGGGTGGCAGGAGCCCAAATTGTGCGCGTCCTCCCCAGATCAGGGCTATACCCGCATAGGCCAGAGCGAAGTTCGGATCTTCTTTCAGGGCTAACTCATAATACTTCATCGCCATTTCCATATCCCCTAGAGTGAATTTCCCCCAGTGGAACTGACCCTTGAGATAGGCCTCGTAGGCCTCGGGATTGACCTGGCGGGCACTGGCAAGGCGCGTTTCTTCTTGGGTCGTAAGTTTTACTTGGATCTTGTCTGCAATGGCGCGGGTTACTTCGCTGTACATCATCAATACATCGGTCTTGGCCCGCTCGTAAGTCTGTCCCCAAAGGTTCTTTTCCTCAGGGAGCGCATCGATCAACTGCACCCTGATGCGCACGCTTTCGCCGAGCTGATGCACCGTCCCCTCCACTATAGCATCTACGTTCAACTCCCGTGCAATCTCAGACAAGGGCTTATCTGATTCCTTGTACCGCATCACTGACTGTCGTGAAATCACCCGCAATGCACTGATCTGGCCCAACTCCCCGATCAACTCATCGGTCACCCCATCCACAAAATACTCCTGTCCAGCATCACCCGTGAGGTTCTCAAGCGGCAGGACAGCAATCGAATCAATCGCTTCTGCACGTCCGGTGAAAAGATTTAGAGCTATCACAGTCATTACGATGAAGAGACCTGCTATGCCTGCGTATAGGATGGCTCTCTTCCTCTTAAGCAGCTTTGCTTTCCTCAGCCTAACTTTAATCTCTTCTGGCACTATTCCTTCTGATATGGATTTCAAATCATCAACCAGCTCCTCTATTTCCTGGTATCTATTATCTGGATCTTTCTCAAGAGCCTTGTCCACTACTTGCCCTATGGCCATTGGAATTTCCGAGCGCAAATCCGTGACTGGCTTTGGTTTCTCCTTCAAGATGGAATACACAACAGCCTGATCATGCTCCCCCTTGAAAGGCAATTGGCCGCCGAACATCTCATACAGAACTACACCCAATGACCAGATATCGGTACGATTATCAACCTCTTCTCCTCGAGCTTGCTCAGGAGACATGTAGGCAATCGTCCCCATTGTCGCCCCTTCTTTGGTCACCAGAGTCCCCCCTGCAATCCTGGCCAGTCCAAAATCCATGACCTTCGACTGGCCTTTCTCAGTCACCATGATGTTGGCGCTCTTGATGTCCCTGTGAACAACTCCCCTATTATGAGCCTCCTGCAAACCCTCAGCTACCTGGGTGGCAATCCTAAGGCCTTCATCCAGCTCAAGTGGGCCCGATTCAATCGTCTTCTTTAAACTCTGGCCTTCAATATAGGCCATGGAAATGAAAGTTTTCTCCTCAGCCTCATCAAATTCATAGACAGTGCATATGTTGGGATGATCCAGTGCCGCAGCAGCCTGTGCCTCGCGCATGAATCGCTCTTTGATCTCTGAGATGTGCGTTAATTCAGGCGGAAGAAACTTGAGGGCAACAGTGCGCTTGAGTTTGGTATCCTTGGCTTTATAGACAACGCCCATTCCCCCTCTTCCAAGCTCTTCAAGGATCTGGTATCTTCCTGCTACAGTGCTCCCCTTTTGCAACCTTTCCGTAGGGGTTATTAGGGTCTTTGTTCCAGAGATTTCTTCAGGGGATTTTAGAGGTGTGGCACACTTACCGCAATAAACAGTATCATCAGGATTGTTAAACTGACATTTAGGGCACTTTATTCCCATTGTTCCCGCTGTTTACTTGGCTATAGAATAATAATTAATGAGAGGAGTGTCAAATCAAATATAGACTTATCCCCTTGTCAGCAAATTGTCACCAGATTTGACTAAAATCGCCTACGTCTGCGTATGGATGCTTAAAGCAAAATGAGGATTTACCAGGGGAAAATCAATTTCTCAGGCAGGACTCAAATCCAGAGGTTGGGGGTTCGAGATCCCTCGCTCAACCGCTTTCACGCACACGCACTGCTGTGAAAGCATACGTGGTTATAACACTTCCCTGTGTATCATATGTGAACTCCCGGCTTTTGATATAGCACTCATCAAAGGTAAACTGTTTTAATTTCTTGTCTCCTTGTCGAGAACCCTCCACGAGGATAGACATTTTTATTTGAAATTTTTCGTTGCGATTCTGGTATGTATTGAGCAACGCCGAATTAAAATCGACCACTATTGTCCCCTCTGTGATTAGTGAGGCGGTTGTTGAAGCCGTCCTCTTTAGAACAGCAACAGGGCCTCTTTTATAGACTTTGTAATTAAATTCCTTAATTCCAGCTAACTTCCTATCATTAACTAAAATCTCTATCTCTCCCACAGCGCTACTTTTTAGAAAAGGAACAAAAACACCAAACAGAAAAGCAAACATAATCCCTAAGGTAAAAGCTTTAATTTTGTATTTATTCATTTAAACCTCCAAAAAAAAGACGCTGCTTTCAGGTTTCTTTCAAAGCCAAGTATCGCGTCATTACATTATCCTAGAAAGCTTATGCCTTTATCCACGGTAATGATCTGGACGTTCAGCGAATCCAGCAGCCAATTTCCATACTTAATTTTCCTTGTTAATTAATAATCTTTCTTCTCAGTTGAAGTCAAGCTTAAAAAACAGAAAATGAATCTTTACTATGCTTTTTAGTGTCTATCACGTTGGACTAATAAGGGAAGATGATCAAGAGATAAGAATAGACTTCATCCTAAAAATCCGTGTGGACACGGTGTGGACAAATTGACCCAAAATGACTCAGTTTAAGTGACTCAGGCTAAAAATACAAAACAAGGAAAAAGCTTAAATATCAGGGGGAAAGCTGATTTTAAGATGGTGGAGCTGAGGGGATTTGAACCCCCGACCTCTTGACTGCTATCCAAGCGGGCGACTTCTTGCCGATTGCCATTAATTCTTTGATAATGAAGGAGTTGCGTTAGTTTCTTGATGGGCCTCAGAGTCCCCGAGTGTCCATATAGTGTCCACTTTTTGCCTTTTAAAACAAAATGAACTGCTTTTCATATAAAATACATTCGGTGAAAAGTTTCCTTAATAACAGTCGCCCTTTTTCGCTATGCGTGATTCCGCTCCGCTGCCTTTTTCAGAATCGGAAAGCCAGGGCTTAAGTCTATTATTGCAGCCCAGCCAGCCTCTTCTTCGCATCCTCCATCTCAACAATACCAGGATCAGCGTCTATCCAGAGGTTGAGGAATTTCTCCTGTTGCTATTCCTTCTCATCCACCGGAAGGTTCATCTTGCGCAGTAGGTCCTGGAAGCGTGGGGTGTTGCGTAAGGGCGCGAACTCCACGTATGCATCGACATAGGGCATGACCGGATCGCGCACCTCGAGACCTTTCTCGAGCCATTCGAGGGCTTGGTCATTTTCCCCGGCTATCGCATACAGACACGCAAGGTCCACAGAGACCACATAGGTCTTGCTAGTGCGCGCTGCCATTAAATCCGCCGCGCGCCTCATAGCACCCCGATAGCCCGATTGCGCATACCCCTGCGTCAAGGCCTCTTCGACCTCAAGATCCCCCATGTAGGAGTAGTACGCTTTCATTTCTGCCAGAGACTCTTCATACATGGCCTTTTGCCAGAACGATACTGAGAGCCCACCGTGTGCCATCGGATGCTGTGGAGATGTTCTGAGCAGCTTGCGCATCTGTACAATGGCCTCATCATACCGGCCTGCCGACAGCAAAATAAATCCATGATGGATATGGACAAGCTCGTTAAGCGGGTCTAATTGCAGGGCTCGCTCCATCTGCGCCATCGCTTCCTCCGGGCGTTTCATGACCCACAGGAAATGCGCGTAAACTGAGTCCACATAGTTGGGATTGAGCTCGATGGCCCTCTTCCACTCTGCTTCGGCGCCAGCCCAGTCCCATTCATAAAGGAAGTTAACGCAAGCCAACAACCCATGCCCGTCCGCGAGTGTGCTATCCAATTCCAAGGCCTTCAGAACGGCCGCCTTTGCCTTCGGACCCGCCTCACGCGGCGCCGTGTACCCAAACTGGTTGCGCATCAGCCAGACATAGGCCACAGCCAAATGGGCGGCGGCGTAATTCGGGTCTTTCTCGAGCGCCAGCTCGTAGTACTCGAGCGCAATGTCGTAAGCCTGCGGCGTGAGTAGGCTCTCCTTCTGCATGCCCATGAGGAGAGCGTCGTATGCTTCGGGGTTTACCTGGCGGACGTCGGCAAAACGTGTTGTTTCATTGGCGGTCAATTTGACCTGGATGTTTTCGGCAATGGCGCGTGCCATTTCGCCGTACATCACCAGAACGTCAGACATGGCCCTTTCATATGTCTGCCCCCACAGATTCTGCTCCTCAGGAAGGGCGTCTATCAACCGCACTTGAATACGGACTCTGTCGCCTGCCTGCTGCACTGATCCTTCTACTACAACATCCACATTCAACTCCCGTGCGATCTCTGACAGGGTTTTATCTGTATCTTTGAATTTCATGACTGACGTTCGGGAAATAACCCGCCGAAGCCCGCTTATCTGGCCCAACTTACCGATCAATTCCTCGGTCGCAACATCTACAAAGAACTCCTTCTCTGTATCGCCTGTGAGGTTCTCGAGCGGGAGTACCGCAATGGAATCGATCGCTTCTGCACGGCCAGTGAAAAGAGTCAGAGCCAGCACAGCTATAACAATCACCAATCCTACTGCACCTGCATAAAGAATAGCCCTCTTCCTCCTGAGCAGTTTCGCCTTCCTCAGTCTCGTTTTGATCTCTTCCGGAACGATTCCTGCCGAAATAGATTTCAGATCATCCAACAGCTCATCGACCTGTTGATATCTTTTGTCCGCATCCTTCTCTAAAGCCTTGTCCACAACCTGCTCTATGGATAGGGGGATCTCAGCGTTAACCTCTGTGATAGGCCTAGGTTTATCCTTCCTGATGGAATACACAACGGCCTGCTCATGCTCTCCCTTAAAAGGCAGTTCACCAGTGAGCATCTCATAAAGCACCACGCCAAATGACCAGATATCCGTTCGTTGATCGACTTCTTTCCCCCTTGCCTGCTCGGGGGACATATAGGCGATCGTTCCCATGGCCGCCCCTTCTTGTGTCAACAGCGTTGTCCCAGTCATCCTGGCCAATCCAAAATCCATGATCTTCGCCTGGTTGTCCTCTGTGACCATAATGTTGGCACTTTTGATGTCCCTGTGGACGACTCCTTTCTTATGGGCGATCTGCAAACCTTGGGCTACTTGTAAGGCAATCCTAAGGGCTTCATCCAGCTCCA
>CAYTBG010000009.1:41489-43991 GCA_964435925.1 uncultured Eubacteriales bacterium | reverse complement strand
ATCAAGCCCACCTTATGTTTTTCTATGTAGATACTTGATTTATCAAGCGCGTACTGAATACCAAAAAATAGTAGTTGCTTGCTGATTAATTTTGATTACAACCTAAAAAATGATAGAATAGCATAGCCATCAAGAGTACCGCGGAGAGGTGCTGGAGTGGTTGATCAGGGTCGCCTGCTAAGCGATTGTTCCGATTAATGTCGGAACCGTGGGTTCGAATCCCACCCTCTCCGCCAGTGCCACTAATTCGAACCTTCATATTTTTCATCCCATAAGGCAAAAGCCTGAATTTTTGCGTACGCATTATAATACGGTTTAAATTCCATTCCTTTGCCCTACGGGCTTTTCTGATCATTTCTGCTCAGCCTCAGGAGGGGAAAGCGTTTCTCCTCGATGATCGGAATCGATAAAGAGTCTGTTCCTCTCTTGCGCATCTTGCCTCTGTGGTCATTTGAATAAATAGATATTGCATTCGGTAAGAAGAAATTACCTAAAAATTGGGAATTAGAACTTTTTCCCCTGCTTCTCTTTTACCTTGATGCGATTAAAATTTATATAAGCAAAAATAGTCAATGTTAATCTTTTTCAGCCCACCCAGCCTGAACTGTAGTACTTATTTCTTGAGGAAAAAAAGGATGCTCGCAATAGGAAATACATGTAGAAAAAAATATATCGTTTTGTTATATTAACAGTTCATTCATAATGAAAATCATTAATCAAAGAATCACGATTCGATGACCAACCAAGAATTTATCCTTTGAACTTGCAAGGTTCAGAAGAGGAGGAAAAATAAGAGTGAAACATTTTATCGTTCCTGTGCTTATCCTTTTTTTTATCCTGCATTTTCTGTCGTCCCCTTGCCTTGCTTTTCAAAAAAAGAAAAAAGAAGAAAAACCTGACGTCATCATTATTCCTGATAAAGTCAAATCTTTCTTCGAAGAAGGGATAAAAACGCGTGAAGCTCGCCTGGATATTCCCTTCTCTATCATATGGCATACTTACCTTCCATCTCAACAAAACCTTCACTGTGTCTTCTATTTTAAAGTCAAAAATGCCGATCTCGGTTTTTTCCCTATTATGGCGGAAGAAAAAAAACCTGAAAAGGAAAAGACAGAAAAACCTTTTCCAACCGAAGCCCTTCCAAGCCGCTTTCGTGCTAGCGGACACGTTTTTCTCCAATTTAACCGTCTGGAAGACGATACGCCAATAGAAGTCGTCAGAGAAGTCTATATCCCTCTTAAACTCGAGGTTGAAGGCGAATCCTACCAGCCCGACAAGGAAGAAATCTACTCGACCGGCTATCCTGTCCCTCCCGGCAATTATCTCCTCTCCATGGCCATTGCTTCTTTAGATTTGGGAAAAATTGGCACTCAGTACTTCGAGTTTTCGATCCCTAATATGGCCGCCCCAGAGGAACTCATGACAACTCCCATATTTTTTGTCTCAGCAATCAAGAGAATGCCCTCTCCTCAGACGACAGTCTCAGTTCAAAAAGAGTTTTTCATCTATTCTGTTCTTCAAATTACTCCCAAAATCGAGAATCTCTTCTCTATCGGCGACAACTTGGACATCTTCTTCTTCATCTTTGGAGCAACCCCTGAAGAAGGAGGAAAATACAATATTGACGTCAACTTTGAAATCACCAAAGGGGAAGAAAAAATTATCCGTTATCTAACAGCCCACTACGAATCTCCTATTGTCAGCCAGCCCTTACCGCTGGAAAAGCCGGTTATGATCAAATCTGAAGAAGGAGAGAGGAGAGAACGGCGTGATCTAGAAGCAGGAACCTACACACTTCATGTGGACATCGAGGATAAGGCGACCGGAAGTTCGTTAAAGAAAACCATTGATTTTGAGGTAAAAGAGAAGAATCTTTAAGTCCATTCAAGATTTCCCAAAAAAACATTTGTATCATAAATGCATTTAATAGACTGCCCCTTTCCGACGAACAGACGGTTCTGTCAAGCTCACCAGATTATTCCTGTTTTCAATGCGGCCTTATTCACAGCTCATAGACAAGCTCAATCACACAGTATGGACAGAACAGTAGTGTTTATAATAAAATGAATATAGAGGGAAAGAAGATGATAGAAAACCGCGGATTCTTTAAAAAGCGAATTTATGTCACTTTGATTGTATTCATTTTTCTTTTAGCCGGTCGCGTTAGCTTTGCCCAGAAAGATTTTTATATGGATGAAAAAAAGCTTTATGAGAAATATAAAATTTCCATCAAGAATTTTGAAAAAGGGAAGCGATATTATTCTCGAGGAAATTACAAAAAGGCAGAAAAAGAAATGAAAAAATGTTTGGAGATATTCCCTAAGCACCATAATGCGCACTTCTTTCTATCCATGATTCTTTTAAGAAAAGAAGACAGCAACCAGGCTTTGAAGCATATCGAAGAGGCCAAGGCCAATTTTGAATTTATGAACAAGATGTTTGCCTTTGCCTACGAGGAATACCAGAGCAAGCTCAGAAAACAAAAAGATGATGCAAAATCCA
>CAYTBG010000009.1:21774-41389 GCA_964435925.1 uncultured Eubacteriales bacterium | reverse complement strand
GCCTACGAGGAATACCAGAGCAAGCTCAGAAAACAAAAAGATGATGCAAAATCCAGGCTCCAAAGTTATAAAGGCCCATTGTCCGCTGCTAAAAGCGAGGAAGATAAAACAAAATACGAACAGGCAATTTCCTCATTAGAAAATGAAATCAGCATCATAAATAGCAGATTAACAGAGCCCGTGTTTAGCACTGACGAAATTCCAGGGAATTATTTTTTTATACATGGGAATATCTTGTTTAAATTGAAGAAATTTGAGGAATCGCAGAAGCAGTATCTTTTAGCAATAAAAATAGATTCCGGACACGGAGATGCATACAATAATCTTGCCAATTTGTATTATCTGGCAAAGCAGTATCAAAAGGCCCTGGACTGCCTGAATCATGCAGAGGCCAATGGGGTTAAAATTAATCCTAAATTCAAAAAAGCCATACTTAAAGCCATCAAGAAATAAAATCGTTATGTTTCTCTATAAAAAATATTTTCCTATTCTTTTCTCAAGGAAAGTTCCAGATGGATCAGAGGAGTCCACTTATCTTGATTTAATCAGGATTAAAATCTATAATAATAATATTCGATGAAAGGGAAAATCTTCTTCTATTCTATCCTTGCCCTTTTCCTTTTTAGTGCTGTAGATATTTTGGCTTCTAAAAGAGAAGCCAAAGAACTCCCTGAAAGTTACAGGAAATGGCTGGAAGAAGAGGTTGTCTATATCATAACACCCAAAGAAAAAAAGGTTTTTCTCCAGCTTGAATCAGATAGAGAAAAAAATATATTCATCGAGGCTTTCTGGAAACAAAGAGATCCTAATCCCCGCACTGTTGAAAACGAATTTAAAAAAGAGCATTACCGTCGCATCACTTTCGCTAACCAACGGTTTGGAAAGGAATCACCTGGACCCGGCTGGAGATCAGACATGGGCAGAATTTATATCACCTTGGGTGAAGCATCCTATATTGAGCGGCATGAAAACATCACTGAAGTCTATCCTGTCATAATATGGTTCTATGAGGGCATGATCGAATATGGGCTTCCCAACGCATTTAGTGTCGTTTTTTTTAAAAGGGACGGGATAGGCGAGTTTGAGTTATACAGCCCCGTGAAATATGGTCCTCAGCATTTATTGATTCACTACAAGGGAGACCCAACAAATTATATTGCCGCCTATAACGAGCTTCTTCAGATCGAACCCAATATTGCCAGCGTTTCCCTCTCTTTGATTCCCGGGGAGACAATACACACTCTCTCCCCTTCCATTGCCTCGGAGATTCTCATCTCAGGCAAAATCCCTTCTGCTCCGCACAAAAAAGTAAAAGATATATATGCTGAAAAATTACTCAAATACAAAGATATTGTCGAAGTGGAATACACAGCCAACTATATAGATAATGATTCTTATGTCGATGTCATTAAAGATAAATCTGGAATTTTCTTTGTCCATTATCTCGTTGAACCAAAGAAACTTTCCCTTGCACAGATTGAAAAAAAGTTTTATACCACCTTAAAAATCAACGGGAAAATCTCTGACCTGAAGGGAAATTCAATCTACCAATATGAAAAGACAATTCCCATTGAATTCAATGAGGAGGAGTTAGATAAGATAAAAACAAAATTATTCAGTTATCAGGATATATTTCCTCTCGCAGCAGGACATTACAAATTCAATGTTCTTCTAAAAAACACTGTTTCTAAAGAATTTACTTCGGTAGAGAAAGATATTGCAATCCCAAAAGCTTTGTCTCTTCAAATGAGTTATCTGTTATTAGCAAACAGGATGGTTAAAAACTCAAAATACGCAGGAAAAAACAAACCCTTTCTGATAGATGACATCCAATTTGTCCCGTCACCTCGCAATGATTTTTCTCATAACTCCAAGCTTTATCTCTTCTTTCAAATTCTTGGTTTAGATAAGGAGCTTAATGAAAATGGCTTTTTGGAATACTCCATATTCAAAGAAAAAGAAAAAATTCATGCGATGGTTAAAAACATAAAAGAATACACTGATAAAATTAATTTTTTTGAAGAATTTTCTTTAGAGAATCTTTCCCCTGCCAACTACATAATTAGAGTTGCTCTTTTTGATAAAGATAAGCAGGAAATCCTTTTTGAACAAAGCCATTTTTACATTACTGCGCTTGCCTATTTGCCGAGGCCATGGATTCTCTCTGTACCCATGCCAGCCTCTGATGATCCTGTATATCTAAATATTTTAGGGACTCAGTTTTTAAACAAAAAAGATATTCAAAATGCTAGATCTTTGTTGGAAAAAGCGTATCGAAAGAACCCAAATTCAGTTAAATTTGCCCTTGATTTTTGCCGGGCACTTTTTATAGCGAAGGAATATCAAAAAGTAAAACAGACGGCTATTCCATTTTTACAGAATGAAAATAAACATAAATTTTTGGTCGTTTTAGGGCAATCTTGCCAGGCCTTGGGCCAATTTGAGCAGGCCATTTCTTATTATAAAGACTATCTTTCTTATTACGGGACTAATCTCCAAGTTCTTAATTCCATCGGAGAGTGTTATTATAAAGTGGGTAACAAAGAAGAGGCTTTGATTGCTTGGGAAAAATCTTTGGAACTCAACCCTAAACAAGAGAAATTAAAGAATCTAGTGCAATCAATAAAGGAAAAAAGGTGAAAAAATCAGTTTGTCATACAGATAATTTTTTTTCTTTCTTTCTCCGATATACTGCTTACTGCCTGCTATTTTTCCTCTGCTCCCTATTCATTGAATCATGCGCATCTTATAGATTAGAAATGCTTTTAGATTTGGAAAGCAAGGAATTTCTATCTAACGTGAGATATATCATCACTAAACAAGAGCGAAAAACATTTCTTAACCTTCCCCCTTCAGATAGAGAAAATTTCATTGAAGAATTCTGGAAAAAGAGAGATCCTGATCCTTATACAGAAGAGAATGAGTTTAAAGAAAAATATTTTGCCAGAATTGAAGAGGCAAACAGACTCTTTAGAGAGGGAGGAACCCCGGGTTGGCTCCAAGATAGAGGGAGAATTTACATTCTGATCGGGCCTCCTGATCAAAGAGAACAATATCCGAGAGGATACGCTTTTTATGGGAAACCAATGGAAATATGGTATTACGGTTTTTTCCCTATCGTTTTTATTGATTACGCATGGAACGGCAACTATAAATTAGAACCGCTTGGTGCGCAACAAATATCTGAAATTAATAAAGCTCAAAAGCAAAGAAAATCAGAAATAGCGACGAAGGGTAAAGAACCGATTTTTGATTTCGATTTAAATATAGAAAAAGTTGAAGAAGGTAAGGTGATTATTCAAATAGAGATTCCTTATAAGAACATCTGGTTTGTACAAGAGGAAAATCAATTAAAAACAGCCTTAGGGCTATCTGCGGAAATTTTTGATTCCTCTCAAAAAAAAGTATGGGCACATAAAAAAAAATATCCCATCTCTTTAGTAGAAAAAAACTTAAAAGATATTATCGGGAAAGATTATATAATAGAAGTTTCTGCAAAGCTTGAGCCCGGAAATTACTCTCTGACTGTTGAGCTAGAAAATAAAACGGACGAAAGCCGGGTAAGGAAAAAAATAAAATTTTCTGTCTGATGGGATTTAATAGCTATTTATCAGCTAAAAAAGTAAAACAATATTCCTATGGCTGAAAATAGCAATCCAGAAGGAGATACAGAATGAGGATAAAAAGCTTCTTCAAACTATCATTATTCATTGTCATTGTGCTCTGTTTCGCAAGTTTTATTCTTGCCCAGGCAGGAAGGGGAACAGCAAGAATCTCAGGAGTGGTTAAAGATGAACAAGGTAATGGAATAAAATCCGCCAAGATTGTTATCGAGTTTCTAGAAGATGCGCAAGTAATGCGAGAGATAACTGTTAATAAAAAAGGTGAATGGGCTATTATGGGCCTTGGAACAGGGACATGGAGAGTGACTGCTTCAGCCGAAGGTTATATTTCTGTTTATAAAGATGTTTATATCCATCAGTTAGAAATAAACCCAAAAATCACTTTAATCCTAAAGAAAACGACACGATCCGATCAAGCCATGATTGAAGATGAATCATCTTTAGGTTTTCTTGAAAAAACGAATCAACTCTTCACTGAGAAAAAATACGATGAGGCTATTGCTCTCTTAAAGCAATTTCTTGAAATAAATCCCAACGTCTATCAAGCTTTTATCAGTATCGGTGATTGTTATAGAGAAAAAGGAGAACTTGAACAAGCCTTAGAGGAATATAATAAAGCTCTGGAACAAGCCAAAAAAGACGAATTAATGGGAATGGAAATGACTGCCAAAGCTCTTGCTCGCATCGGGGAATGTTATATGAGAAAAGAGGATTTTGAAACAGCACAAGACTATTTCAAACTATCCATAGAATCATACCCTGAAAATGAAATTTTAGCCTACAATGTCGGCGAAATCTATTTCTCAAATCAAAGAATAGATGAAGCGATTTACTATTTTGAATTATCCACCCAGATTAAGTCTGATTGGGGACTACCTTACTTAAAATTGGGCTATGCCTATCTAAACAAAGGCGATTATGAGAAAGCCAAGCTGAATTTAAATAAATTTTTAGAACTTGATCCCGAATCTCCAGAAGCACCCACAGTTGAAAATATGATTGATTACTTAGAAAAAATAAAGAAATAATCAAATCTTCTTCTATAATGATGCAATGCAAGTACTTTTTTAGCCTCCTTTCTTTTTCTTACTCTAGTTAGTTTTTTTTCGTGTGTAAATCTATCAAAAAATAGATACCCCTTGGAGATGCACAACATCATCATGTTACCTATCCTATTTTTTTAGCATCATTTCCCAGGTGATGAGCTCTTTTCGAACTTCCCTCACTCTTGCTTCATCCTCTCCTTGAGCATTTTCCAGGTATAATTTTAGATAATGAATGGCCTCTCTTAATTCTCCTTTCTTCCTTAAAGCGACAGCTAAGTTTAAATAGGAGAAAGGTGTGGGATGAATGCTTATGGCTCTCTCTAAATTTTCAACAGACTTATCCAGGTCCCCCAAATTGCCATAAGTGATTCCGAGATTCTGATAGATCTGGTAATCATCAGGATACTCTATTTTTAGATTGTTATAAAACTCTATAGCTTCGTGGAACATTCCAGACGTGGCTAGATTGATCGCATAGTTCATTCTGAGAAATTTATTTTCTGGCTCAATTTCTAAGGCTTTTTTATAATAACTTAAGGCCTCTTCTTTTTTCCCCATAATTCCCAGTATCCAAGCTGAAGCAAGAAGCGCATCAAAATATCGAGGATTAACCTTCAACACAGCTTGCATTGATTCTAAGGCCTTCTTCGATCTTCCCAATACCAGGTAAGTGTGACCTAATCTTGATAGAAGAATTTCAGAATCAGGAATTTTCTGTATTCCCTTTTCTAAAACTTGAATAGCCTCATCAAACTTTTTCGCTTTGGCATACATAAGTGCTAAATTGACATAACTTGAAGGAGTTGTAGACCTTATGGAGAGAAATTTTTCAAAAATTTTTGTGGCCTCTTGGTAATTTCCCTGAAATTCATATATTTCAGCCTGATGAACCATCTTAAGCTCATCCATCCTGTCTTTTGGGTCAGGCAATTGCCCGTTTGAAATATCCTCAGCAAGGTCAACATAACCCAGAGATCTCAATCTCTCCTTCTCTTCAGCGGTCATCTCTCTCTTTTCTGTCCTGATCTCTGAAGAATAATTTTTCATCATTTCTTTTAATTTATCTTTCTTCTCTGAAGCCACTTTTCTCTCTCTCTGGAATACATTTATCTTCTCTTCAGGATCTTTTTTCAAATTATATAATTCTTCCTTTGGAGCCCGAATATATTTCCAGTCACCATCAATCAAACCAATCAACTCAGACCAGCCATAATTCTCTTTTGGATAATAGGTTTCAACATAAGAACTGAGATTTTCTTTTCTCCTCCCTTCGATGTAAGGCAAGAGGCTTATCCCTTGAATTTCTTTATTTATTGGAATGTTAAGCATGTCTAGGATAGAAGGCATAAGATCTATGAGCCTTACTCTTGCTTTTACAACCTTCCCTGGGGGAAAATGATTCTCAGCATAAAATACAAGAGGAACTTTCATGGTTACATCATAAAGAAAAACGCCATGGCCACCGACCTCTTTTTCTCCGAAAGCTTCTCCATGATCTCCGACTAGAATGACCAATGTTTTATCGAGGATATCTTTTTCTCTTAATTTTTCAATGGTTTTACCAACATAATAATCCATATAGGCTATCTCTCCGTCATAAGGGCTGTCTAAAAATTCTTCTTTAAAAGGGGAAGGGGGATCATAGGGAAGATGAGGATCGAAAAAATGAACCCAACAGAAGATTTGGTCAGATGCGTTTTTATCCAGCCAATCGGAAAAGGAAGCAAAAACTTTATCAGCTTTTTTTTCAGATTTTAGAGCTTTGAAAACCTCCTCTTCTGCAAATTTGTCATCATAAAAATCAAAACCTTGGTCAAGTCCAAAACGTGAGTCAACAGTAAAGGAACTGACAAAAGCCGCTGTTTTAAATCCCCTGCTTTTCAATATTTCGGCTAAAGTTAAAAGTTCAGGATTGAGATAATAGGTGCCGTTGTTGTGCACTCGGTGATAAAGGGGATATGTCCCGGTTAAGATCGAACAATGAGAAGGGCAGGTCAAAGGAACCTGGCAATACGTGTTTGAAAACTTAACTCCGCCTAAAGCTAAGGAATCCAAATTTGGAGTTTTTGCCTTTTCATAACCATAGCAGCCAATTCTATCAGCTCGAGTTGTATCTAAAGTCACAAGCAAAACATTGAGAAGGCTATTCCTCTTAACTCTCTCCTTGGGGATGAAAAAAAGAAACAATAAAATCACTACCATTAAAAGAAATAAAAGAGGAAAGAGATAAATCAGGATTTTTTTGGGCTTCTTGGCAATTTTCTCTTCTTTTTTTATTTCTTGAGAAGGAGTTTTTTCGATTGAACGAACCTGTGATGATCTTCTTTTCTTCTTTCTTTTTTTCTTGGACATATCAGTGATATTGAAAATTTACACGATAAAGAGAAATTCGTCAAATCAATTCACAAAGGAAAAAAAAGCCCTCTTCCCGATTTGCCGGGAAGAGGGCTTCGAGCTTCTGCTTCGACTTCGTATCAGAAGATGAATTTGACTCCTATTCTAGCTGAAATTGGCGGATAGAATTCCATCGACTGTCCATATC
The DNA here is from genome assembly GCA_964435925.1 of uncultured Eubacteriales bacterium. Classification (GTDB taxonomy): domain Bacteria; phylum Acidobacteriota; class Aminicenantia; order Aminicenantales; family Aminicenantaceae; genus SOIV01. The sequence goes on along the minus strand of CAYTBG010000009.1, from coordinate 34,178 downwards.
TAGGATCACGCAGATAATCAGCCGGCAAATCCCACTGTTTTGTAATCAATTCATCATTCGTTACTGCCACTGCGCCCCGTGTTAGACGAGACCATTGGCGGCGAGCAGTATCAACATTTAAGAGATTATCTATGTTGAGGTTGAATTGGAGTCTGTATCTGCCACCAAGATTCAAATTATATTCAGCGTAAACATTGACAAACCACACGAAGGGTGTCCGTCCCAAATTCCCTCTATTAAAGGGATAATATCCAGTAGCCCCAACTATCCATTCCTCAGTGATAGGAGTTCCGCTCATGGCGTTGACAACCCCGCCGAGAGTTAAGCCCATAGGAAGAGAGTAGGCGCCGTAGAATTTAAAGAAGTGGGTTCTGTCAGTGTTCAGGGGGCCGTCCTGCGGCTCAAGGTCTTTGGTGTAGGCCAGATTCCAAAGGTCGAAGTATCTTTCGAGATTGGGACCGACTCTTCCGTATTCATCGGAGCTTGCCAGACCAGCATAGTTACCTGTCAGCCTGCTCCAGGTATAGGAGAAGCCTCCTAGCCAGTTGTTGCTGAAGCGCTTATCCAGATCAAAATTAACGGCCCAGTATTCACGTTTGGCTTTGGGGGTCACAGGGAAAGAGGGATCAAATTTACCGGTTCCCGTGCCCACATGTAGAGAATAGCCATAGCCTGGGTTAGTCGTATAATACGATTCTCCATAACCGGCTATATACACACCCACATCTTCGATAGCATAGCGAAGATGCTTATTCACAACTCGAACCGAAGCAGACAGGTTTTCCACTAATTGCCTTTCCACACCGAAAGAGATTTCTTGCTGGCTCATGGGCTTCAAATCAGGATCCGTGCTGTCAAAACTGGGGGGGCGCCAATTCACTACGCCCATGAATGTTCCTGGATAGTTGTTGTTGACTCCGATCGTATCCCATTCATAGGTATCCAAGGTGTAATAGGCGCTACTCCATAAGAATCCGCCATAGGCATCGGAAGCCATGTAAAGCTTGAAGACATCAAAATACAATCCGTAACTGCCAAAGATCTTTGTGGTCGCATCACCAAATACATCGTAAATAAAACCAATTCTGGGGGCTAATTTGTCCTGGAATTTGAACTCAATGGGTTTAACATCCTTAAATCCTTCTTCTTGACTATAGCTGGGGATATATTCGTACTCAGTGCGAACACCAGCGTTTATGGTGAGCTTTCCGCCGGCAAAATCTGGAGTCCAACTATCTTGTAGGTAAAGCGCCCAGCGGGTGCTAACTGGATTATAAAAGCTGCCGTAAGGACCAGTTGCATCATTTCCACGGACAGAATAGTAGCCGTATGTCCCTCTGCCCATATTCACTCCACCCAGGATATTATCCATATCCCATGATAAGTAGACAACTGGCTGAGAGTTAGATCGATCAACGTCATCTTTCTGGCGAACCCATTGGACACCAGCTTTCCATGAATGTTCACCGCCTAGATTTACAAAATAATTGAAATCCGCATTGGCATATCCTTTGGCTCTGATAAGCTTTTTGTACTCATAAACTGAGTTTCTGGACCAAGGCTGCCATCCAGCAGGTTTTATATACGCCTCAGGAATATCATTTGTGGGATCCGCATCTGTATTGAATTGCGCGTTTGAGGTGTTAGGGTAGGTACCTGTCTCTGACTGAAACCTGTGCCACGGGGTAGGAGCAAGAACCAATTGTTTGTTTTGATTCCTATGGAAATAACCGCCCCTGAAGCTAACCAAGAAATTGGTTCCTAGGGTTACATCAGCGGATGCGGCAGCAGACCAGTTGGGATAGCTAAAACCAAAAGCTGAATAATCTGTGTCTGGGCTTCCCCCAGTTCGAGGTGCAAGGTCGCCTTTGTATTTGCTGAAGTTGTTAACAAAACTGGCGCTCAAGCGTAAACCTCCAAAGGGTTGGGCTGTTATCTTCCCCTGGAAATTATAATATTTCCACTTCCGTGTATACTCGTCAGCATCAATCTCTCCCGGGAAGACGACAGGTCTTGTGATATTGCGGAATACAGGTAGCACTGAACCAAAGAACCACAGTCTATCCTTCAATATGTAGCCGCCAAGACTGAAGCCAACTTCGTATCTCTGATCTCTTTCTTTTCCCATAAGGTGCTCATAATTGACATACTCGGATTGGCTGACGTCCTCTGGCTTCTGACGGAGAGTGTTTCTTTCCGTGCCGGTCAGACTAGGGCCGCTGTAGTAACCGAGTATTTCACCGTGGAATTCATTTCCTCCAGAGCGGGTGATCACACTGACAACACCGCCTAAGGCGCCACCATACTCTGCCTGGTAGCCGCTGGCTTTGATTTGAATCTCTTCAACAAATTCAAAAGCAGCGCTTTGACCTCTTGTTCCTAAGACCATATTGGTAATATCTGTACCGTCGATATAGTACATGTTTTCAGCACCGGAAGCCCCGTCCACTGATATCCCTCCAGCCCAGGGTTCATTGGAAACTCCTGGAACGGCGGTAACCAAGGTGTCAAAGTTTCTACCCTTGGGTAGCATCTGAAACATCTCTCTACTCAAAACCATGCCTTTGTAGGTGCTCTTGACATCGATTAAAGGTGACCGCCCCAAAACAGTGATTTGTTCTTCTATGATGCCTGGAGTCATGGTGATATCAACTCTTATAGTCTGCTCTAACGTGACAATAATACCCTGCCTGATAATCGTATTGAATGCTTGAAGAGTATATTTGATCTGGTATACTCCTGGTGGTAAGGCAAAAATACGATAGACTCCACTTTCATCGGTCAATACTGCAGATACACCCATCAATTTCGGGCTAGTTGCTTCAATTGTAACGCCAGGAAGAGGAATTCCTTGATCATCTAAGACAGTCCCTATAATTCTTCCTGTTGGAGCTTGTGCTAGGAGCATTCCCCCGATAAGGAACACACCAAGAAAAGCGAAAAATAAAGGTCGAAATTTACTCAATTCTTACCCCTCCTTTTAATCCCTGTATTCCGTTTTCGGATGAACAAGGATTAAAATTTTTTGTTCAGCGTGTGTCTTTAGGCACTTATCGCTGAACTGACCAACATCCCTAGAATGTAAGTTTTATCATTCTTACACTCTAACCAGTAAACCAAGAATTTTGTATCTGCTTGATTATCACCTCCTTTATTTTTATTTTTTGAAGATAATACTTTTGCCCCCATTATCATGCAATACACATTAATTATTATAAGCAAGTTTGGTGCCAAATTAATTTTTTTTAATAAATATACGTAATTTCTTGAAAATAAAAGATTTAGATTAGTTTTTGGCATGGTGGTAATAAAAGCTGGGAGCTAAATTAATCCAAAAAAATGAATTTAATCCAATTTTTTGATTTTTTAAACAGGTTTTATCTAAATTATCACCCACTGACATCCCTGAATGGGCTTATCGCACTCAAACAGCCTGGTCAAAATGCTGATAAAATGTTGTATTATATAAAAATGTTATTAAGAATAGGTCATATAACCTATAAAAGGAGAACAAAACAATGAATCACCACTGGCTATTTCAACAAATGGTTTATCTGAGCCTAGCCGTCTTACTCCTGAGTGGATGCGCTATTCCATTATTGGCTAGAATAATCCAATCTGAAGAACCAATAAAACAGGACCCTGTGAAAATAGTCTATCACTCCATTGGTATATTCCATACTGAATTAACGCCTCAAACGGGATCTCCCAGGCAGGGAATCCTTCAGCCTGAAAATAAAGGTACTATTGAAGTGTATCCAGAATATCAGGAGGCACTGCGGGATCTTGAGAAATATGAATACATCATCGTAATCTATCATATGCATCTTTCTAAAGGCTGGCATACTCCAGTTCGACCACCCAGCAGCTCACATACTTTTGGATTGTTTGCCACAAGATCTCCAAATCGTCCAAACTCTGTCGGTTTTAGCGTAATAAAACTTAAAAAGGTTGAAGGAAATATCCTTCATGTAAGAGGCATTGACGCATTTAACAAAACACCCGTTCTGGATATCAAACCCTGGCTTCCTTCTATTGATTGTCCTGGTGGGAAAATTAATCTGGATATTGAGAAAGAAATTGGATTGAAAAAGAAAAAATAATCACCTATTGAAATACCGAAATTACTTTATCGCGATTTCTTTTCCTTGCCCCATTTAGGCAGCTTGAACTGTTGGGGCTTGGATTTTAAAACTTCTTTAAGCCATTCCGAAGGATAGCCGATACCGCGAGGTCGTCCTCTATCATCTTTGACATAGCCGTCGTTGTATTTTGTCAACATGTATTCACCCAGTTCGATCCAGCGTTTGACCACGTGCTCTCCCTGGCAGACTGAATAATTAGTCAAATATTGAACCATGAGCTTCGGGTCTGTTTTGTATAACTCGAGAGCTATTTTCTCAGTCGCCGGCTGAAGAGAAAGGAACTTACCTTCCAGGGCTGCCTGGACTTTTTGAATGTCTTGAACCATGTAGGAATACTTCAGGTTGGCGTAGTTGGCCACAAAATTAAATACCCACCAGGCTGAATCCCACGAAAATTTTTGGAGATCCCCAACAGTGAATGGCTTGGGCAGATCTTGAATACAGCAGTAGAGGGGAACATAACAGGTTGTATACGTGTCGTCCACGCCGTACCAGTAGACACCGCCTACGGCATTTGGAAGCCATCCCCGGGACTGGGAAATGAAAGAAAATCCGGTCTGTTGTGTGGATATTGGACGCTCCCAGCTGTATTCGACGCCATCCACTTCCCACGTGAGATCTCGACAGCGAATGGGGCATCCGAATGGCCCGGCATCTATCCCTTTGGTCATGTCAAAATCAGTTCCCTCATAATGATCACGCATGATATTCATCACATCCTGCAAGGAAAGCTTCTGGTCAGGCTTGATCCATAAGGGATAAGGCTTGGTGCCCTTTTTGCCGCGCTGGAAATTTGGGGAAAAATTCTGAGATGGTGCGCTTCGGCGAAACATACTCCAGACGCGGGCAGCACAAGTCCTGAGTGATGAGGGCTCTGGAGGATCGTAGGCATAACGGAAACTGAACGGTTTTTTGGATTTTTTATTATAATAACCTTTCTCCTCAGCAAAGGAGATAACATTTGCGGAGTAAATACAATTTTCGGGATCGTTTAAAGGGAACTCCCCGATGCGGGACATATTGGCATGGGCGGAAATGTATCCGTCTGGAATCCGCAGTGCCACCCAATGAGCTCCTTTTCCGCCCGGTCCCGGACCGATCATCTCCATGATCCAAGCTTCCTTGGGATCAGCAATGGAAAAGGATTCCCCTGTACTCGCATACCCGTATTCCTCGACCAGTTCAGCCATGACTTTAATGGCTTCCCTGGCAGTTTTGGCTCGCTGAAGGGCAAATTTCATTAAAAAGAAATAATGAAGGAGACCGTCCGGATTTCGCAGCTCCTTGCGGCCCCCGAATGTGGTCTCACCGATAGCCAGTTGGTGCTCATTCATCAAGCCGACAACGGCATAAGTATGGGAGACCTGTTTGACCTCGCCCCTGATCTTGCCGTCTCTTCCCCTGATTTCTGCGGTTGAGCCGGGATCATGGTCTTGAGCAGGAATATATTCAAGATGGGGAAGGAATTCCCCGTCACAGGTATAAGTAATCATGACCGATCCGTCTTTTGAGGCTCCTTTTGTCACCAAAAAGCTTGAGCACTTATCCTCAGCCCATTGGTTAACCGACAATAAAATCAAGAATAAAAGAATGGCAGGGAAAATAAACTTTTGCTTCATTGCTAAATCCTCCTTTTGATATTGATATTTTTTCTAAAACTTAAGGTATAGCTAAGAAAGAAAAAAATCAAGGTGAATTCCACCGGATCATCCCTGGAGAAGACACCAGCCCTCCCTTAACCATAACTCGTACTTAGAGAGGGTCATTTAAATGAAAGTCAAACCGGAAGTATTTACTTTGCTAAGATCCTGAAGTTTTTACTTTGCCTTGACATACTAGGTCATGGGCGATTGACTGAGAATTTTTCATATGTTATAAGCTATGTCTGGAGAATCAGAAGGATTAATGGAGAAGACGCAAACTTTACTGAAAGATATCCTATCCTCTATACATTCCGATTCCAAAGCATCGGATATTCGTACCTGTGTCTATTGGACAGCGGTCACTTCATTTCGCTGTGGCCTTGCCTCCACTATGGCAGCCTCCATCCTTCCCTCTGAAGGCCATCAGGTGGAATCCGCTGGGAATCTTCTTCCAATTGGTGCAAGAGCATTGACAAAACTATCCTTATCTAGCCGAATTCTGGAGGCTTCGATTGGAATCGCTGCCATAAATTCGATTTTGCCTATTGATGAATCCCTGTGTGTTGATTTGAATGCCGAAGACGAAATCCGCTCACGAGGAGAAAGAAAACGGATAGCGGTTATCGGACATTTCCCATTCGTCAAAAGTCTTAAAGCAAAGGCTAAAAAATTGTGGGTCTTTGAACTTCCGGGGCGTGGCCGTCCTGGGGATATAACAGGCAATGAGATCGAGACTCTCCTCCCGCAGGCTGAGGTAGTTGCCATAACCAGCACGACATTGATTAACCATACATTGGGAGGCATTATGAATCTCATTGCACCAGATGCCTACAGGATGATGCTTGGCCCAAGTACTCCTTTATCGACAGTATTGTTTGATTATGGATTCGATGCTATATCTGGTTCTATCGTCACTGATCGTGATCGAGTACTCAATTGCATAAGCCAAGGTGCCAATTTTCGCCAGGTGAAGGGTGTGCGAAAAGTGACGCTGCGACGCAAGAAGTAATTTAGTCTTCAGGGAAGAAGAAGATTTATAGCTCTCCCCGGAAAAAGTCCGTTATTGATAAAAATTTCCTTTAACATAAAAAGATTGAAATAAAGTGGCTCAAGGGGCTTTTGAATCCAGATTTTGACCAAAAGAAAGAAGTGCATTGACAATTTCCTCCTGGCTTAACTTTGTCCCATCCAGGGGAGAATCGATGATCCGGAAGTTAAAAAAGGGGCAGTTCCCGTCATACCAGCGGAAAGTAAAAGGTTTTCCTGTTTTAGTCCTCTTTTCAGCCTCCTTTTCATTCAGCAAATGCCCGAGTCCTCTGAGATTCACCTCTTTCTCTGGGTCGACTCCGAGAATGTATCTTTTGTTCCAAAAATTTGTTACGAGCAAGCCGAAGCCTTCCTGGAGGGGGGAATTTTCCCTATCTCTCTGGGCCCAATCTTTAAGAAGAAAGCTTTGTGGATTTTTAATGATAAGGCCATCTACTTTATTCTTCCCGCTTCCTTGAATCAGGGGTAAATAAAGAATGATCTTCCTAGATCTGCTAATATCAGATAGATAGCTGAAATAATCATCTTCCACTTTTCTCATCGCCCATCCGTATCTGTCAATTCCTGAAAAGAGCGTTTTATTCTCAAGAATTTCATGCCCCTCTTCTGACTTGGAATATAAGAAATTCATTAATTTTAAGCCCTCTCTTACCCTTTCGCGGTTACTCTCTTCCTCTCCTCTTTTTATTTCGGTAAAGAGTGAACGAAGAATGGAGTATGGAGTACAAGTAAGATCAATATCCTTGGGCAAGGCAGAGGAATCGACCATCCTGGCATAATTAGCTATTTTTTCCATAGAAGGATTGATCTTGCCTGTTTCTATAAGTTTTGTGGCGAGGAAAATTGAGGAGATAGAATCAAAGTCAGGAAGGCGGTGGGTTACGATTCTCAGTTTAAGGGATCCTTCTTTTTTTCCTGCCTTGCTCTCTTTAATGTGATCCAGGACAAGATTAGGATACTTCGCGATTAAAGATGCTGTGCATTCCACTTCGGCCTCTGAATGGTGGTGGTCAATAACCCCGGGCACGGTTTTCATCCCTACATCCAGAACTAATACGCCTTTTGCTGGTCTCAAATCCTCGCCATAATTGACAAATTGATAGGTGACTTCCATTTTTTCTGTATTCATTTTAGATAGTGACAGTTTCTATTCTTCTTTTACCATTATTTGGCACTATTTGGCAAAAAATAGACCTAAACTCCTCTTGATAGCGACTAAAAGAAAAGGGAAAAGGAAAAAGGGGACAGGCTACTTTTTTAAGATTATACAAGTTTCAAAGGTTTAACCCCACTTGTATAAAAGAGGGGACAGTCCCCATCTTAAAAGGGGACAGTCCTCTTTTTTCCCTCTTGACAACGGAATCTTTCTATTATATTTTTTTAAGAGGTAATACGGAAAAAGCTGAAATTAGTGGTTTTATGGGTGGAGGGATACCCGTTTTCAACAAGAGTTAGCGCACCAGTTTCCTTTTAAGCAGGTTATATTTAGCTGATAATTCCTCCTCGGTTGAGATGAACACTCTAACCTTCTCAGATGAGGGAATGAAATTAGTAATCATCTTGAAAAATCCTCTTTACTGATGATTGACAGCATGCGAATGCTTTGCAATCATAAAGGGACGTTATGATTATCTTACAGAGCTCAAAAAGAGCATCTACAGCCCTAAATCTGGAAAAATGAAAAATATAGGTAAATACGAAATTACCAGTATACTCGGAAAGGGAGCCATGGGAATTGTCTATAGAGCTCTTGATCCCGATATAAATCGAGAGGTGGCTGTCAAGACTATACGTTTCGATTTGGTCTCTGAGGAAGATGATAGAGAAGAAATGATGGAAAGGTTCATGAGGGAGGCTCAAGCTGCAGGTAAGCTAACACACCCAAATATTATTACTATCTATGATGTCGGCAGAGAGAAAGAGATGACATACATTGTTATGCAATTGATTGAAGGTAAGAGTCTCCAAAAGTTGATTAGTTCAGGTGAAAAAACTTCTACTCAAGAAGTAATCCAGCTCATGGATCAGTTATGCAAAGCTTTGGATTATGCTCACAATAATGGAATCATCCATCGAGATATTAAGCCCGCCAATATTTTATTGGATAAAGAGGGGAAACCTTTTATTGTCGACTTTGGTGTAGCTCGACTTGAGACATCGACCTTGACTGAAGCGGGGACAACGCTGGGTACACCAAGTTATATGTCCCCAGAACAGGTTATGGGAAAAAAAGTAGATAGGCGTTCAGATATATTCTCATTGGGAGGTATCCTGTATGAACTTCTCACGGGAAAAAGGGCTTTTCAAGCCCAAAGTATCACAACAGTAATTTATAAGATTATCAATGAAGAGCCAGTTGCTCTGACTGAAGTTAAAAAAGGTCTGCCAATGGGTTTTGAACAGATAGTTTGTAAGGCTTTAGCTAAGGATCCAAACGGCCGTTACCAAAACTGTGCTGAGCTTGCTGCAGATTTGCATAATTTTGACCAGCTATCAGATAAGACAATACCCGTTAGCATGATTACAGAGGAACTTCCAACTTTAATGATGAAAAAGAAGCGGAAACGGTGGCCTATCATAGCTATTTCTGCTGCTGTGATCCTCTTGGCTGCTGCAGGAGGGGGCTATTTTCTCTACGAAAAGACAGGAGAAATACCTTTTCTTTCAGGCCTATTCAAAGGAATGAAAGGAGAAGAACCTCCGCTATCCCCGCCACCAGAAGCTGCCATTCCTGGTAGCATAGAGGATAAATTAAACATGGCCCAGGAGAGTTTTGATAAAGAGGACTATGCTGAGACTGCCAGGTTGGCAGAAGAGGTTCTTGCCGAAGATGCGGAAAATATAAGAGCCCAGGAATATTTAAATGAAGCAAAGAGTAAAATGGATGAAGCTCTCGTCGCTCAAACTCCTGGAACGGAAGAGATGAAGACAGAGACACCTTCCTTACCTCAAGATAAAAAACCGGAAGTTGCTGAAACCGAAAAAAAGACAGAAACAGAAGAACGTCCACGATCTTCCCAGGCAAGAGCTACCATTCCTGGCAGCACAGAAGATAAATTGAACAGGGCTAACGAAAGTTTTGAGAAAGGCGACTATGACGGGACCATCAAGCTTGCAGAAGAGGTTATTGCCAAATACCCCAAAAACAAAGCAGCCCAAGACTATATAACTAAAGCAAAAAATGAAATTATTATTGCTCAAATCCTGGAGACTGGGATTGCCAGTTTTAATAACAGAGATTATAGGCAATGTTTGCAGGAAATGGAAAAAATTTTAAAGCTGGATAAAGATCATAAAGAAGCAAAAAAGTATTGGAATTTGGCGGATAAAGCCATTTATGAAGCTAATTCCATCCAAGAAATTAGGCTAATAATAGAAAGCCTGAGGAAAGCCGAGGAGGAAAAAGACCTCCCATCAATTCTCTATTATGTCGGGTCTCCAGATCTTCAGAGTGCAAAAAGATCGGATACGATGGACATCATTAATTATTATGATGATATTACATCTATTGTTGACAAGGCGAGTATTTTGATTAGATTTAAAGATAGAAGACATGCTGACGTAAAATTTTCTAATTTCTCGACTGCTGTCAATAAACAAACTGGTCAGAAGACGAAGGTTTTTGAGGGACAAGTAATCTGGACAATGGAAAAACAAGGAAATGTCTGGAAAATTACTAAAGAAGATAAGATATAAAGTTAAGAAACTTATTGAGCGATCAAGAAAAAAGCTTATGATTTAGGAGAGGAGGGGAAAATGAAATCAAAGAATTTTAACGGGGGAATAAAATTATTAAGTATTTTTCTTCTTTTTTTCTTTCTCGTCACTCTTGAGGCAGCTCCCGTTAAAATAAAGGTTATTCTTGATAATGCCAGCGTAAAAGCAACGCGGGCAATAGGAGGAAAGACTCTTACCAGAGTTCCTCTGAATACAATTCTGGATGCAGAGAGTAAAATAGGGGATTGGTACAAGGTTACTTGGCAAGGATCCTCTGGCTACATTCATGCCATGAATGTTGATGAGGTGAGTGAAAGGGAATTGGCCAGGGAAGAAGCAGGCGGTCTGGGCAGACCTGGAAAATCCCAGCCAGAAATTGTTGCCGAGATTGAAGTCAAGATGGACGAGGGCAGGAAGCAGATAAGAATTGAGAAAGATTTTGAAAAAGCCATAAGCCTCCTGAAGCCTCTGATTGCCGAGGTTTTTAACGTTACAGACCACAATAAGCAGAAAGAATTGGGAGCAGATCTCTATTTATGGTTAGGTCTTGCCTCTGCAGGCAAAGGCGAGGCGTATGCTGCCTTGAATGAATTCAAGAGTATGTTTGCGGTCTATCATTCTTATGCAAAGGAGATTTCCCGTAATATCCTTGATCCCGAAGTTGTCGCCTTAATAGAGCAAGCTGAGAAACAATATTTAGGATTGGTCACAGAATATTCTGTTGAGATCTCTACTGTGCCCAAGGAGGCAAAAATAACAATCAACGGTAAGGAAATAGGGCTTTCTCCTGAAATATACAGAACCGCAAATCCTAAAATTGTCATTGAAATCGAAAAAGAAGGCTACAAGCCAGTTAGAGATGAGTCCTTTATCACCCAGGCTACTACAAGAAAAGAATTTACTTTAGAGAGAGCCGGGATAGATGTGGAAGTAAAATCGGCTCCACAAGGGGCAAAAGTTTATCTGGATGGTAAGGATACAGAACAAATGACAAACTGTGTTCTCCTGCTTGTACCCTTTGGCTCTCATAAAATAAAAGTAGTAAAAGAGAATTATGCAGAATGGGAAGACGAGATAAAGATGGAAGGCGAGAAACTTTTAGTCGTGGAAATGGTCCTGACTCCTAGTAAATACGCTTATCTTCTTAAATGGGGTGGGCCCGCAAGCCAGCTATTTACACAGCCTTCTGGTGTAGCAATAGATAAGGATAATAATATCTATATTGTTGATCTAGGTAAGATCAAGATGAAGAAGATTAATCCAGAAGGGAAAGTCCAGACCGCCTGGGGAGCCGCCGGGAAACAATTCAAGATAATAAAAAATCCTACGAGCGTAGCCGTTGATAATCAAGGCAATGTATATGTCACGGATGCAAAAACTCACAGTTTTGTGAAATTTGATAGGGCAGGGATTTATAAAAAAAAATGGGGTAATGAAGGCAGTGAAAACTCCCAGTTCAAGAGTCCTTCTGGAGTTGCGGTTGATAGCAAAAATGATATCTATGTTGTTGATTCTGGAAACCACCGGGTGAAGAAATACAGTAGCCAGGGTGCTTTAACGAAAATATGGGGAAAACAGGGCACTGCAAACGGCGATTTTGCTTATCCAAAAGGAATTGCTATAGGTCAAAAAGATGAAGTTTTCGTTGTTGATAGAGTTGGTGTTCAAAAATTCTCCTCCGAAGGAGAATTTATTACCTCATGGGGGAAAAGAGGCACAGCCGATGGCGAGTTTAACAATTCCCAGGGAATATTTATTGATAATAATAACTTCGTATATGTGGCTGATTCTGGCAGCAATAGAATTCAGAAATTTGATGAAAATGGTAAGTTTATAGCTAGATGGGGAACTC
>CAYTBG010000009.1:0-21674 GCA_964435925.1 uncultured Eubacteriales bacterium | reverse complement strand
AATAGAATTCAGAAATTTGATGAAAATGGTAAGTTTATAGCTAGATGGGGAACTCCAGGAACAAATAACGGCCAAATGCAACATCCGGTCGATATTGCCATTGATAGTAGAGGCTATGTCTATGTTGTAGAAAGAAATAACAACAGAGTTCAATTATTCGGGGTGGTCTCCCCATCAGAGTCTAAATAGCGAAATAATTAAATAACTAAAAACCTAGCTAAAAAATATCTAGATAACGAAATTTCCCGTCCTTTTTTTTAAAAACACATCCCGACCCTCCTTTTTTTCCTTTTTTCTAACCTTTAATTCTGTTCCTGGATAAACTACTGGATGTACTATTAAATGGAGGAATATTCAGTTTTTAATATTAAGTATGCATTTGATGGTTTTCTTCAATTCGTTGACGAGGTTTGATTTTATGTTATATTCTGGATTTAGGAGGAAAAAATGAAAAGAAAAATCCTTCTTTTAATTGTGCTAATTCCGTCTATTCTGATCATATGCCTCTCAGTTTCAGGAGAGGTGAGCGTAGAAGAAATTGAAATGAATATTCCCACATATGCTACAGGTCCTGATGACCCCAGTCCTCCTCTCTGGAATTTAAGGGTATATCCTTATCCGATGCAGACTGACATAACCCGCAAGAAAACTATCAAAAAATACAGAGTGGTTGTGATGGAAAACGATTACATACAACTTCTGATTCTGCCTGATGTGGGAGGAAGAATTCTCGCTGCTATCGATAAGACAAACAATAATTTTGACTTTATTTATCACAATCAGGTGATGAAGCCAGGTCTTGTAGCCTTGAGAGGTGCCTGGCTCTCTGGCGGGATTGAGTGGAACTTTCCAACGCTGGGCCATACTGTAAACACTTTCTCTCCTGTAAATTACAGGATTCTCAACAATGCTGATGGGAGTATCACCTGTGTGGTGGGTACAGAAGAGTGGGTTAGAAGGATGAAGTGGGAAGTATTTATCAGCATTTTCCCTGACAGGTCTTATTTCAAAACCAGGATAAGGCTTTACAACAGGACGCTTACTCATAACAACGGCTATTTCTGGGCAAACGCAGCAACCCACGCCAGGAAGGAGACAAGAGTTGTTTTTCCTCCTGCCGAATACACCTATGCTGGTGGCAGAAAGAGTCCAAGGCCCTGGCCTGTCTATCAAGGAAAAGATGTTTCCTGGTATAAAAATACGGCCTATGCTCATGATTATTTCTGCGGAACTGCAGGAGATTACAACGGTGCCTACAATTACGAGGAAGATAACGGAACAGCTCATTATGCTTCGAGATATGAGAGTCCAGGAAAAAAGTTCTGGACGTGGGGAACAGCTCCCGGTGGAGCTATTTGGGAAGATCTTCTTACAGATGAAGATGGTCAATACATTGAAGTCCAGGCAGGAAGACTTCTCACTCAGGGCGACACCTGGATTTTCGAGCCCCATCTTATCGAGGAATGGGATGAGTGGTGGTATCCATTAAAGAATATGCACGGATTTGTAAAGGTAAATCCTGATGCTGCTCTGAACCTGGAATTGAGAGACGAAGGAGTCTTTATTGCTCTGAATACAACAAGGGCCTTCAAAGGAGCTGAAGTAAGACTTTTCCGCGGAGAAAGGCAGATATTTTCAAAGAGGCTGGATATCTCTCCCGAAGGATTTTATAAAAGGGAGATTCCCTCGAGAGAACGCCGGGGAATTTACACGCTTGAATTCTTAGATAAATACGGGCAGAAAATTATAGACTGCACGACAGAAAAGTCTGAGATTTCCCCTCCTGAGCTTCAGCCAGATTTTTCAATGCAGGAAAACGATTTGGCGGAGATGATTTTTCTCAAAGGTTATTATTCCATGAAGCACTGGGACATAGAGGGAGCTATGTACTACTTCATGAAGGCACTCGAGGCAGACCCTGAATTTTCCCCTGCCCTTAAATGGCTTGGAATACTGTATTACAAAACAGGGGAAAATAAAGAAGCACTAGACCTGTTTGAGAGAGTACTCAAAAGAAATGAAGACGACCATACGGCGCGCTATTACAGAGCTCTTTCTAAAATAAAGCTCGGAATTAGGCAGGGCACAGAGGAGGATCTTTATATGCTCTCAAGAAGGGCTGCTTACAGGCATGTTGCTCCTTACTTGCTTGCTGCTCTGGAGTTCGAAAAGGAGAATTATAGAAAAGCAGGGGAATTGTTGAGAAAGGCACTCAGGAATAACCCCGTTGATTTGAAGGCAAGAGTCATGCTTGCCGCTTCGGAAAGACATCTTAACAATAAGACGGAAGCTAAAACACTTATAGAATCAGCTTTAAGAGAGGACCCGATTTCACCTCTTGCACTTTTGGAGAAAGAGTTGCTCTCTGGGGAAAGCGAGCTTGATGTTTTAAGAGCAGACCCAGAATATTATCTTGAAGCGGCTGCTGATTATTCAGAAATGAACCTCATAGATGACGCCATTCACATCCTTGAGATTTATGGAGAAAATACCAATGCCAGAGATTATCCTATCCTTTATTACTATCTTGGATTCTTTAACGACGAACTCAAACGCAAAGAAGAAGCAGCAGCATACTTTAAAAAAGCAGCAACCTGCAGTCCGGATTATGTTTTTCCCTTCAGGGTTGAAACGGAGAGTGTGCTGAAAATTGCCTTAGAATATAATCCCTCTGATTGGAAAGCTCATTACTATCTTGGAAACCTTCTTGTGGCTAAGCAGAGGTGGGAAGAAGGATTAGAGCACTTTAAAAATGCAGCAGAATTTTTGCCTGAGTTTCCGGTGATCTACAGAAATCTAGGAGAGATTTACTGGAAGAAGCATAAAGATTATGAGAGGGCTCGAGCACTGTATGAAAAGGCAGTGTCCTTTGCTTCTGATGATTATCGCCTTTATGTGGATCTTGATGAATTATACGCTTTAACCAGGGAACACTCTGCAAGAGCGGAACTTTATAGAGAAGCTCCTCGTACTGTAAAAAAGAACTTCAACTACGTGCTCAAAAGAGCGCAATATTATGTAGACACAGGGCAATACGCAAAAGCATTTAAAATATTGAAGAGCAATACGTTTTTTCCATGGGAGGGCTGGACAGGTGCAAGGGAGGTATTCGTGCTCGCTCACCTGGGAAGAGCTTATTCTTATATGACGAACGGAAAATACAAAAAAGCAATAAATGACTTTTTCGAAGCTATGCAGTATCCAGAAAATCTGGGAACAGGAAGACCTCTGCATCCTTTATTCACAAGAGAATATTACTTTATAGGCTTATGCTACGAGAAGCTGGGGAATAAGCAGAGAGCAGAAAAATATATGAGTAAAGTCAAAGTAGAAACAACAGGAGTTCCCACAGTGCATTCATATTATAAAGCTCTTTCATTGCGAAAACTTGGAGAGGATAATGAAGCAGAGAGGCTTTTGAATGAGATGAAATTAAAGAGTGAAAGTCTGATAGAGCACAGCAGAAGAACAAAGCCCCAATATTATCTTTGGGCTTCAATGGCCTGTGATGCCCTTGGAGAAAAAATTCGAGCTAGAGAATACTTGAGGAAAGCCGCAGAAATTGACCCCTCCTATAGATGGGCAGCCCTTTTTGCCTCTGAAATTATACTTTTGGAATAGATTCCATTAAGCATTTGACATCGTTTTTCCTTTTGTATAAATTATCCCTTAGCCAAACGGGCGAAAATCAAAAATTGCGATCCCTTAAAGTCGAAAAGAAAAAGCCAGGATAAGGATAAAGTAGAAAGAAGACCACGATGAATACATTAAAAATCGCAAGTGATTTCGCTGAGTTAGACAGGATGAGAGGTTTTTTAAAGAAAAGTTTTGAAGGATTGAGTGTTTCAGATAAGGATTACTTTAAAATAGAGCTCGCGCTCCTGGAGGTATGTGTGAACATTATCAGGTATGCCTATCCCAATGATAAAGGTGAGATCTTTCTTAAAATCTGGCAGAGCGAAGGAAAGATGTTTCTGGAAATAAGGGATTGGGGCGTTCCCTTTGATCCTAGAGGATTAGAGGAACCTGATATCCAGGAGATCATCAAGAGCGAGAAAAAAGGTGGACTGGGAGTTTTCCTTTCTCGCAAGCTTATGGATGGATTTGATTACAAACGGGAGAAAGATCAGAACGTTCTTACAATTTATAAAACAATTAAAGAAGCGCAGGCCTCATTCTAATCGTATAAGACTTTATCCTCCCCCATTTTCTTGATACGGCCCTCAACCCACTTGATTATCAGGTCTTTCCGAACAAGCATTGCCTCGATTTCTTTATCTGTCAGGTATTCTCCCACGGCATTTTTAATCACTTCTGCATTCAAAGACTTTATCTTCTCATAAAGAGCACGGGGAAGTTCCTTCATGATAAACGTTGGGCCTTCTTTATATTTTTCGTCATAGATGAGTTTCTTTGTGAATTTTTTGGAGGTTCGGAACGACCGCGAGTGGTCAATCAGGATCATGCGCCAATCCTCGGTGATGAGATATTGATTTTGATGCCTGTCTTCATTGGCAATCAAGTTATCAAAAGCCCGCTGTTTGTAGAATGCTCTATTCCAATTGAAAACCCTGTAAGATGGAGTTTTAATTTTATCCTCGAATTTCTTTTTGAGGCTCATCATTGATGTAATCCATAATTGACAGGAGCCACGGTTTCCCTGAAATCTTCTTTCCACGGTGGGCGGAACCATATTCAAGCCTAGATGCTTGTCTAAACGGTAAGCAGCAATTTCCCATTTCCAGTTTTCCATAAATCCTTTCGCCCGGCCTGCTACATCTTTCCATATGGCGTTATTTGTGACTCCGTCTTTTTCCAAGGTGAGAACCCAGGGGTCGGTCACAGCTTCTCGGCTTTCGAATGGCTGGTCCTGAGCAACAATTTCTGCTGTCTTGAGGAATTCTTCCCATTTCTCTCTATCTGCTACCTCTTCTTTAGTAAATTGAGCTATGGATTGGAGACTAAATCCTAAAACAATCACCAAGCCGAAAAAGATAATTAGTCTTTTTTTCATTTTTATCTCCTCCTTTTTAATTTTGATTTTCCACTTGATTTATCTAAAATATAGCCTAAACTTATTAAATTTATATATTAATATAAAACCTTATCTTCACCTTGTTCTTTTACCATCTCCTCTATTTCTTTCAGGAGAAGCTCCTTGCGGAGAAGAATTGCTTTGATCTCCTTATCCTTTAAATAGGGACCCACAGCATTTTTTATATCATCATAGTTCAGAGCTTTGACTTTTTCTACAAACGCCCGGGGAAGTCGTCGGAAGAGCATGGGCCGACCTCCGACTTTTTTCAATCCCTTTGCCCCGTACATGAGTTTTTTTGTGTATTTCTTGCTTGACCTGAAAGAGCGAGAATGATCGATCAGAATCATACGCCAATCTTTAGTGTAGAGGATATTCTGCTGCGTTCGATCATCGTTCCCGATTAAGCTGTCGAAAGCCCTCGTTATATATTTCATATTCTCCTTTTTGTAGAATTTTGAACGAGGAATTCCGATTTTTTGCTCAAAAACAACAAGCTCACTGAATTCACTTTCAACCCAGAACTGAAGAGAGCCTGATTTCCGTTTGAATTCTCTCTCGACTGTGGGTGGAATCAAGTTTAGCTCCAAAAGTTTATCTATTTCGTAAGCTGCTATTTCGTACTGCCATCCCTCAAGGTGGCCCCTTTGCATTCCTTTGGGATTTTTCCAAGCTCCACTCCTTTCAACATCTCCCTTTTTTAAGTAGAGCCTGGTCGGTTTTGTAACGCCTTCTGGTATATCTGCGGAGCTTACGATCTCTGCGGTTTTGAGAAATTCCTCTATTTCTTGCCTTTGAGCAATTTCAGCAGGGGTGAACTGGCCGTTGACTACATAGCCTTGACTGGCTAGAATGAATAGAGCTATCGTAAGGAATATTTTCCGTCTCATTTTCGTTCCTCCAAGTTTCAAACTTCCCCTCAAATTTTTCTACTAATATAATTACATTTTAAAAAAAAATCAAACTAAAAATATCATTTGGGGTCAGATTTGCAAAACTTGAGTAACTTGGAAAGCTTGAATTTTAGTAATTTTGGACCAGAGCTGTAAAATCTGCATGTATAAATTGGGGTCAGACTTGCAGAACTTGAGTAAATTATTGTAAATTTCCTTTTTGACCTTTGTAGGGATTTGATTCATCAAGCCCGCACTTTTAAAGAAATAACAATTGGCTTATAATGAATGAAATTTGGTGTTTTTTGAACGCCTTTAAAAGATTAAAAGAGACTCAGGAATGAAAATAAAGCTTTTTTTGATAGGTGCTTTAATCTTATTAGCCAGTTGTTCGCCAGTAAAAAACTCGCCAACCATTCGATTTCCTGTAGATTGGCTGGGAATTCCTGGGTATGGAATAAACATTGACCAGCAATGTTTTGTGGAACCTTCAGGTATCTGTTTTCATCCCCTTAGAAAAACTCTTTTTATCGTGAGTGATGAAGGAGAGATTGCTGAAATAAAAACTGATGGAATCCCTGTTTTTAACCTAAAGATTCCCGGAGATTTGGAAGGGATAACAGTTAATCCTCAATCAGGGCTTCTGTACATAATAAAAGAAGGAGATGATGTCATTCTGGAGTTTGATCCAGATAAGAGAGAAGTCAGGCGAATATTTCCTATTAACAGAGAATTCCAGGGAAATCCCAACTTTCTCCAAAAACAGAAAGGCTACGATCAAGGGATTGAATCAATTGCTTTCGTGTCTGATAAGGATCATCCTGAAGGAGGGACTTTCTATGCGGGTAATCAATGGGACCCTCCCTGCATAATAGAAATTCTGGTTCCTCTTAGATCGAGTCGAGCTGAGACAGCCGAGGCCGGGATTATCCGGGTTTTACCCTTCAAAATGGATGATCCTGGAGGCATGTATTATGATCAAAAAACAGGGCATTTAAATGTTGTCAGCGATGCTTATAACATCCTGGCGGAGATAACTCTTGAGGGGGAATTAGTCAGGGAATATGCTTTCCTCGGGGACAACCAGGAAGGTCTTGCCAAGGATGATGAAGGCTATTTGTACATTGCTCAGGGCGAGGGGGGAATCATCAAGGTCAAAGACCTGCGTTAATCTTGCTGGCCTTGCCTGTCCTAATTTTTGTCAGTTTTCATGTATTCTACGTCAGGCTCTGTTTTTTTAGCTGATAATTTTTTATGCTCCTTCATAATAAGAAAGCAGATAAATATCATAATCATTACTAGAACTATATTGAATCCAGCAAATCTTTCGGTATTAAAAGCAAGATAAGTCGTGCCCAGGAAAACAATTAAGGCCGATGACACATCGCCTGCACGCTGAAAAAAGGTTTTTATGACGGCTTGGGCTTTGTATTTCTCTTCTCTCGAAGTTATGAGAAATAGGGAATGCCGAGTTGTATTCATAAGAGAGTAATCCGTGCCATTTTCCGCGACTTTAACCCAGTGAACCAGCATTAAAGACGCTCCGAGGCTTATAAAGAAGTATCCGCCGAGGGCAATGATAGGCAGGAATAGAAGGGCAATCCTGATTCCAAACCATTTAAAGATTCGAGACACTAAAAAGAGCTGAATGAGCAAGGCTGCAAGATTAAAATACTTCATGAAACTGGCATAAAACTTGCCTATGAATTCTTCTAAACTTAATCCTCCGGTTGTACCCATCTCCACGGCTTCTTTGGCTGTCCGGGTTACATACTCCCCTAATATATATTCGCCATTTGTATTGATAAAATTTAGCAGTAAAACAAGGAGAGCAATGTAAAGAAGGTATCGCTTTTTAAAAACAAGGCGAAATGCTCCTCCCTTCTCAAGGGGCTTTTCCTGTTCTTTTTTTTCTGCATCTTCCTCCTGACTGACTTCTGCTGCAGTAGATTCGGCTCTTTTCATCTCTCTCATATGGGTAATCCATGTTAATAATATACATATTCCAAGAATTCCTCCTGCCACGAGCATCATTTGATAGAGTCCGAGGGGTATTACAAGCCACGCAGCGATGGCACTTCCAGAGAAAGCTCCAAAGGTTGCTCCAAAAGCAATCAAAGGGAATAGTCTTTTCCCTGCTTCTGGGGTATATATATCATTGGCAAAGCCCCAGAATTGAGCAACTACCATCACGTTAAATATCCCCATCCAGATAAAAAAGATTATACCCATAGTGCCTAACTCAATTTCTGTTAGAGATAATGTATAAAAGATGACCAAGTTGGAAATGAAAAAGAGCGTTACCCACGTGATCAATTTCTGACGCGGGAGCCTGGAAGCAATATTGCTGAATATTTTAATCACAAAAATAAGTAAAACTGCGATAGCAGCGGAAAGATAACTTTTCCATTCAGGCCCTTTTCCGGCTAAAACCAGCGCTTCTCTTACTGGTTTTATGATGTAATAGGCTACAAAAAGTAAATAGACATTAAGCATTAAAAGAAGTGATGTCAGGGTTTCGCCAGGGTGAACAACTGTAAAAAGTCTAAGGATTTTATAAGCGAATCCAGGCGGTTTTTGCCCGGTTTGCACCATCTCTTCATTGCCCGAATTTTTCATTGAATCTTCCCCTTATATTTCCCCCGTGATTTTCTGTTGAGATTTATTCCTTTTCCTTAAAGCAAACGTCAGACTTAATAAGAGTAAAAAGGAATTCAGGACGCCCACTTTTCAATTTAGGATGCCTTAAATTTACGAGAAATATATTGGAATAAAAATCGGCTGTCAAGCTAAATATTATGTCTAACATACTGCTTTGTTTGAAAAGTCTGACCCCATGCGTTCTCATTTTCCACTGTTTCTGTGCATAAGTTTGTTGAAAAGTAAGAGATTTCTTTTTTTAATAAATTGATTTAATTATGATTATGATAGTTTGCACAATTATTGGTCACGGAAAATTAGCTGTTTATAAAGCGAATCTGTGGGGTCGAACCTTGTGTTTTTTATGGTGGAAAAGCAGGTAATCTTAAGAAAAAAGGACGGATTCTTCTCCTTTTTCAGCGATTAATTTTTTGATTTTTTCAATGATGAGTTTTTTTCGTTTCAGCAACATGCTCATCTCTTCATCATTTAGATATTGCTTTAGCTTGGCTTTAATCAATTTATCTTCCAATTTTATCAGGTGTTGATAAAGGTTCTTGGAACAGCGGGTGATCTCGCATCCTGGGATTAACTCTGGTGAAGGAGTAAAGGCTTCAGAGAAGTCAACCCTCCAGATTTTCCAGTCTTTTTTATCCATTATTAAGATATCATCCAAATCTCTCTCCCCGCAATAGGCGCGGGAATAAATCAAGTTTTCAAAAACAGTTAAGTCTTCCAGAGTATTTTTAAACTTCTCAGGCTCTGGTGGTTTAATGTTCTTCATTCTTCGGTCACTTTCTTCTAGAGCGCCTTCAATGAATATCTGAAGCGAACCCTTTCTGCTTTCAATTTCTCTCTCCACGACGGTGGGGACTAAATTGAGATCGAGCAGTTTATCCAGCTCATAGGCTGCGATTCCGTATTTATAGCTGTCAGTGATAATGGTTGGTCTGGTTTGATTTAGAAGCTTAAAAAATCCACGGCGCGCAATTTTTCCATCATCCAGACTTATTACCCAATTTTCTCCCCTGCCTCCAGTTCGCCTTTTAGATACAATCTTAGCGGTTCTTAAGTAATTCTCCAGCTCTTTTTGCTTTGCATTCTCTTTAGCTACTGCGTTTAGCCCCCATACATCGAATTTTCCCTTATTTATAATCAAGGCGCTGAGACGTCCTTGCATGTGTATTCTATAGAGTTCTGAAATGCCAGTATCGATTATCCAAATCCTTCCTTGAAAAAGCTGCATATCTTCCTTTGTCTTAATTACTCGAGGAGTATGAGCTATTACCATATATTCAGCCTCGAGGTTTTTTAAGATTCTATCCACATTTTCCTTAAAATTATCTTGATCATTTGTAGCAAAACCCCGATACCAGTATGGACCATTAGGATCATAAACAATTTGACGCTGATATTCTGGAATATTAGGTTGTGTATAATTCATTGCCGCCCGCCTCAGGTCTTCTAACTCTACGCGCAGGCGATTATTTATTTTCTTTAGCTCCCATTTGGAAAATTTCTCGCTGATTCCTCCGTGGACGAATATGATATTATTGATCTTAATTACAGCATTTCGTTGGAGGAGCCATTTTCCGTATATTTTATTGAAGTTTTGTATGTATTCTCTTCGAGCCTGATGTTTGCGGTTGGTTCTTAATTCCTTTATCATTTTTTCCCAGAATGGCATTAAATCACTATCCAAGGATGAATCCAAACCTGTCTCTTTAGTTGGATTGTTTCCAATTTTTTTTCTGAATTTTTTTACTTGTTTCTCCCTGTACCCATCAGGAAGAAAAGAAACAAGTTGGCGTGTAGTAAATTCATCTCCGCGGTTAAAGATTAGGCCCGTGATATTCAGTTCTTCATGATTACCAATCAACATATGAAGCTTGCCTCCTGCCTCTTCTGCTTCTTTTTCCAGTTTCATCAACAGATCAAAAATTTCCTTGGCGTAATCGCCTCTATCCAATACATCGCCGATTTGAACCAGATGAGTCTTTCCACCTGTCCAATGGAGTTTTTTATCTATTAATCCCGTTCCTTTCAGAATTTTTATGAAAGCTTTGTAATCACCGTGTATGTCTCCCACGGCAACTATTTTTTCAATGCCAGTCCATACGCACTGTGTATCGGCAGCATACAGATGGGCAAGAGAGGCAAGGATAAGAACGACTAATATTAGTATAGTTTTAGTTTTTCTCATCATGATCCTAATGGCGTCATTCTTCATAGCTTTTTCCAAAGATTCAAAGTAGTATATTTTTCCAGTTTACCTCGTTTTTAGTTTTGTTCACCACTAATAATGTAAAGCAATGATAATAAATGTCAAGATTATTATCTGGTGCAGACAAAGATTTCATTTTGCTAAGGGAGATAAGAATTATTCGAGAGAAGACCTCTCCTCTTGCTATTTCAGATTAATAAGGGAAATGCATCAATTATTTCCTTAATATGCATTTTATAAGATCACTCTGTCTTCACTAAATCCTATTTTTGCTTTTAATATCAGGTTTTTGTTTTTGACATCGGATTTTTCCTGTGCTATAAGTTTTAGCAGAAGGTGGCTAAACGTGCCTGTATGCCTTATCCAGGCTAAGAGTGAAGATGACCGGGGAGTATTGCAAGCGAAAAAAGATTCCTGTCCCTTTAGATCTTGACGTGGCAAGAGACATTTAGATGCAAAAAGAGAAAAATTCGGAAAGAAGAAAAGCTCCAAGGATTTTGGTTAGAGTAAACGTCCAACTCTGGGAAGATTATAAGCTTGAAAAAAAGGCAAAAGGATATATAAAGGATATCTGCCTTGATGGGATGTGTGTCGTAACTAATATCCGTTTTCCTTTAGGCACGGATTTGATTTTCAACCTGAATTTACCCGAGGACCTTAAAATTAATATATATGGAAAAATTATCTGGGAGCGAGAGGACGAAGAAGTTTTTTTATATGGAGTAAATTTTACAGAGCTTGATTTTAGAGAAAAGCCAAAACTTTATAGATTCATCCTTGTCACAATTTTAATGAATGAAAAGAAATGAATACCGGCTACAGATAAAACAATTCCTTTAAATAAATCATATCCATATATTTGTTTTTCTAAAAAATGTGGGTTTGATGAATCAAACCCCTACAAGAAACAAACAGTACAACAATAAATAATGGATTGACTTTAGATTTTTCTTTTGATAAAAGCAAAGAAGATAATCAAAAAGAATTGGTTGTAGTTGGAAAGGAAAAACCCCATGATAGTGCATCATTGAGAGAGGATTTAAGGGGAATGCGTACAATTAATGATCAAGATCAATCCAGAAAATTAGCCAAAAGGAGAAAATTAAGGCTATAAAGAGGATGGGAAAAAATGGAAATAAATACAAGAGAAAAAACCGATGTTATTATTTTTGATATAGAGGGGGAAATAAGAAGATCGGATATAACCGATATTACTCTTCACCAGCTCGTTAAAGATCAATTGGATGCCGGTAAAAGGAACATACTTCTCAATTTTCAGAGTGTCGATTTCATTGACAGCTTCGGGGTAGGGGAGATCTTAGCAAGCTATATTTCTACTCATAATTTAGGGGGGAGGCTTAAGTTAGCAAAAATATCAAAGAAACTTTTCCTCGTCTTTCAAGTCACAATGCTTACTAAAGTGCTTGAAATTTTTGACGAAGAAGAAATAGCCTTGGATAGCTTTATTAAAGATCAATAACTATCGCAATCCTCCTATAGTCGAGTCATTTTATGGCAAAAAACCTCCTTAATAGAATTCTATCGCGCTTTGTAGAGATCAAACCAGGCGAGGAACTCATCGCTTCCCTTCTCTTCCTTTATTTTTTCCTGATCATGTTCCCCTACGGCATTATTAAACCTGTTAGAGATGCACAGTATTTAATGGAGTTGGGATCAATAAAACTTCCGTTCGCCTACCTGTCGACAGCCTTTATTATGATTTTTTTTATTCATTTTTATTCCAAACTTCAAGTTAAAGTTAAAAGACGGATTTTAATAATTTCAAGCCTCATTTTTTTTACTGTTACTTGTTTCGTTTCAAGGCAGTTTTTCATGCGAGAGGAGTTGGAGTGGGTGCCCCTTGCTTTCTGGATATGGGCAAACATTTTTATTGTCGTCCTCGTAACCCAATTCTGGATCTTGGTTAATGATGTTTTTAATCCGAGAGAAGTCAAAAGGCTGATTGGCTTCTTTGGCAGCGGAGGACTTTTAGGAGGTATTTTAGGGGGATTGCTGACGGGTTCTTTAGGTAGAGATATACCTGATGAGCTTCTTCTTATAGCTTCTGGAATACTTATCCTCAGTGTTTTTGTCGTAAATTACATATTCATTTGGCAGAGAAGGAATAAACCGATCACAGATAAAGGAAATTATTTAAATAAAGAGAGAGCGAAAGAACCAGCTAAAGCGGGTTTTATAGATTCCTTCAATACTGTAAGAAAAAATTATTATTTAAAACTTCTGGCCGTTGTTGTGACCTTAACATTCATCGTTACTACATTTATTGATTATCAATCTAAAACTGTAATTGAAATGAAGGTGGAGAGGATAGATGAAATGACTTATATTTTTGGATTTTTTCATGCAGGATTGTATGTTGTTCCTTTCCTTATTTCTATTTTTATGACCAGCAACCTCATTAAAAGCTATGGCATTCGTATCATTCTGTTACTCTTCCCCTTTATGTTACTCCTCTGTTTTGGAGGGATTGCTTTTTGGCCCTTTCTCGGATTTGCTCTCGCCATCAAAGCCAGCGATAAAAGCCTCTCTTTTTCTATTAACCAGTACGTGCGGGAGCTCCTTTATATTCCTGTCTCACCTGAGCTTAAGTACAAAGCGAAAATATTTATCGATATGTTTCTCAACAGGTTTGCCAAAGCCATAGGGGCATTAATACTTTTGATCTTTATCTTCCTTCCTCCAGATCCGTGGCAAAACAGAGTTCAAATCGTGAGTATCATAGCTGTTGTTTTTATTGTAGCGTGGGTTTTTGCTAATCTGAAGGTAAGCAAGGAATACACAAATATTGTCAAGCAGAAATTGGAGATGAAGTGGGATCGGGGGGATAAAGTAGTGGCAGAAAAGATGGATGTGGATTATACAAAATTAGTCTTTGATACCATAGATAGCAGGGATCGAAGTTCGGTTTTATATGCCATGAATCTCTTTGATTTGATTAAGCAAGATAAACTCACCCCTGAAGTGAGAAAATTAATCTCTTATAAAGCGGATGAAAGGACAGTTTCTTCATTAGGGGGTCTTTTTGAATCAGGAGAGATAACTTTAGTTCCTGAAACGGATGATATGTTAAGTGAAGAAGTCCTGGGAAAAGAGGTTAAAGAGATAATGTCCCTGGATGTTTATCAGGAAGTGATGAAGGGATACATTGATAAAGTCCTGGTTGATGAGACTGGAGACACTGAGACATCAAAGATGGAAGTGGCCAAGGCCATCGGATTGATGGAATCTCATTCTCCTCTCGCTCAGAAACTCGAGGAACTCCTTGAAGATGAATCACCAGAAGTGGGCAAATACGCTATTGAAAGCGCGGCAAGGCTAAAGAGAAGAGAGCATGTTCCCAGCTTAATCTATAAGTTGCATAATCCTTTAACCAGGGAAGATGCCTGTACTGCCCTTGAAAAATACGGGGAAAAAATTGTTGGGACTCTTTCAGATTATTTAGGAGATTCTGACGAGGATGTTGGGCTGCGGAAAGAAGTGGCTTCAGTTTTAGCTCGCATCCCTATTCAAGATTCTGCGGATTTCTTAGCTTGGGAATTAGCAGAAGATAATGAAGATATGGATCCTGAGCTCATCGATGCTTTGGATAGGATTCGTTCTGGAAAGCCCGATATTCAGGTCCAGGAAGAGATTATCAAGACTAAAATATTCAAAGAAATAAAGAAATACTACCAGATTCTCATTAAATTTTACGATGCAAAATCTAAAGCTAAAAAGGTGAAGATGAGCGAACAATTATCAGAGAATCTGGCTGCTTTCATGATGAATATTTTTAAATTATTGGGGCTTATTTACTCTCATGAAGATATCTTTAGAGCCTACCAGAATATAAGAACCGCAACAAAGGATTCTGTGGATTATGCTGTTGAGCTTCTTGATAACATACTGCCTAAAGAGATTAGAGATTTAATCTTACCCCTCATTGAAGATCTTCCCCTTGAGGAAAGGGTGAAAAGATGCCGTACACTTCTGAAGACTTTTCCTAAAATGTAAAGAATTTCATGGCCAAGAACTCGCTTAATAAAATTTTATCACGATTTACTGATGTAAGACCCGAGGAAAGCTCTACCTCTGTGCTTCTGTTTTTTTATTTTTTCATGATCACTTCTTCTGCCTACATCATCAAACTGGTCAAGATTTCCGATTTTCTGGAGAAGCTTTCATCCAGGAGACTCCCTTATGCTTATCTCTTGACAGCCATCCTGATAGGATTTTTTGTCACTTTAAACTCCAGGCTGCTGCGTGTTATGAAGAGACACGTATACATATCTATCAGCCTGGTTTTTTTCATTACGAGTCTTTTAGTTTTCTGGTTACTTTTCACTCAAGGAAGGAATTGGTTGCCTCTTGCATATTGGAATTGGATTTCTATGGTATTCTGGTTTTGGGCAGATATATTCTTGGTTACCTCGGTCACCCAGTTCTGGATACTAATCAACGATATTTACAATCCTCGTCAAGCAAAAAGGCTGGTTGGCTTTTTAGTGAGCGGAGGACTTTTAGGTGGAGTTGCAGGAGCTCTCCTTACTTCTCTGTCTAAAATAGTCGGAACCGAAAATCTTCTTTTAATTTGCCCTTTTATGCTTGGTATTTGTCTCGTAATAGTCAATCGTGTTCATAGAATCATTCAAAGCGAAAAAAAAGAAGAGGCTAAGCCATCCGAAGTGCGGAAGAAGCCAAAAATTGGATACGGCAAGAGCTTCAGCTTGTTGAGAAAAAACCGGCATTTAATCCTCTTGACCGGGATTATGACTGTAGCCATTATTGTTACAACTTTGATTGATTTTCAGTTCAACTATTTTGTCGAAGATGCCTATCCGAACAAGGATGCGAGAACTGCTTTTCTCGGGATGTTTTTTACCGTATTTCTTGTTTTTTCCAGTCTGCTTCATGTTTTCTCAACCAGCCGCATCTTGAAAAATTTTGGAATCCGGATTGCTCTTTTAGTTGCCCCATTCTTTTTGCTGGTTTTCTCTGGTGCAATTTTTATTTTCCCTTTTGCTCTAATTTATTGGGCTCTCATCATAAAGGGAACTGATAAAAGTCTTGCTCACTCACTCAATCAATCTGTCAGGGAACTGCTCTACATCCCTATCCCTCCCGAGATCAAGTACAAAGCAAAAGTATTCATCGATATGTTCGTCAATAAGTTTGCTAAAGGCATTGGAGCTCTTCTGATTCTTTTGTTTTTTTCAGTTTTGAGCTTTGAGATAAAATATATAAGCGTTATTGCCATCATATTTATCCTTATCTGGATTATTCTCAATCTCTTGATTACTAAGGAATATGTGAATATTGTGAAAAGAAACCTCGAGATAAAATGGCATGATGCTGACAAATTTGTTGCAGAAAAGATCGATATTGATATGACAAAGTTGGTTTTTGACACCCTTGAGAGCAAAAAAAGGAGTTCGGTTCTGTATGCAATGAATCTTTTTGACCTTGTCAAAAAAGAAAAATCGAGTTCTAAACTGAAGAAAATAATTTCATATAAATCTGAAGAAGTAAGAGCGAGTTCCATGGATTCCCTTTTTGAAGTAGACGGGGAGGTGTTAATCCCGGAAACCGAAGATTCTCTCGATGAGGAAAGTCTTGATGTTCAGGTAAAGGAAATCATGTCCCTGAATGTTTATCAAGAACTGATGAAAGACCGTCTCGATAAAATAGTAAGTGAGGAAGATAGTGAAGAAGAAGTTTCCAGGATGGAGGCAGCCAAGGTTATGGGAATAATGGAGCCAACTCCCTCCGTCATCCATAATCTAAGTAAACTGCTCAGGGATAAATCGCCAGAAGTTGTCAGTTATGCTCTTGATAGCGCTGGAAAGCTTAAAAAGCGGGAGCTTGTGCCTTTTATAATTCAAAATTTAAAAAATCCCTCCATCCAGAGAGTTGCCAATAAAGCTTTAGCAGAATATGGAGTTAAGATAATAGGCACATTAAAAGATTATTTGGGGGATTCGAGTGAAGATATGCGATTACGGAAGGCCATACCGGACATCTTGGCTCAAACAGGCGCTCAAAGAGCAGCAGATGTATTAGCCTTGGAATTAAGAAAAGAAAGCAGGGACGTGGAATCTGAAATCGTCAGCGCTATGTATAAGATGAGATCAGAAAAACCTCAAATTCATTTCCGAGAACAGATTGTAGTCCCTCAAATAATACACGAAATAAAAGAATCCTACATGATTTTGAATGAAATTCATGACTTAAAAGCCAGTAAGAAAAAAGAGTTCATAGCTAAAAATTTAGAGAATAATTTGGCTCTATCTCTCAAGCATATTTTTGAATTGCTAAGTCTCCTCTATCCCCGGGAAGATATCATCAAAGCTTATCAAAATATTACTACTGGAACAAAAAAAGCAATAGACTATTCTATAGAACTTCTGGACAACATTGTAAGGAAAGAAATAATGGAAGTTTTCCTGCCTTTGATCGAGGATATTCCTTTTGAAGATAAAGTTAAGAAAGGCAGAAAAATGCTCAAGATCTTGGAGAAAATGGAGCTTTCTGAAGCATAGCATCAATCCACAAAAGGCTGAAATTCCTTGAAATTATTCACTTATTAGTTTTATAATTGTTTGCGCAGATTAAGATGTCCAAACTATATGTTTATCAAAAAAAAGGAGAGGATTACTCCATCCCTCTTAAAAAAGATAGAATATCTATTGGCCGCTCTGCTGATAATGACATCAACGTTCTTGACCCATTCTGTTCAGGGAAGCATGCTTACATTTATCCTTCGGAAGAGGGTTGGGCAGTTCGGGATAATGGCAGCAAGAATGGAACCTTCCTAAACGGCAAAAAGATTAAAGCCGAGGTCGAACTTAAAAAAGGAGATGAAATCCTTATTGGCTCAACGAGGATTGTCTTCGATAAGGAAATTCCCACGCATGTAGAAGTGACGGAGGCGCCCACCTCCTCGGCAAATGTAAATACCATAATGCAGGTTGAAGAACTTTTATCAAAGACAGAAATTGATACAACTATGAAAGCTAGCCTGGCACCTGTGGATTTGGAAAAGGTCAGAACAGAGCATAGAGCTTTTTCTATAATGAGTGAAGTTAGTAAAGCTCTTCTTCTTCATCAACCTCTAAGCGATCTCTTGGATAACATCATGGATCTTATTTGTGCAAATCTTCCTATGGACAGAGGGATTCTGATGTTAAAAGAAGGCAATCCTGCTCAATTCATTCCCAAAGTGATTCGTGTCAACGATAAGAACCTTAAAGATCAAAAGATTCTGGTAAGCCAGAGTATTATAAATATGGCTGTTGATAAGAATTCCTCAATCCTAACTTCTGATGCCATGGCTGACACTCGTTTCAAAGCCATGGAAAGCATTATTAAATTCAATATCCATTCGGCAATGTGTGTTCCTTTATGGAATAACAGGGAAATCATAGGAATCATCTATTCAGACCGGATATCGAACCTTGAGCAGTTCAAGGATGAGGATCTCAAACTTTTAACTCTTTTATCTAATTTGGCTGCAGTCAAGATCGAAAATTCTAAGCTGATAGATCAAGCCATCGAGAAAGAAAAGATGGAAAAAGAACTCGCCTTAGCTGCCAAGATTCAAGAAGACTTTCTCCCTAAAGAGAATCCTCCCTGCAAAAAGTTTGAGATTGTTGGCAATAATATTCCCTGTTATCAAGTTGGCGGGGATTATTATGATTTTATCGACATCGGCCCTTCTCGCTTGGGGATAGTTGTTGCTGATGTTTCCGGGAAAGGGGTTGGTGCTTCACTCCTCATGGCTTCATTAAGGGCAGCTCTTCAATCAGAGGTTCATGCTAAATACAATATAGAGCAAATGGCTGTTAAACTTAATAATTTTGTCCACCGCAGTTCTGCCCCCAATGGTTTTATAACTTTTTTCTTTTGCGAGCTAAACAGAGAAAGTGGTGAGCTAAAATATATCAATGCTGGTCATAATCCTCCCCTTATTATCGATAAAAAAGGTAAGATCACCCGCTTGGAGAGCTCCGGCTTATGCTTGGGAATGTTTCCTGGTAGTACTTATGAAATAAAAAAAGTCACAATAAGCGTTGGAGAAATGGCTGTTCTTTATACAGATGGAATCACTGAAAG
Organism: uncultured Eubacteriales bacterium; assembly: GCA_964435925.1. Taxonomy (GTDB): domain Bacteria; phylum Acidobacteriota; class Aminicenantia; order Aminicenantales; family Aminicenantaceae; genus SOIV01. Next base: position 2,770 of record CAYTBG010000009.1, on the reverse strand, counting down.
TCGGAGTAAAGATAATAAAGAATTCGATGAAAAAGGACTCATAAAGCTGCTTCGAAAGCATCCTAAATTAAAAGCCCCAAAAATACTGAAAAAAGTTTATGAGGAACTCGAGTCATTCACTGCTGGTGCTGATCGAATGGACGATATGACTCTGGTCATCATCCAGAGGACTTCTTAGCCCTTCCTTCTTGAAATAAAACCCAGTTTTAGATGATTACGTGATTAATGTATCTCTATACCTCGTCATTATCGAGCCTGATCAAGACCTGTGAGCATATCTCTGGCTCTCAAGAATTCCAGTCTGTTCTTACTACAGACTACCCCCCTACATATCTAAGCCTGCTGCGTGCGCTAGATTAGATAATGACGCTTCCTATTCTTGTGGATGGTGATCCAGATACCGTGTTTCCGCTCGTTTGAATGGAGATGAGGTTAAAATTGTTACTCCTACGGCGTCCTATCCTCAGTGTCTTTTAGGAGGAGGTTTGACGATGAATGGAGGATCGTCAGTCCAGATATTCCCATCAATGAAAACGGCAACAGTATATTCATAGTTACCAGGTCGTGCACCCTCTGGAACTACAGTTTTTACTCTGTCTCCTTTAACTGATCGGAAACGGCCTCTTTCGAGAGGTGAGTTCCAGCCAATATGAATGGCAAAAGGACAGTCGTTTGTACATTCCCAGATGATAGTATCCCTAGGATAAACCCAAATTAAGGGATTGTCATAAGTAAAGTTCCCATCATCATCCACAGTAATATTAATAGTGTGTGTTTCAGGATTTCTATCCTTATCCATTTTCCCTCCTTTCCCTTCCTTTGCCCTCGTAAAATCTGAGGATAAAGGTCGGTTTTTTAATTTAAAATGTGGGCTTGATAAATCAAGCCCCTACAATATAAATATGTGGGCTTCATGAATCAAATCGTCCCATTTTTACAATGTCATTGCGAGCGAAGCGTGGCAATCTCATAAAATAAATTGCGGGTTTGATGAATCAAACCCTTACAGTTCCAAGCGATCTCTCTCATTTGATTAATTTTTGGTAACGAGGATCTGCACGCAGTCCAGAAAGATCGGGACTATCACGAACTTCCTTGATGGAGCCACTGCGCTCGATATATTGTTGAAGGGCTTGAATTGCCTTGTCGCGCTGGTTGACAATTTCAAAAACCAGGACACAATCGAGAATAATCGGGACATCATTTGGCGCCAGGTTTCGAGCCTCGGAAATTTCAGCCAGCGCATTTTTAGAGTCTCCTGACTTTGCATAGAACACAGCCAGACTTGACCGTAGCTGGGCATTTCCAGGGTCAATATCCAGTTCTTTTTCAGCTAGTTGAATGGCATGTTGATAGGCTTCTGGTGCTTTTTCTGAATATCCGGGCGTATATCGATAGCTATCAGCCAAATTCGCCCAAATTACGTGGGTATCCTCTCCTACTGCCAGCTCAATCGCTTCTTCGTACATAGCCAAGGCATCGGCATAGCGGCGTTGCATAAAATATATCAGACCCATATTAGAATAGGCATCTGAACCAGGTTTAATGGCGATGGATTTTTCGAACATAGCCTCTGCCTGGTCGTTTTGGCCCAATAGATAATAGATAGCGATCAGGTTATTATAATCGAGAACATTTTCTGTCATTAATTCAGTAGAACGGCGGTACATTTTTTCGGCCTCAACGTTACGACCGTAGATATAATAAAAATAGCCTAATCGGCTGTATCCGTGCCAGTAACCAGGCTTTAATTTAATGGCTTCTTTATAGGTCTCCTCTGCTTTTTCTAATCTTCCGAGATTTTCATAGACCTCTGCTAATTCTTGCAGAGCGCCGAAGTTTACAGGATCATCTAGCAATACCTGCTGAAATTCTTTAATAGCGTCCTCGTATTGGCCTGCTTCTCCATAGATAATTCCGAGTATGACATGAACTGAGGCCAGACGGTCACTAATTTCAATTGCCTTGGTGCATGATGATCGGGCTTTTTCAAGCAGTTCAGAGTTTTTTGTCAGTTCGTACTTCAACCAATAAACTTTCCCTAATCCTGCGTGAGCTAAGGCAAAGTGGGGGTCTTGCTCGATTGCCTGTCTGAACAAGTTAATTGCAGTCTCGAGATTTTCATCTCCCTTGCCGCGCAGCATGATGCCAAGACCTTGCAAGTAAGATTCGTAGGCACCGGGTATAGTAGTGCTTCCGGCGGTTAATATGCTGCGGATTTGTGGCTCTAATTCTACGTCAAGCATCTCCACCAGTTTAAAGATAGCATCCTCCTGTAGAGTAGAAATATTTGCGATATGATCAGTCATAATCTGGGATTTCAGTTCACGCTGGTTTTTCGTATCAACCAGCTTTAAAGTCAAGCTAAACATGTCACCGATGCGCTTAAAGCTTCCTTTTACAGCCAGGGAAACTCTGAATACCCGCTCTGCTTCGCTGGGACTTGTGATTTTAAATTCACGGACATCTATAGAAGGTAGTACAAATAGCCGCCTTTGGAATTGTTCGAGTCGGGTGAGCTTGCTGGTCAGATTTTCCACCAGTCCATCACAAAAAGCCTGCTCGTCTGCATCGCTTCCCACGACGGTTAAGGGAAGAATCGCCAGGCTCTTCTCTGCGGGTATTATCTCAAAACCTAGCCAGTTCTGCACAACCTTACGGGTTGAAGGCAAAACCAGCAAAAATACCAGGATTAATATAACCGCAACAAACGGGAAGGCAATCCTGCGTAGAAGCCGTGGGAAAGGACGGGGTGGGGCAGCTGTTGGGG
>CAYTBG010000008.1:18368-44264 GCA_964435925.1 uncultured Eubacteriales bacterium | reverse complement strand
ATTTTACCATATGGGTACAGCGAGGTTTTTCTTTTTTTTTGATGGCGGATTAGGGGAAGAAGAGGAAAACTATAAATGAAAGGCTGATTCAAAAAAACTCAAAATGAAATAGAGGTTTTTGCTTTTAAACTTTAAAAAGTGGTTCCTAATGTGAAACGAAAGGCCAAGTTGGGATCGTCGGCATCTATTTTACGGTTATTGTAGGCAAAAATGAGCCTTAGGGGAATAGGCAAAGTAGAAAAATATATCCTCATTTCCAGGCCAGCTGAAGAATACATATCGTTCAAGCTAATTTTTTGATCAGAAGAATAGGCATTGCCTACATCATAGAATAAAACAGCGTACAAAGGCCCGCCGACAGGCATAACGTATTCAGCATTAAATACAATAGATTTTTCCCCGCCAATATTCGTCCCTTGTTCGCTTCGAGGCCCGATGCTGTAAATACCATATCCTCGGATGGATCTTTCTCCCCCAGGATAAAATCTTTCCCAGAAGGGCACTTGAGAATCTCCTATGGCCTCGATAAACTGGTACTCGATATGAAATCCAATAAAGCGGTCGCCAACCAATGGATGGAAAAAGCTCCATTCGAACTGAGGCCTGATCAAGCTTATATCTCCTCCTAAAAACGACCCAGCGAATTTGCATGACGCTGAATATAAAGTTCCCCTGGTTGGGAAGATAGGGCTGTCAAGAGTAGAACGGGAAAACGCCAGGATTATGCTGCTTACATCGTGTTCACCCAGCCCAAACATATCGGAATATATTGGGTCCACTTGTACACCGCTATCTTCTTCAGGGAGCTCGACATTTACGTTTTCAAAGCTATAAGTGAGGCTTGCTCTCCAATATCTCTTAAACCTGGCACTGATTGTTAAATCCGCCCCTTTTCCTCTGCTGTCGTAAAGATCGGGGAATATAATGTCGTGATAATAAGCTTTAAACCCAACATTAACCGGATAATCAAGAAAATAAGGTTCAGAAAAGCCAAACTTATAATTTTTAATTCTCTCTCCATGATCTAACGTGAGTTCTAAGATTTTGCCTGTGCCCAAGAAATTTACGTGAGAATAGTTAATAGCTCCGAAAATTCCTCCGTAGCCATTATATCCACCAGAAAACAGATAGTAGCTTTTTTGAAGCTCTTTAAGATGGAGAGTGACATCGATTTGAGCAGGTTTATCAGGATTTCGGATTATCTGCGGCTCCCTTTCCAACCCAACAATTCCATGCTGCTCTATCTTTAGAATACTATCTTCAAACAATCCAAAATCAAACCTATCCCCTTCCCTGATTAGCATTTCTCGCCTTATAACCTTGTCGTTGGTAAACGTATTGTCCTTGAACTCGAGCCTGTTCAGATAGGTCAGCTCGCCCTCGTCTATTTTAAAGGTAACATTGACAGTTTTCCTCTCAAAATCGAGACTCTCTACTGGTATTATCCGGGCATAAAGATAGCCTTTGTTTCGATAATTTTCCCCTATATCTCCCACGCATTCTTCTCTAATTTTTGCGCTGTAAACCTCGCCTTTCTTGAATGTTATGAACTTCCTCAAAGCCTCTGTCGAAAAAACTTTGGTCCCTTCAATCTTAACCTCGCCTACCGTATAACGGGAGCCAACATCAACAGGAATAATGATCTTCTTCATCTTCTGCTTCTTTAAGAAAATAGAACTCTTTGTGATCTCCTCTATCCTTGGCTCACCGACTGCTGCCTTCATATACCCACACTCCTGAAGCTTATCCTTTATGCCGGCTAAATCCTCATCAAGTTTATCTGGCTTAAATACATCCTTCCGTTTTATCCAAGATATAATTCCATGTTTTTTGTTCTCTGTCATCGCCTTTCGAAGAACGCTCAAAGGCAACTTCGCTTCTCCTTCAAACACTATCTCACCGACCTTAATCTTCTTTCCCTCTTTGATTTCAAAGACTATATCTACCCTACTATTTTCTTTTTCGCTCGCAACAGCTTTAACTTCTCCGGAATAAAGTCCTTTCTTCGCAAGCAGCTCCTCTATTGTCGTCTTGATTAACTGGATTTTATAGGGACTGTAAAAGGAAAAAGGGATGATATATTCTTGCTTCTCTTTTAATTTTTTGACAATATCATCCTCCCTCAGCTTCCTGCCCGTCTTATAAATGATGTTCCTGATAACAGGATTCTCCTCAACTGTGATTTTTACAATCTTACCCTTTGCCCCTTGCTCTTCTTCTATTTTGATATTGGAAAAAAATCCTGTGGACCATAAAACTCTAAAATCCTTCCTCAGCACGTCCTTGTTAAAGGAGCCCCCCTCCTTCATAAAAAGATAATACCGTATTGTTTCTTGAGGTACTCTCGTATTCCCTACTATCTCAATCTTATCAATTATATCCTGCGAGGAGAGAATAAGAGGAAAAAATAGAAATATCGCAGATAATATGGCTTTCTTAAACATTTTCAAGCTGAGATAATATCATCTAACGCCTGATTATATTGGAATTAAAAAGGTGCTAAGCTTACAATTTTCTAAATTTATTTCTTTATTTCCCTGCTAAAACAATTTGAAGAAAATCCCAACTCGTGTTTCTCTTATGTTTGTTCTTCACCTGTATAGAAATATGCATCTCCGTCTCGGGGCTCCTTCGGGTCTGAAACTGGCTTCCAGGCAATATGGACCGTCTTCTCATTACGCAGCAAATCGATCACCGCTTCATACATGCTGGCTTGGGAAAAATAATGTATTATCCCTCCGGAGAAATACGGTTCAGGCGGATTAAAGCCCTCCTCAGCAAAAACGGCCTGGGCTACCAGTCTTCCTCCCGAATACAGAAGAATGGTCTTATCCCCCCATCTTGTTCTGCCCCCTTTTTTGTCGATTGCATATAATTGCACGCAATAGCTGTCAATCTTGAAGCTCGTGATCGCCGTAGCCATGAGTTTACCTCCTTTTAACTTTATTTTTCACGAAAGCGAGCGGCTTATTCTAGCGCTTCCCTTCTCAAAGTCGAATTCTTTGTCCATTTAATAGCGCCAGCTTTTCAGGTCTGCTCCTTTAGGTGCAGTTTTAAGAATTCGCTCTAAAATCTTTGGAATAAACATTTGATGGTACCTCAACCGTGAAATCGCATTCGGCCTCGTATGATCTCCATTCCAGCAATGCTCTGCTCTGTCTCCGTAATCCACGACTCCATCATAATAAGGATCTTTCGTGCTCTCGAGAAATTCTTCTATAAGATAGACAGCATTGTTTAGATAATAGTTATCCATATCACCACAGTAGATATGGATCTTTCCTTTAAGTTTGGGACCGAGTGTCTTCCAATCTCTTTGCAGCATATATCTAAGGTCATAATTCTCACGCCAGTATTCAGCCACAGAATGGTCTATGTCGCCAGTTAGCTTATCCCAGATAGGCTTTGGATAGCCACCCTCACCAACCGGCGAATAAACTGCCTGCCAGATGTCCCATTGGTCACCCGACCGGCTATTCGTTCCTAGAGCAAGTTCCCGGTGATTCATTTCTTCAAGTGAAGAAATGATCTCACCCAGGTAATTCCGGCGCCCTGGCTTTGTAGTTCGCTTCCAGCGGCTTTCCACATAATAGGCATTTTTCTGCTCGTAGATATTAACAATGCCATAGGCACGAAAATCGATCGGGTCAGGACAGGCCGCATAGCAACCGTTATATTCGTCAGGATAAAACACCTGAGCGGCTAGTGCTTCCCAGCCGCCTGTCGAACCACCGTAAAGAAAACGCGCCCAGCCTTCTCCAAGACAACGGAATTTCTTCTCGATATACGGGATGAGCTCATAAGTGATCGCATCTCCGTAGGGTCCCAGATTTGCTGAATTCACAGCATAAGAATCATCATAATAGGGATTCGCATGCTGAATTTTTATGATAACCATCCTCGGAAATTCTTGGCTTGTCCAATCCTTGTAGAATTTATGAGCATATTCTTGAACAGTCTTGTTGTATGCTCCCCGTTTGAACCTTTCGCTATATGTAGGCTTAAGATTTGAATCAGGTGGGTCCTCCCTAAATCCGCTAAAGGTAGACGGGAAATGACCATGATCAATGACGAGAGGGTAGCACGCTTCAGGATGTTCATCAAAACCTCCAGGCAAGAGAACACAGGCACCAAGGTGCATGGGAACGCCCCAGAATTCTGTCAAGAGTTTACTCCTAATTTTTACATGCTTGATATATTTCGTATCCTTTGGTTCAGGGATTGGTGGAATTTTCTCATTGAGAGTAATTTTTATCACTTCATCTTTTTGGGGATCGATGCGCACTTTCTGAGGAGTGCTGTAAAGATTACCAGGCGCCCGGTTCCAACGCTGTCCCTCTCCTCTATCCATAGGGAGTTTTACTGTATGACCATCAGCTCGAGGGAAAGTCTCATAGCGATGGAAAAGAGCCTGAACCCAGTATTCTCCGACCAAAATCTCTGATATGCTTTTCAATGGATAGCCAAAAACACTCCTATCTATTACCGCTATTTCCCCTGGTTTTAGCCTATCTACATCAATGCCGAAAATTAATTGCGTATTAGGACTATCGCTAATCTGAAATCGTGGCTCCCTGCTTTGATCAGTGGAGACCATCAACAACACCCGTCCGTCAAGAGGAGTTCTACTCTGCTCTTTAGTAAACGAAATTTCAAACCGGAGCTTAACAGCTTGATTTTCTCCGTTTGAGCGGCCTGATAGGATAAAAACTAAGACCATGATTAAAGACGGAAGCAGCAAACCTAATTTTCTTAAATTTATTTTTTTCATTGAATTTTCCTCCTGTGGAAATAATAAAAAACAAATCTTTCTTTCATATCTTTTATAGGACAAAAAAAGACATAATGCGACATTTTTTTTAAAATAATATTGACTCTTTCCTCATTTAAAAATAGGATTCTAATAAAATTATGCCAAAAATACTTTTTGCAACGCTAGACTAAAAAATAAAATGGACGACGAAAGAAGAAAAGATAAACGGTATAAATGTTTGCTTCCTGCACATGTACTGCAAGCAGAAGGGAAACAGAAATTAATCAAGAGAACCACAGTTCATGATTTTTCCCGCGGAGGCTGCAAGTTAATTGTCAATATTGTTACCCTTGATCCAGGTTCCGATATAGAATTGGATCTCTATGTTCCGGAAAAAGGACTAAAAACCCCGGTAAGAGCAGAAATTGCCTGGAAAAAAATGGCAGGTGATAAATTGGAGATAGGATTAAAGATAAAGAATATGAAAAAGGAAGCAAAAAATGAAATTCTCAAGTGGGTCTCACCCGTAGGACTGGAAGCGGAAAAGAAACTGAAGAAAATAACCGAGAAAAAGTAGAAAAAACAGGGATTTTTTTTATAAATCCGGGATTATCTAATCAGTATCTTAATATCCGTTCTAATTTATATTTCTTGCCTAATTAACCCCTCCCCCCTTTAAATTGAATTTTAGCCCAACACTTACTGTCCTCGCTTTCATCGGGTATCCTGGTTCAGTTACATAATATTTATTGAAAAGGTTTTCTCCTTTAAGAAAAATAGTGAAGTTCGAAAAGCTTTTCGAAAGCGTCGCATTCAAAACAAAGTAACCGGGAATTTTGACTATATCATCGAAGATTTTCACCTCCGAACTAGAGACAGCAAGTCCCCACAAAGTAAATTGAAGTTTATTTTTAGCCGTAAACTCCAGAACAAAGTTCAACTGGGATTCAGGGACAAGGTCAAGCGGACGATCTTCTTCTTCATTTCTCGCGTTAAGATAGGTATAGTTTGCAGATAAGCTCATCCAGCTGACTGTTTTCTGGGATTCCAGTTCAAAGCCGAAGATATGTGCTTTTCCGATATTTAAATTTGTCTGAAATCCACTGGATAAACGCACAGCACTGATAAGATCTTTTATCTTATTATGAAAAATAGCAACGGAGAGAAGAAAATTTCTTTCATACCTTAAACCAAATTCATAGCTTGTTCCTCGCTCATCCTTAAGATCTGGATTTCCGCCCCGTGAGCTGTACAATGACCTCATCGACGGGAATCTTGACTTTTGAGAGAGTGTCAAATGAATATCCATGTAATCGTAGGGATTATATTTTAGACCGAAAATAGGATTTAATGATGCTTTGTTATCTCCTGAATATTTTCTCAAATAATCAAGACTTACCCCTGCTGCCAATTTCAATCTTGGATTAAGGCCGAAATGATTCTCGAATCCAACGGAAAAAGTCTGGTGTTGAAACTCTTCCCATTCCCCTCCCCTGTCATCCTGAGTTCTGATGTTATCATCTCTGTAATTTAAACTAAATTTCAATTCATTTTGAGCCAGATAAGGAACGGTCCCAAGAAGGAAGGCTCCGTAGGAATCGTTATCATACGTGGACTCCCACATCAGCTCATTCAAACTTGCGTTTGTGTAAGCATCAAGGATGTTATCGTGCCTGATGTAGTAGCTTCTAAACTTAAGATGGCCATTTTTCAACAAAGAAAATGTGCCACCAAGATTGAGCTGGAAACGATTCCAACTCTTGAATCTCCAGTAGCGCGGAAAGTAATATTCTGTTGCAACTGGTACACCAAACTCTGACCAGTAATAAGCCGCTTCTAAGAGTATTTCGCTCTTCTGGTTGGGATAAAAGTACACCTTGCCTGTAACGTTTCTTCTCTCATAATCGCTGTTTTCTCTGAGAGTATTTTCTCCATTCTTGTTCCACTCGAATCCATCTGATTTGTCAAAAGAAGCAAAGCCGGAGAAAAAGACATTTTTCCAATTAATTGCTCCTGAGGAAGTAATATTGAAGGAGTCGTTGCTTCCATAGAGCGTTTTCAGGGAAAACGAGGGAGGATTGGGTCTTCTGGTAATGATATTAATAACTCCGCCAAGTGCATTTGGACCATAAAGAACAGAAGACGCACCTTTGACAACCTTTATATTCTCAACTTCTTCTGCAGGGATAGTCTTAAGGTCAAATGAATTAAAAAATGGCTCATAAATGGGTATTCCATCATAAAGCAATACAATCCTCTGGCTTTCAAATCCTCGGATTTTTATCCTGAATTCGTTTTTTGAACCAGAAGAGATAAATGTTCCTGAAGTATAAGAAAGGACTTCAGAAAGGTCTTTAGGAGACAAGGATTCAATTTTTTCTCTCTTTATCAATGACGTCGTGGATAGGGAGAGATCTTTGGGCAGCGGGGCTTCTACGACTATTTCTTCTGTAATTATTTTTTGCTTTTCCTTCTCTTTCTGATCCTCTTCCTGAGCAACTGAGGTTGAGGAGGAACAAGAAGCAGCAGGAGAAGAAGAAAATGAGTAAAGACAGATAGAAGAGAAGAAGCAAAATAAAGAAAAGAAAAGAATGCCGACTCGTAAGAGTTTCATCCGATTCTGATAATATGTAATTAATATTCTCATTCCGACAAGTATTTTGTTTTTATTAAGGAAATTTCTAATGTAAGGAGCTAAAGAACATTTGTCAAATTTCTTATGAAAGGTCTTGAAATTATTAATTGTGAGACGTTCTGCTCTTAAATTGGAGAGAGAAAATAATCATGTTTTTTCAGCCTTTGGAATTCCTATCCATCTTGGTGTCCTATTCATATATTCACGATAGAAATCCCCGTGCTTCTCGATAAGAAACCGTTCTTCGAATGGCACCACAATATGCCAGAGAGCTATCCATAAAACAGCGCACAGCAAGACTACCCAGGAAGCGCAAGCTATGCCTGTGCCGGTATACATCAAGAAACCGCTAAGGTATATTGGATGCCTTGAAATCCGGTAAATTCCTATTGTAACTGGTTTATCAATTGGAGTAAAGGAGGCGTTGAAAATGGCAGTGACGGAAATAACCAGGGCAACAGCAAAAATAGGAAGGCCAAAATATAACCATGCTGTGCCCATCTTTAGTGGAAGAAAAATGGAGTAGATAAAAACAAGCGGCATGATTATGACATGAGTAGAAAGGGCCAATATCTTCTCGGTTTTCTTAAATGGCGCAATTTGGCTCATCCTTTTCACTCTATTTTTTTCTTCTCTATCTAAGAAAAAATCTGGAATAAACATTGTTAGAAAAAATAAAATTTGAAGTATCCAGGCATTCCATACACCTATTTTAAAAATTGGCACGAGCGGCATGATTTGCCTCCTTTAAGGCTGCTCACACTTGATTCTTATTTGTCTGGACAAATTTGGCAGAGAAGAAGTTGCTTTTATCTCCTATGATTTATTCTTGGCGTTCTATCTTTTTAAGCCTGCCCCAGAATGGAAGACAAAATTTTTTGTTCATTGCCACCGCAAAACTCATACCTCTATGTTAATTTGGCAAGAGAATAACAGGGAATATGTAAAGAGTCAAATTGAAACGATAATATGCATATTTAAGTTGATAATTTTTTGGGATAAGTTAAAAATTAATGTAGCAGAGTAGATTTCGATGCTGAAAGTCAAAGAAGTTAAGGCAAAAAGCATTCTCAACAAATCAAAAATTTTTGATTACTGCCTCAACCCCTATACCGGCTGCGAGCACAATTGCACATACTGCTATGCTCGCCTATTCATGAAGCGATATTCCGGACATAAAGAGCCATGGGGCGAATTTGTTGATGTCAAGATCAATGCTCCCGAACTCCTGAAAAAACAGCTTGAGAGGGCAAAAAAAGGCATTGTTTGGATTTCATCTGTTTGTGATCCCTATCAGTCCCTGGAGGCAAAATACAAACTAACAAGGCAGTGCTTGAAAGAACTGCTACAGAAACAGTTCCCTGTTAATATTCAGACAAAATCAAAGCTTGTTTTGCGTGACCTGGATTTATTTCTCCAGTTTGAAGAAATTGAGGTGGGATTTACTATAACTACCGATGATGAGAGGATGGCAAAATTATTCGAGTCAGGAGCATCGTCGGTAAAGGAGAGGCTAAACGCTCTTGAGAAAATTCACTCAAAAGGAATAAGAACATTTGCTTTTGTCGGCCCCCTGCTTCCAGGAAATCCCGAAAAACTTCTAGGATTTCTGGATGGAAAGACGGATAAAATCTACATAGATAAAATGAACTATTTATAGACAATAAGAGGATTTTACAACCATCAAGGCCTGGAGGAAGCAACGACAGATAAATTCTTCCTCGAATATAAGGAAAAGCTTATGAATGAATTAAAAAAGAGAAAAATGAAGTTTGAAGTGCTGTTCTAAATTTTTTTTATCTATCGTACCAGTGATCTTGGAGCACAGAAGCATTCTTTGTGAATTTTTGGTCGCCGACTTTAAGAACAATCTTATACTCGCCTAATGGCACAGGATCGTAAGCATAGTTTACGTCCATCGGTCTCCGAAATCCGAACGCTCTAAACCGCTCCATTCGTTCCCGAGCTTCCTTCTTCCCTTCCTCTGTTCGTTCTCTGCGCTGCGTCATATCCCATAGAACTTCTTTTATACCGGCATTACCTTTGCCTTTCACCACATTGATAAATTTATCGCCTTTGTAAATAGTTACTTCTACATCACCTTTGACTTTATTTTTCAGGTAATAATTGATCACAATTCCCTTGGGTTCACTCTCACCGTCAAAATTGGATGAACTGGAAACGTTGAATTTATTGTTTATCCATTTCACCTTAGATTCTATGTCAAAAACATGTACATCTTTAGAAAGAATTTTAGGTACCAATTCTTGGAGTGGAGTAATATCAGTAATAAAAAAGCCGCGACCGTGTGTAGCTACAACAAGATCATTCTCCCTGGGATGAATCACCAGGTCATGGACCGGCTGGGTAGGCATGTTGGTTTTCATCCTGGTCCAATTTTTACTTCCGTCTATGGAGACATACACCGCAAACTCGCTCCCGACAAAGAGGAGGTTCGGCATTTTGTGATCTTCTCTAATGACATTGATAGGTTCATCCGGCAAATTAGAGGCTATCGAAGTCCATGTCTCTCCATAATCAGTTGTTTTATACAGGAATGGTCTGAAATCATCCCTCCTGTAGCCGGTATATGAGACATATGCAGTGCCGGCATAATGGTGGGAGGCGATGACCCTGCTCACCCAGTATCCAGGATTCCCTTTTATGCGGTCGTTAAGCTTTTTCCAGTTTTTACCGCCATCTCTCGAAACCCACACGTTGCCGTCATCTGTTCCAACCCAGAGCACACCTTCCTCAAGAGGTGACTCATCAATGGTTGTTATCGTACAATACTGAATATTTCCAGCTCCTCCTTTTCCGGTAGTAAGCTTCCTCGGGTCGTTAGTAGTCAGGTCCGGGCTGATTTCTTCCCAGTGCTCACCACGGGAGTGCGACCTCACCAGTATGTTCCCTCCGTGGTAGATAACATTGCTGTTGTGCGGAGATATTAATATCGGAGAGTTCCAGTTCCAGCGAAGCTTAGTGTTTTTCTTTTGATATGCTATGTCTTTCCTCTCACCCGTCTTCAGGTCTAATCTTGAAAGAGGGCCGAACTGGGATTCATTATAGAGGTAACGGTTGTTACTCTGATCAAACACGTTATACATGCCGTCACCGCCCCCTACCCTTTGCCAGTCTTCAAGCCTAATTGGTTCGCCGTTGCGTTTCGTACTGGGACCCATAAGTGATCCGTTATCCTGGGTACCTCCTGCGACGTTATAAGGGTAGGACATATCCACACCAACTGCATAAAACTGGGCTAAAGGCATAAAATCAGGATGATACCATTTTTTGCCGCCGTCATAGGTTATGCCCATACCATGGTCATAACCTAAAATCATATGATTAGAATTATCAGGGTCTATCCATAAGGCATGATCATCACCCCCAAATCCTAAAGGACGCCTTTTCCATGTTTTGCCGCCATCTGTTGTTCCCCAGGAAGCAGCGCTCAGGACATGGACAACTTTATCGTCATTGGGATCGATTATTATTTGACCGTAATAATATGCTGGAGCGCCGCCGATGCTTTGCCCATCCGGGCTTACTTTCTTCCATGTTTTCCCGGCATCATCAGAGCGGTAAACTTCGCCGCCGATCATCCCTCGACTTGATTTTCCCTCAAGTAATTCTTTTTCCCGTTCCTCATCCGACACTTTTGGTTTATTAGCATTTTCGACGGTTACGTAAAGAACGTTCGGATTTTTCCTGTAGACATCGATACCGATGCGCCCGATCATTCCGGTCGGGAGCCCGCCACCGAGTTTTGTCCATGATTTGCCTCCGTCAGTAGTTTTGTAAATCGCACTGCCGGGTCCACCCAGATTAAAAGTCCATGGTTTTCGTTCTTTATCGTAAGTTGCAGCATAGATTATTTCAGGATTACTCGGGTGCATGGCAATATCAACAACACCGATGTTTTTACCCTGGGCGACTACATCCATAACCTTTATCCATTTTTTGCCGCCATTGGTTGTTTTGTATAATCCGCGTTCAGGGTTTTCTGAATAGAGGTGACCAAGTGCTGCGACATAGATAATATCCGGATCTTTTGGATGAATCACAATACGGCCGATATGATGGGATTCTTTAAGCCCCATATTTTTCCAGGTCTTTCCGGCATCTACCGACTTGTAAACACCATCACCCCAGTAAGAACTTCTCGAGTTGTTAGCTTCACCTGTACCAACCCAGACAATATTCGGATTAGAGGGAGCAACTGTTACGTCTCCGATGGAAAAGACATTTTCATGGTCAAAAATCGGCTCAAATGTTATGCCGTTATTGACAGTTTTCCATAAGCCACCTGATGCTGTCGCGGCATAAAATGTGTATGGCTGCTGTTTGGGAACCGCATAATCGACAAACCTTCCTCCCTGCCGGGTCGGTCCGATATTACGGTAAGTTAAATTTTTCAAGAGCTCTTCGTTGATTGACTGGCTCGCTGCCTTTGACGGTGTAATCAACGGCCAGCAGAATAATAAGATGCCCGCCACGAATTTTAACCTCGTTTTGCGATTTTTCACGAAATCCTCCTTACACTGAATTGAACGATCCTCTTGAGCACTTGAATTATAGATGGAATGATTTAGCAATTCTGTCTAATTCAAGGCTTATTAAGTTACTTAGAAAAGACAGAATAGCGAATATCATAGAAAAAATAAAGGTCAATGAACAAATGAAAAAAAAGAAAAGGGCTTATTTTTTATCTTTGCGGTCGAGAAGCTTTAGATGTTTTTTCTTATTTCTAATCCCCTGCAGAATATCAGGAAACAGGGACTTGATATCATTCTCACTGTAGTCGCATTTTTTTATCTCTATTTTGTCTCCCTTTACGTAACATAAGATCGTCTTTATATCTTTGGCATATTTTATAATTCTGGTTCTTTTAGCCTCGAAATAAGTCACCTGGATAATCATCTTCTCCTTGTCTCCTACGCTTTGAATCAAAAAAACAACATGTTCTTCGCTGTTATTTTCGTCGCTGTCCAACTCCATATGAAACTCTCTTTTTATGAAGTCTTCATTATTGTAAGGTCCGAGTTCTACGACCTCTTTGTACATTTCTTTCAAAATTTCTGTGGGATTTTTTTTGCGCTGGAGTGTGTTTGTTAGAACGTCATAGACTGAAGATCTGGCATTGGATATGAACACATGGGCTGCAGCTACTCCACATATGATTCCCCTGGGGAAATTTCTAAGGAATTCTCTCCTCTCCATTTTAGGTTTATTTCACGCCTTATTATGATTATATCTCAAATGAAATTTAAAAGCATGTTCTAATCGATTTTGATGCCTGTATTACTATTCTATATTCCTATCATCTAAAATACTCTAAATCCTGCTCAATGTTCCGTCAAATTCTCATGGAGATCAATTATTCTTCCTTTATCATAGTGCATAATTTGGAACGACAGGAGGGATCTTCAGCTTATTTCTCTCCTTGATATTGCGTAGCCATCAGTGCTGGAACTAAGGGAGTAAAACTTCAAAGAGCAGTGATGAAGCCTTCCTTTAGTAGCTGGTTAGAATCCTTGATTTCCAGTTCTGTTGACTCAATAAATTCCAGAGCCTTGCGCAAGGTCTTCAGCATTACTTTCTTGTCACGAGGAAGATCACCTGCCACTCCCCTGTAGAAAAAGGCATTTCCTGCCCAGAGGAAGTTTGTCATGTGATCGCTGGCCAGGAAACATCTCTCAAGATCCAGGTTTTTAACAAATAGCTGCACTTCTTTCAATCTCTCCAGGGGCGGAGTAATGACAAATTCCCCCTTCTCCAGTTTCTCTTTAAACGGGGTGCCTTCTTTGATTGTCAGGGACCTTAATCTTATGAAATCCGGTTTTATTTTATTGAGAACCTTGGCGCTGTTTAGGGCATGTTCCTTCCATCGCATCTTCCCGCCCGCACCGCTTATGACATAGAAATTCACCTCAAAACCAGCCTCTTTGGCTTTACGTCCGGCTTCGATCATCTCCTCAGGTGTTACTCCTTTGCCAAGCCACTCGAGTACGATCGGGTCCCCTGATTCAAGGCCGATGTGGAGTCGATTAAGACCTGCCTTTCGTACCGCAGTCAAGAACTCCATTTTCCTGCTCAAAATAGTC
Source organism: uncultured Eubacteriales bacterium (assembly GCA_964435925.1). Classification (GTDB taxonomy): domain Bacteria; phylum Acidobacteriota; class Aminicenantia; order Aminicenantales; family Aminicenantaceae; genus SOIV01. The sequence goes on along the minus strand of CAYTBG010000008.1, from coordinate 30,772 downwards.
CTTGCCCTAGCATAAGCTGTTACACGTCTGATATCAGGGAATATTTTTCTTATGAAGGCTACTATTTCTGGCAGCTCCTTGTGGACAAGATTGTCGCTGTCTCCAAGGAAGATGGATTGAGCTGCTCTGTATATCTGCCTTGCTTTCTTAACATCTTTCTTGACTTCTTCGAGCGGCTTCGTTTGGAATTTTGTGTCCCTGTACATGAAGCAGAACTCGCATCTATTCCAGGGGCAGCCTCTTGTGATGCGGATAAGAGCGCTATTAGCCTCGTTGGGGGGCCTGTATGGAGGAAAATCATACTCGCTTAAATATTCATGCATTATTTTTTACTATATACTTCTTTTCTATGTCTTACCGTTTCAATTCAGATGTTTTTTTTCTTTCGTGAACCTCGTTATCCCATCCAGAATCCTTTGCGATGCGAGAGGCCTAGCACCTTAAGACACTCTGAACAATAATAAAGGTAGCGCCTTCCTAAATAGCCTTTAATCTCACGCATATAAATCTTTTGGATATCCTTCAAGCAAAAGGGACATATTGGATTTTTTATGTCCGAAGGTTGAAGGGCCCTTTCTTCTGCTTGTTCTTCAAGCTTTATCATCTTCACTCTCCCTAAATATTAACATTATTGTGTATCTTATAATGTCCTCTCGGAGGACACATTGGACTTATTATTATAAATTTTATTTACAGAAAAAGTTAGGGGAAAGAATTTGGTTTCCTGTTTGATTTTTACAATATGAGAGAGGAGATAGTTTTTTCGGTTTTTATTTTATTCTTCTAATTCTTCCCGCTACCATGCACCACAAACACTTTTTGAATAGGAGTAGTTAGGACACGATTTCCGAATTCAAGACGAAGCCCGCAAGCTGCAAGAGTATCGACTTTGATGATGCTACCACCCCATGTACATCCAGAAATGGACGCCTTCGTAGGCGATAATCCCTTTCTATCGAACCAACCCCCGGAAACCATGTAGTAGTCAGATTCAAGAACACTGATAGAGTACAGGGAATTCCGAGTTTTGATGAACACCATATCTCCGAACTGAAGCTCTGCCTTACGCACCTGTCTTAAATGGGAGGTACTCTCGACTATCTTTTCAAGCTTATGACCATTGCCAATCATTGCATCTATTATATCAAAATTATATCAAAATACAGCAAATGTTTTTACCTTATAATTAAGGATAAAAATAACAAGAAATGAGGAAAGAGTCAAACTTTGGGGCTTTGGAAGGAGTATTTCTATTATTTACGGGTGAATTTATAATGACTTAATAAGCTTCTTTTCTGTGCTTGATGCGGTATATATATACGATTTTTTCTTTATCATTGATGCGATAAATGATTCGGTAATTACCAGAGCGCAAGCGGTAACCTTCTTCTGCTGTTAATTTAAGACAACCATGAGGACAAGGATTTTTACTTAAGGATAATATTTTATCTTTTATTTGTTGGAATATTTTTCCCCGAAACTCATCCAGGCTTTTTTGCGCCTGGGAAAGGAGCAAGATTTTATACACGACGTTTTTCTAAATATTCCTCTAAGGGAACCGCCTCTTTTTCCTGTCCGCGCAATGTTTTTAAATCTAACAAATCTTCTTTAAGCTCTTCACGTTCCAAACGTTCTTCCAAAGCTTTCTCGACAAAAAAACCGTATTTAATGCCCCTCTCTCGGCAAAACTTCTTAACCCGGTTTAAAATACTATAGTTTACTTTTACAGCCAATGTTGTTTTTTGCATTATTTTCTACAAAAACATAGCATATTTTTATAACTTTTTCAAGAAAAACCTAACCTAAATTAAATAAAGTTAGTTAAAGTCTAATTAAATAATGTACCGTAATAAAACAAGAAGGAGTCCTATCTCCAACTTCTGATGCCTACCCCCGTGGGCAGTAGAGGATAATCTTTCTTTTATTAAGGTTGTTTTTTGGGGTTCAAAATCTCTCGGGCCATGAACATGCCAAAATGATAAGCCGCCATTAATTTTTTCGGATCTTTGCTAAGAGTAGATGGAAATTGCTTCCAGAATAATTTTTCAGAGTCTTCGCCTTTCTTCATAGGCTCTTGGGAACCATCTGGGTATAAATCTGATTGTAGGAAATCTTTCCACTTCTCTGGATCAGGAGCAATTACTTTGCAGGTAGATGTAAAATACTTTTTGATGTCAATATCTGTTTCTTTTAGGATTTGTTTATAGATCTTTTCCAATTCTTCTTTTTTATCAGGAAACTTCTTTTCAATCTCATCTCGAAACCAAACAAAAGCATTTGTTCTATCAAAAACTTCCTTATCGTTTAGATAAATTTCTTTGCATAATATATCTAAAGTACGTGATGCTATATCAAACAGTCCTTTATAATATTGATGAGATTCACGATTAGAAATTGGAGAACACATAACAGCATAAATAGATTCAAGGTTATATTTTTTTTGGAAATCTTGCTGTCTGGTTATGTCAAATATATCTTTAAAAGGCGTCATATTTATTACTCCTCCATCGAAATATTGATTATCTTTCTTCCTGTTCATTCGCACAGGAGGAAAAGCAAGAGGAATTGATGTGCTTGCAATGATTGCATCCACAGTCTGGTCACGATATTTAGAACTTGTTGGATCAACGGATTTATATTCTCCCGTTTGATATTCAACTATGCCAAGCCTTAAATAAGTTTCATCCCTTTCAAGAATTCGAACTAAATCCTTACACACTTCATTTACTATTTCTCTTAATTTTTCATTCTTGAATATGGAATCTGTATTTTTTAGCTTAATCAGAAGAGCAATTCCTGGTAAAACTCCATAAAGAATCAGGGCGAAGATAGAAAATTTCATCTTGAATGCTGGAACTCGTTTCTTTATTTGATTCATCCAGATATCTTTTCCTAGCTGGAATTTATCTTGAGCAATGATTGAACCGGTCAAAGCTCCAGCAGAAACCCCGCATACAATTTTGAATTTTTCTCCTTTTTCTAAAACGTGATTGTAAATATAATCAACTGCACCATACTGGAAAGTTCCTTTCACCCCACCACCTGACAGAATTAAGGCTTTAACATTTTTTTTGTTATCGGACATTGTCAAACCTCCTTATTTTTTTATCGTCGGCTTCTAAATTCATCCTGAACTTTGTCCAAGCAGATCTATGGTCGGAGATAAAGCTTTCTCGCCTCTTTTAGATAAGAGAATTATTATAACCCGGATAATTACTGCGTCTTTAACTATGATTAGCTAAATAAAAGTTGTCAAGTTTTACATGTAAATGTCGCATTTTGTCATGGATAAATGTTTAAAAATATAGAGAAAAATGAAAAGGCCCCCCGACAGAGGAAAAAAATGAGAGTTAGGACAAAAAAGCTAGAATAGGGATTGATGAATCAGAATCTTAAATGAGCAATGACAAAAAGGAAGGAAAGATAATTTTTAATAAAGCAGCCTATCCCCTTTTCCCGACTTAAAATCTATGTAGACACGGTGTGGACAAATGGCTGACCATGGCTCAGTTTGATTAACTCACGCTCAAAATATGAAACATACAATAATTGCAGCAACAAGAAGCAATGTAGATACTGTTGCTATTACTATTAATACGTCCTTTTTTTTCATTTTTTGTCTCCTCATTTTGAATAGACGCAATTCAACTACAAATAGTTCCCTATTGCATTTATGTATCATGAATACAGAATACAATAATTAATTAAATTCGAAAAAGGCTCACTGGATTGATGAATCAGAATCTTACATAAGCAATGACAAAAAGGAAGGACACGTAATTTTTAATAAAGCAGCCTGTCCCCTTTTCCCGACTGAACTCATGGAAAGAATTACTTTGAAGCTCGTAGATTTCTCCCGCTGGATTGTATTTTCATTTTGATCCCTTTCAAGGGATTAATTTTTCTCCTCACCCGGGCCAGTCTGTACAGGGCCTCGAACATATTCCGGGGGACATATTGCTGTCCCGAATCAGGCTTCCGTATCAGAGTAAGGGAACCCGTTGGACACGTTGTCACACACAACCCACAGCCAATGCAGCGATTCAAATCCAGAACCACCTTGTCATTTTTAAGCGTCAGAGCCTCCATCTGGCACCGCTCAACGCAAACTCCGCACCCCTCACAGGACTCTGGTTCAGCATGAGCCAGGAAAGGAGAGGATATGATAGAGGACGGCTTCGGATGCCGCTTAACTATCTTCAGCACCTGGCAGCAACAGCCACAACAGCAGCAAATATTCATTATTTTTTGAGCGTTACTGGATTGAAGGACAAGTCCGGCCCTGTCCGCTCTTTTTAAAATCTCCAGGGCTTCTTTTAAATCAATAGTCCGGCCAAGTCCGTTTCGCTTGTAATAATCCACTCCCCTTCCCAGAATCAGACAGCTTTCTTCAGGCTTCTTGCAGCCTTTATCCATCATTTTATGTTCCCTGCGGCAGATGCAAGGGGCAACCAGGAATTTCTCATGAGCCCGAACCAATTCCTCAGCCTTCTCATACGGAAGAGCCTCAGGCCTTGCGGAGATACTCTGACCTACCGGAACCGTGCGAAGCTGCGGGGCCTTCTTCCATGTATCCAGGTTAAAAAGAGTGGGAATATACTCATTCATATCCTTGATAAGTCCTGGGTTTAAATCGTTAACATGAAACTCCCATATTCCGATAACATACTGGGCAACCATGTACTTCATCGGTTTTTTATCATACTCGAGACGGTATATAAGCCCTTTTTTGGCCATCTTTTCAAGGCGGCTAGCAGCCTCCTCTTGCGAAATCTTTGCTCTTCGGGCAATTACCCGGACCTCCTCAGGCATAAGATTCAGATGCATGGCAAAACCTGCCTCTTCTGGAGTAAAAAGCCGGCGGAGGATGCGCAGCTCCACGCCGTTTCGGGTTGAGGGAAAACCTCCCGGAAGATTGTCCAGACGTTCGGCTAACTTCTTGTAAACATCTTTTGCCATGCTTTCCTCCTGTCAGGATGCGGAATCATAACTCCACGGAATTTTTCATTTTAGCAGACGAAAAAAACGAATGCCAGGATAAAAAGGTAGAATAGGGCTTGATAAACCAAATTCTCTGTATATCCACATAAACACTTTTTGATGCTGAGGCGTAATAAGTTATAAAATACTAATATGAATGAAAAACAGCTAATCTTAAGCTGTCTCGAAGGAGAGGCGGAGGCCTTTAGAGAAATGGTGGATATATACAAAACCAAAGCAATGGCCCTGGCCTTTAATATGCTGGGTAACAGAGAAGATGCTGAAGATATCTGTCAAGAGACATTTATCAGAGTGTATTCCAATTTAAATAAGTTCGACCTCAAGAGTCCTTTCAGGAACTGGTTCTACACGATTCTCTCCAATAGATGTCTAGACCTCTTGAGGAAAAGGCGCCGGTTTTTTAGTTTTTTTAAAAAGATGAAAGAAGAATATACAGACAATACGAACACACAATCCTCTTCCAGCTCTCGAAGCCAACCTCTAGCTCCGAAAATCCTCGAAGGTCTGAGCCCTAAAGAAAGAGTTGCACTCTGCCTCTGGGCCAGCGAAGGGTACTCAGGTACAGAGATAGGCCAAGTCATGAAGTGCTCGCCTAGTACAGCCCGAGTCTTGCTCTATAAGGCCCGAAAAAAAATTAAAAACAAAATGGAGAAAGAAAATGTTTCGCTGTCGAATGGTTAATTTTCTATTTTCTATCTTTCCTTTTAAGATATGGCAGGATTTCCTCCTGCAGAAGCATATCCAAAACTGCCCGGCCTGTCAGGAGAATCTGGCAGGCCTTGAGGAAACAAAATCTTTATTAGTCCAAGAAGGCGAGGCTGAAGGCCTCGAAGATCTATGGCCTAAAGTCAAACTACAGCTTACTAAAGAGAAAAGAAAAGAGAGATTGTTCCGTCTGCCGCGCTGGGCATGGGCGCTTGGAGCAGCTTGCTTGCTCTTTGCCATAGTCCTCGGGATATGGTTTTATCAGCTTTCTCCTCCTGGAAAAACTCCAGAGGAAGATATAACAAGTCCATTTCAGATAAAGTATATTCGAATCTATGACAAGCCGGCCCGAACCTATCTCTTCCAGCCCCAGGATTCGAATATGATCATCATCTGGGCTGAAAAAAATATTTAAGGAGGTAATAATGAATGTGAAAAAGTTCGTATGGGCTGTGATTTTTTTAATGGTTTTCTCTTCTCTCTCCCTTCAGGCACAAGAGAGCTTTCTGGATATCAAGTTGAGGGTTTTTGAAGGGATAAGGGAAGGAAAGAAAGAACCACCACAATTCGTGACTTCTTCCTATCTGAGTCCTACCTTAACGGCTAGTATGCAAATCGATTTTGGGTTAGAAAAGGAAAAAGGGCATATCAAAAGAGTCTTTAATCTAAGCAGGGTGGATCTATTGACTGAAGCAGATCTGGGATTTGGCGCAGAAGGGAAAAAAACCGCCAGTCATTTTTTCCGATTGAACAGCAAAGAATACAAAATTTACATCAAGCTGCTTGACTGGAAAAACAAAGGTAGTTTCCTGATCCTGGTTAATGAACTCCTCAATGATAAACCAGATAACGTGTTAACCACAGAGATGATTTTACTGGGAGGAAATATAGCGGTTTTCGGGTTTGAAGATAGGAAGGGAAAGCCTTATTTTCTTTCTTTTTATGTAACAGGGCCGAAGGATAAAGTTCTTCCGCCCCCGCCTCCACCTCCACCCGCAAGAAAGAAGCTAAAAAAGCAACTAGCTGATTTTGAGAAAGGGGCAGTGAAAGCAGAAGGAGATATTAAGCCACCCAAGCTGATCAAGAAAGTTGATCCTATCTACCCTGAGGAAGCCAGGAAACAAGGAATTTCAGGGGAAGTCTTTCTCAGCGTCAGGTCAAATGAGCTGGGGAATATTGTGGAAGTCAAAGTCGTAAAAAGCCCCCATGAATTGTTGAGCAAAGCTTCTGTCGAGGCTGTTAAACAGTGGAAATATGAGCCTATGCTTATCAAAGGCAAGCCAATGCCTATCATCTTTACCGTAACAATGACCTTTAAGTTGAAATAGGCAAAAAAAGGAGTGAAAAGATAAAAACAAAGAAACTCAAATAAAACTAGAAGGATAAAGGAAGCTGGGAGGATTGATTATTGAGATATGAGGCTAGGCTTCATTGGTCAAACATGAAATTCAAGAGCTGTCTTTTCAATCCAGGGAAGCCAGGGCTTTATGATCTTTGGCTCTTCAGCCCAGCCTTTGGAGGGCATCGAGCGGTCTTCCTCCTCGATGATCAGAGGATGAGAGGAATCAACTCCGCCCTTGCGTATCTTACCTCTGTGGGCATTGGAGTAGAGCCCATAGTAGCGCACCATTAATTTTATTTCTGTAGGACCGGGAACTTTTCTGGTGGACGTCGGTGTTTTGTTGCTTGTTCATAGGAATAAGCAATCTTGATTATATATGGCTCTCCAAATAATCTTCCCACGATTTGCAGTCCTGCTGGTAGATTTTCATAAGTAAATCCCATTGGCACGGTAAGTCCAGGTAGACCCGTGTGGGGAGGAATCAACTGGCTGTTATCTCCGGCAGGGCTTTTGAGGTCACCGATTTTTCTTGGGGGATTGCTCCAGGTTGGATAAACAAATGCATCCAATTGATGCTCGTCCATAGCTTTCAAAACCGCTTTTCTGAAGGCGATATTCTGAGGCTCACTGTACAAATCTTTGCATGCCGGTTCTTCTTCTATGGGTGATTTCAGTGCCCGCTTTAATCTCTCTTCAATATAAGGGGCATAAAGTCCTGAATCTACAATCTCAGCAAGGCTTTTATAAGGAGCTTTATCTCCAAGGGAGGAGAGGTAATTATTGACATCATATCTGAATGTGTTGCACCACAATTTTTTTGTTAGTTCTTCAAAATTTGGGATTTGGAAAGGATCGATAATCTCTGCTCCTTGAGACTCCATGTCTTCAATCGCTTTTTCAAACAGCGCTTTGACCTGAGCATCGGCTGTCGGTTTATCTGTGTAAAACCGAAAGACACCGATACGCGCTCCTTTTAGGCCGTCTTTATCCAGAAAGCGCATATAGTCATCAGAAATTTTGTCAATACAGTTTTTAGTAATGGGATCGGCAGGATCATAGCCTGCAATCACTTCTAAAACTCTCACAGCATCCTCCACTGTCCTTGCCATCGGACCCCCGATATCATTTCGCAGGTAAAGGGGAACTATGCCATCTCGGCTTGTCAATCCCATTGTGGATCGAATGCCAACTAAGCAATTATGTGATGAAGGACCGCGGATAGAATTTCCTGTATCCGTACCCAGTCCAACTGCACCAAGGTTTGCGGCAACAGCAGCAGCGGTCCCGCCGCTCGAACCTGCTGGCACACGCTCCAGGTCATAGGGATTCCGGGTTGTGCCAGCAATAGAACTTACTGTCTGATAAGGGCTGAATGCCCATTCTGCCATATTCGATTTTGCCAGGACGATTGCTCCGGCTTCTCGGATCTTTCTCACTTGATAGGCATCGTCAGGGGGTTTGGAGCTTTTGAGGGCGAGTGAGCCTGCTGCTGTCTGTAGATCTTTCGTGTCATAATTGTCTTTTACAATCACGGGAATACCGTGCAAAGGACGGAGTTTTCGCGTTGATTTGAATTCCTTATCCAGCTCATCAGCCTTTTTCAGTGCGTCGGGGTTTACAACAACAATGGAGTTTAGGTTCAAGGGCTGATCATAAGCTTCGATACGCATGAGATAGTACTCGACTAACTGACGGCAGGTGAGCTCGCCCGACTGAATGGCTCTGTGGATGTCTCCAATTGTTGCTTCCTCGATTGCAAATTTGGGAGACGAGGCTTTCCGGCAATCTGTTAGCAGGAAAAAAGCCAAATTCCAAAGAAATAATGATAATAAAGATATTGATGATAAAGATTTTTTTTTCATGGGTACTTCCTCACACAATGACGCATGGATGATACTTATCATATTATAAATATCATGGTCAAATGCGGCTGCTCTCAGACACGTCTACCTACTGTTTGTATGCCACAAAAGTCATTGAAGGAGCTAGAATCAAACGGCGGTTCGACAAAAACCAAAGTATACTAAACCCCCAACCTGCAAAACGTCGCATTAGCTGAATAATATGACGTTGTTCAATCCTAAATGCCAAATTAGCGCCTAAAGCCATCCTAGGCTCATATCCAGCTTTGGTTAGAATTAATTTCAGGGTACGTTGGTTGAAATGAATAAGGTGATCTTTTTCGAGTAACGGATTCCTACTAAGAGAACCGCGGTTATCTTTATTAGAGCAACCAACAATCCTTTGCCATAGCAAGGCATAATGGATCCTGTTTAACACACGTACCATCAGGAAGCCGCCGTTTTTCAGAAGCCTTTTTATCTGTAACAATTCATTTAAAGGATCAGAAAGATAATCGAGCACATCAAATATGACTGCTGCATCAAAAATCTGGGCTGCAAGGTTCAATTCTTTTATGCGGCCCAATCTTACATCTAAACCTAATTTCTTATTTGCGTACTCACATGCGCGGGCTGAAACCTCGACTCCTACAGTCTCGTATCCCATTGCTTGCGCCTGTTCCGAGAAGAAACCGTAACCACTGCCGACATCCAGGATCTTTCCTCCCCCAGGCAGCAGTCGTTTAAGCAGAGTCAGATCGCGCGAGATGTTGGGCTTCCTTTTGGCTCGCCACCTGTCGATAGTTATTGCCGAAGAAACATCAGTATAGGTTTGAAAATAAGAATCCATAGCACGCTCTGTCAAACGAGGGCAGACGAAGACGAGCCGGCACTCCTCACACTCCTTAAGCCCCAAGAGTTTGTTCTGGAAGTGAAATGTCCCCAATAGCGTCTTTTGGTCGGCACCACAGAGGGGACAAGGAATCTCGACTATACTAATATCTGTATCTGTGTTTAAAGCGTTGGGCATAAGACCTCCTGCAAAAGCTGAACATACTGCTGCGTAACAACCCGTCGGAAAAAATGCTGCACAGCATATTTAAGACCATTTGCTCCTCTAACCTCTCCCTTTGTCACCAGAATTGCTTAACGTGAAAGCTGTGTTTTACTCTGCCGGGAAGGTGTGGGAGTCGAACCCACCCAGGGCTTTTAACGGCCCCATACTGGGTTTGAAGTCCAGAAGGCCCACCGGAACCTATTTATTTTATATGTTTCAAAGCTTCATCAACTGCGTCGAGCAATGGTTTTGAAGATATTTCAGAGCCTACAGCATTTTTCATCCAGACTTGAGGAATAATATTCCCGGCCACACACATTCTTTCCATTTCTTCGCCAAGGTTCTTACCCTCGAGGTAGTTTCCAATCTGGAAAGCAATTACGTGCCCAAGAGGATAATCAGGCAGATATATGGTCCTGTAAATCATGTGCGAGTAGATGGCGAGAATTGGCTGGTCTTTTATTCCGAAGACATCGGCATAATATTTATTCCACACTTCCTTTGCAATTGATATGACAGCTTCCTTCAGTTCTTGTGGAGTTGCATCCGGATTACTATAAAGCCAGTTCCAGACCTTCATATCAACAAGAGAAACTCCCATTATCTCGTAGGCATTCCAGAAATAGTCGAGTGCTTTCAGGTATTTTCGATTCTTGTCTTCGCTTTTTATTCCGAGAACATCGAGATCTTTATCCTGAAAGACAAAGGCAAAAGCCTCTGTAAAAGCGGTATTAGGAACTCCCTGGAGCGCATAGTAGTCAACCTTCTGAAGAGTTAAGGTTTGTTCAACACAGTGACCCAATTCGTGCATCGCAATATTGAATCCTTTATAATTCATTCCCGTTTTGGGAACCCTGGTTCTCAGATGTGCCTTCTCTGATTTCATATCCGCACCCCAGGCATGCCCTGCTCCTCTTGCTGCATCAACTTCGATTTTTGGAGCGATAAATTCAGCCTGCTCTTGGGAAAACCCTAATTTCAACAGGATATTCTTTAAATCTCCTTCAAAGATTTTTACGTCGGGATACTTTTTGGCAACAATTTTATCGAGTTCTTCTTCTTTTATCGCGCTTCTTGGTTTAAATCCTGGATACCAGATATCAAAAGGTTGGAGTTTCCTTCCGAGCCTTTTCTGGATGAGTTTCCCGACCTTTTTTACCTGAGGGGATGAAATAAAGCTGGTGAATAAAGCTTCAACCTCTGCTTCTGGTATTTCCCTTCCTGCCTCAAACACTCTTTTTATATGATTTGGGAAATCAGGGTAGTAGGGATCAATCATTTTCGCACTGATGAAATTGTTGAGAAAATGCTTGTACCGTGTGAGAGGTTCCGGAGTAAATGCCAGTTCTTTTTTGTCTTTATAAATTTTATTGGTAAAGGGATTCCAGTTATATTCCGGATTATTTATCACTATTTCCGGGATTTGCTGGTTTATTATTCTAAGCATGATTTCATATATCATTTTCTGTTTAAAAATACCCTCGGAATCAGCGTATCTTGCCTTTAATTCATCTCTTAATCCCCAGTGGGTTATGAGTTTTAAATCTTCTGGAAAATAAGTTTTGAACTTCTTGTCAATTAATTTGCCCATGTATATGTTGTACTCGTAAATGTACGCGCTTGAGTCAGCGTAAGTCTGAGATCTTTTCTGATAGATTTCAGCTGGGACTCTTGATGTGAACATATCCCCCATTCTTGCGTGGGCCCATTCCTTTCTGTTCCATTTTGGACCGAGTTCTGCTTTTTCAGAGAGTGAATAACGAGGAAAATTCAACGGGACAAAGAATGCAATTTTATTGTTGAAAAAATCGTCCATGATATGAGCTGATGGACTATACTGACTGAATATCCTATCTAAAGGAAGAATCCTGCCCCAATCAAGATCAATAGGCCGATTTAAATCAAGCCTCATCTTGTTGAAGTGTCCGGATAAGATCTCAAAATTTGTCTCAAGCCTTTTAAAGTTTTCATAAAGCAAATCTTCAGTTCCGATAAAATACTGTTCACAGAATTGTCCAAACTCTTTGGAAGTTCCATCGCTTTTTCTCCACAGTGATGCAGCCTGATCTACACCCTTTTCAATCCTGAGTTTTTGTGTCTCTCCGAATTTTTGAAGAAGTAACCCTTTTATTTTTTCCTTCGTTTCCAAATCTACGACTATCTCTTCTGCTTTAAGCTCCAGTAAAGAAAAAATAAAGATAATAGAAAGGAAAAAAAGCACAATTTTTTTCATTTTTTACCTCCTGTATAAAAATGGAACTGTCCCCATTTTTCTAATGAGGAAGAATATATTTCGACAGGGTGAATGTCAAGAGAGAGAAAGCCACAGCAAACTAGAATAGCCATTTAGATTATTCTCCTGTCCCCTTCTCTTGAAGCGGTGGGCTTGATTCATCAAGCCCTTACAATTTATTTATAAAATCAGGTTATTTATAAAATTTAAAAGTTGGGCTTGATA
>CAYTBG010000008.1:0-18358 GCA_964435925.1 uncultured Eubacteriales bacterium | reverse complement strand
GTCAAGCCCCTACATAAGAAAGATATTTTTGATAGGGTGGGCTTGATGAATCAAGCTCCTACACAATAAATGACATGCTTAATTACAAAAGGAGGTTTTATTAGTAATACATAAAAAAGAGGACAGGCAATTGTCAATAAAGTATCCTGTCCCCTTTTTTACAAAGTGTGGGTTTGATGAATCAAGCCCCTACTATTTTTTCTTGAGGATTTCTACCAATGCAGCCCGGGCTTTTTTGCTGTCTATTTCTGAAAGAGCTGAAACGGCTTCAGCCTGCACTTTGTAATCTTCGTCCTCCAGGGCTACCTTAAGCAGAATCGGAACCGCATCATCGCTACCTGTCTCACCCAAAATCCGAACGATTATCCGTCTCAGCTTGGCATTTTTCTCCTCATTCAAGATTTGACCGAGAGCTGGTATAGATGCGGCTTCTGCCATATCTTCGATGGCATTCAAAGCAACTTTGCGGACTGATGGAAATTTTGACTTTCTATAGACTTCGAGAAGCATTCCAGGATCATCTTCTTCAAACACATCTTCAAGAGCAGAAACTGCAGCCTTTGCCAGGGCTTCATCTGAAACGGTGATAGCTGTTTCATAAAGAATTTCTGCTGCCACCATGCCTTCATGATCCTCTACTGCATTAATTGCTGCTTTTATAAGACTGGCTTCTTTGGTCTCGCGGAGGACTTCTCTTAGCACCTCGAGAGATTCCATAGTTTCGATGTCTCCCAAGGCGTTAATGGCTTGGCGACGGAGCTTAAGCTCGCTATCATGCAAAGCCACCTCCTTCAGTATGGAAATTGCTTCTGGATCTTCAATATCATCTAATTCAAGGAGGGCGGCTTTTCGCGCTTCAAAAGATTTGGCTTCTTTCATGATTTTCTTTAAAGCAGGAAGCACTTCCTCGCAATCTATATCTTCCAGAGCATATACAGCTGCTTTGGCCAGGGAATCATCTTTTTCAGTTATGGCCGTCTCAGTGAGAAAAGGGACAATCTCCGCATGTTCCATATCCTCTAAAGCATGAAGCGCAGCTTTCCTGATTCTGAGATCAGAGTCTGTCCGGGCGATTTTCATCAGAACCTCGACAGATTCTCTGTCAGCCAGATCACCTATGGAACTGAGCGCTTTGTGCCGAAGGCGAAGATCTTTGTCGTTGAGAGCAATGTCTCTTAATTTTGCACATGATAAGTCACATCCAATGTCTTCGAGAATGTTAATAATGCGGCTTCGAAACTTACTGTTTGGGGTACTGTCGTAAAGCTCAAGAAGGGTTTCAACAGCATGTAAATCGCCCATATCCTCCAGGGCATGAAGAGCAGCCAGCTTTATTTCCAGCTTTGCGTCTTTTCCCATTGATTTGATGATGGCTTCATATTCGGGCATCCCTCTTTTCGCCAGTTGACGGGCTATTCTTATGATATTGGCTTTGGCATCATCAACCCATTTACTCTTTGGAAAAGACTTGATGAATTCCAGATAACAGTCATAAACTTCGTCCAGTGAAAAATCCAATTTTTCTATTGCATAACACTGCCAGAATCGGGCATCGTCTACCCAGGTGCTTCGAGAATGCTTGCTAATGAATTCAGCCAAGGCCTTATTTGCTTCCTCCCATTTCTCTTCGAGGATAAGGTTATAGACCTGCTTGTAGTCTATAGCATCCTTCTCCTGCATATTGGCAGCGTTTATCACAGGGGATAAAAAACAAAAGGAAACCACAAATACTGAAATTATCAGGGTAAAACGCGATATTTTTCTATTCATTTTATTCTCCATTTTTACATATTTCGGAATGTATCTGATGCCGTTGCAGACGGCGTCGTTTTATCTCTTACTTTTGTGGATTGGTGGAAATCCGTGACGTGAATTTGCAGTAGAATCCCTCGGCTATCCACTCCTTTTTTAACAAGTTCTATCGCTTCGAAATCATGTTCTGACTCAAGGTTGGCAATCTGAAGGAAGATCACTTCAAGATCTGCGATCAAATTTCGTAAACGCCTCTGGTCAGAATCAGCAATTCCTTGCTTAAAAAAGCTGGCTTCACTCACCAGCTCTCTTGATACTTGCTGTTGATAAGGAAGGTCTAAGGCGTACGAATCTTCTGTTTCTGGGTCAAAATTGATTAAAGCAAGGAGTATCAGCTTTGAGCGCTCTATATAATTCTGGGCACGCTGAACATACTCTGCGCTTGATTCAACTTGAGAAGTAACGGCGGGCAGCTGCCGGGCCTGTTGAACTCCTGGCGTAGAAGTAGAAAAGATTATTTTCCCGAGGTAAATTCCCAGAACTACAAGCAAAAGAGCGGCTGCGGTCTGAAAAGCCCACTTAGGAGCAAAAGTAAAAGCACGGGTAAAGTTGCGCCACCATGATTCTGACTTCGGAGTTAAGGTTTTCTCATCTTCCATCCTTCTTGCGAGCTTGTTCCAGTAGCCATTCCAGTAGGCTTGCTCAGGTTCAGGCCGGGCTCTTTTTTCCATAACCTTAAGAGTGGAAGTCATCTCATCATATTCAGATTTGCACCCTTCACAGATGCTAATATGACTTTCAAGGAAATTCTTTTGTTCAGCATTTAATTCTTCATAGAATGCTTCGCAAAACAAATCCTGACATTTTTTGCAATCACTCATTTGAAACCTCCAATCCAGGATTACCAAGATAAAATAAAAGCTCTTTCCGGAGTTTCCTCGTGGCACGATAAAAAAGAGCTTTTACCGTTCCTGGAGAGACTTTTAAAATTTCTGCTATTTCTCTTATCTTTAGTTCGTTATAATGGCGCATCACAAATACCGAACGTTCCTTTGGAGAAACTTTCTGGAGCGCCTCAGAAATATGTTTCTGAATTAAAAAGTCCTCTGCGCTTCTTTCAGGATTTTGGGCACGGGTTCCGCTTCCCGGAAGATTCTCTTGAATATCTGCTCTTTCTATGTCGTCCATTGATTTCTCCGGTTTCGAGGATTTCTTACGGAGCAAGTCAATACTGGCGTTGACCGAGACCTGATAAAGCCATGAACTTATCTTCGCGTTTCGGCGAAAAGTCTTGAGGGAACGGAACACTTTAATGAACACCTCCTGGGAGACATCTTCTGCATCGTTGTGATCTCCCGTGATATCGTAGGCAATGTAATATATTTTCTTCTTATAACGTTCCACAAATTCTTGAAAAGCTGTGCTATCGCCGCTGGATATACGATCAACGAGAACTTGCTCATCTTGAACCATCTCTTTTATCTTTCCTCCTATTAGACGGGAATTCCTAGATAAAGGTTTACAATAATCATCAATAATAAGCTTTTAAATTAGGGGACGCAATGCTTCTATGGTGACGTTAGGCAAGTAGTTTTTATCACATTATTATTTCATCGCCCACCATGGTGTACGAAATCCTTCTCGTCGGACATTTGTAGCGCAATGGACTTCCCCACCCCATTTATGATAGTGGCGTGCGTCTATAAAATGCGGCTTCAACGGCAAGCCAGAGAGGAGCTCGCGCATTTCCTCTTCCAGCTGATCCTTGCCGTCAATCACCGGACCGTTGGGGGCAACAATGAAGATATGACCGTTTAATATTGTTGAATTGACCATGTTGGGGACAACAGAAACTCCGTCCTTGTCAAAAAACGAAGGCACTCTGATGAAATCTTCTTCCTTTAAGCCGAGTTCTCTCTTGAGTAGATCAATATTCGGCTCGATTCGCTCTCTCTGAAGAGATTGATTAAGGTCTATCAGGTTTTTATTCTTAGCGAATGATGATACCGTAGCCTTCTTAGAGTAGAGATCAAGTATCGGAGTATCGCCATATCCACCCTTCACCCATTTTTCAAGCAGGGCTATCATAGCATCTGTATCAACGACCAGGACTTTGTAGGGATGGGCCGGGTCGCCGCTGGGCAGGAACGATATCACTTCATCCACATGTTTAATCAAAAGCCAGCCTGTATCAAGCTTTAAGGCTGGAGCCTGAATTCCCTGGGCATCAAGCATGCTGACTATTTCCGGATTAAGCGAAGCCTCTTTTGGCCCGTCCGGATTATGCCCGTAGTAGATGCGGCCATGTGGATACGATGGCAGCGGAGGAGTAACCTCCAGGTTTCCGTACCAATCCAACCAGCCGTTGCCACCTCTTCCCTTGCCATATTTCTCTCGAAATGTCCCTACTTGAATCCAGCCGAAATCAGGTCCTAAGAGCCCATCCTTAGCATAATTATCCAATGATCTGCCCCTGTTAGCCTTGAGGACTACATTCATCTTCTGTTTCGGCATCTCAGAGTATCCTATTTCCAGAGTATCCTGCAGCCAGACACAACGCGGATTGTATGGCTCTCCCGCTGGAACTACAACCAGCTCAGCCCCAGCTTGAGGAACTAGTTCACTCAGGCTTTTAATAAAAGCTTCATTCCTACCCGGAAACTCTCTCGCGTACAGGGCTATTCCTGTATTCAGGTTTGAGAGGAGAATAAACGGCGCAACCTTCAGTCTAACGGAATCGGATTGAGTCTCTCCATTAGGGCTTTTCACGGTTGCCGTCACTTCTGTTTCCCCGCTCCAGGACTTATCCGCATAAGAATTAGCTTCAATCCTCAATTCAAGGTCTTTCTGGCTTAACAGTTCCGGATCAACGTTTCCATCATCCGTAAGATTCAGAGTTTTGTAATCATTATAAACGGCTTTTAAAAACAGATGAACTCGGCCTAAAGAAGAACCATCTGCAGAAATGACGACCCGGGAATCTTTTGGTAAATCAGGGATTCTTTTGACTTTAAGAACAGCCAGATCTCTAAGATCTTCTGGCCCGTTAACAACAGCATCAGCATAGTCCGGCTTTTTTGTATTCTGGTCACTGTCATTATTATTGAAGAATATAGCCCCCCGCTCTAAAGTCCACTTGTTTTTCCCTTGATTATCCGTATCAAACTCAACCTTACCATCACGATTTACATCAGCTACAATTTGTACCTTGATCTCATAGGCAGATTTCTGACTGGAATGGGCTTGAAGTAATAAAATTGTTAATCCAAAAGCCAATATAAGTAAAAATTGGCCTTTAACTTGATTTTTTCCGATAAATCTTTGCTTCATAATTTCACCCTTTCATATCTTTTCAGAAATAGGCGTTTCTAACTACAATTTGAGCCCTAGAATTTCGCAGCTTCCCAAGATTCAGTAATGCTTAAATTCTTAATAGATACGATACTTTTAAGGTTATTGAGTGTCCTCCCTCTCTCAAGAATTCCCCTTTTTTTGTGCTTTTTTTATAGCAGAGCTGGATAATGTTTCCGGCCCCAAAATAATACCCAACCAGAAAATCCAGATTATACTGGTCTTCCTGGGTTTCCCCTAAGAGTCGAGTACTCAGGAACAGGCTGCGTGTTATCTGGAGGTGCAAGGATGTTGCATACGTTACTCCATCAAAGACCTTTTCTCGGGTTCTATCTATGACCTGCCGTATCCAGTCGCTGCTAAAAGACCATTCAAAGTTGCTTAGGGGCCGAAGCGTCAGCTCAGCTTCCATGCTCGTCTGAAACCCGGATTCCACCACAGTAAAGTCCTCGTTATAGATTCCTCTTTTTTCCCATCCTCCTTCAATATTGACCTCTTTAAAAAATCCGCCGCGTTCCCAACGAAAATCTAAATCTCCTCCGTATGTATTAATGAAGTCTTCCGTCCAAGCCAATTCATCATTCTCATCAAATATCTGATGTTTACTTTTCCCAACATCGAATCCTCCGTGGATATCGATCCTTGAAAAGAAATCCGTAAAGAACATTAAACGTAAAGAGTTGCCGGTCAAATGACCACGGGAATCCTGCTCAAGATTCCCTTCTAGATCGAAACTAAAGCGTTTTACCTTTCCCCGGGTGAACCTCCAGGCATATCCTGCCATCAGTTCAGTGGATTGAACATCTATTTTATTGATAAATCCGGTTCTGACCTCCACGTCTGCTTCAATTCTCTGAAAGTTCAATATCAACTGCAATCCTGCGTCAGGTTCGCTTTCAAACTGGAGGAGATGAATACCGTTGTTTTTATTTCTTGTGCCGTTATTAAAAGAAAAAGCACTCATACCGCGGAGATAATAGATATCTTTAAAATTGAAGCTGTAGTCAACCGCGAAATTCCGGTTGTATTCCCCAGAAATATCCATCCCTGCATAGTAGATACCGACCTGGGAATTCTTGAAGATGTCTTTCCGTATCCGAACGACACTAAACAACGTATCTCCTTCATTCTCTTCGTTTATTGCTCCCAGTAATCCAAAAGAATATCCCCCAGCCTTGCCAGAAACCTTTGCAGCAATCTTCGGATTACTGATCCGTCTTGAATAAAATAAATTGACATCCGGTTCCCAAGAATACTCTCGTGCAGTGGATAACTGGAAATATTGACTGCCTTCTGTAAAAAATGGACGGTTTTCCTGTAAATAATTTTCATGAGGTGAGAGCTGGTAGATGAACGGATCGGATTCCACTTCACTGAAATCAGGGCTTGCTGTCATATCCAGAATGAGATTCGGTAGAATCCCGTACTTGACATCGAGGCCTGACGCCATCTTGTCATCCTTTGCTCCGTCCCACCGTGAAGACCTGACACCAGCATAAGGGAAGAATTCGAGATTATATCCTGGCCGTATTCCAGACAGCCCACTCAGCTCTCCCATCTGATGAAGCAGAGGCTTATCCCTGTCGACGTCCGTCCAGTAGTCTATTTCATTTAAACGGTGAATGTACCGTTTAAAGTTTATTCCCCAGATCTGGTTTTCCTTCGGAGAAAACCTTAAGGATTTGAAGGGAATGGCCATCTCGACAACCCATCCATCGCTGCGAATAACGGCACCGGATTTCCATATTGTTTCCACGGAATTTTTTTGAACACCCCTGGGATTCACTGTAAAACTAATACTCGTCCTCTTATCATTGTATGCATCTAGGACTAAAGTGATCGCATCGTTATTCTCGTAATCATTGCGGGGAGTAAGCTCAGCCCAGATCATTTCCGGACGAGTATCTTTCATCAGGAAGGCAAAATATATGTTTTTTTGGTCATAAGCTGCCCAGACAAGCGTTTCTTCCGAGGCCTTTTCGCCATTGATGGGATCAAACTGGAAAAATCCTGAGACAGTTTGGATATTCTTCCAACAGCTGTCTTCAATGAGACCGTCTATTCTTGGAGGATTTTCGATGCGTGATACATGGATAATTTTGGTACGATTCTGACCGAAAATGTGAGGAATATGCAAAAACAGCATGAAAAAAATAATTGTTGATATGAGCAAATTATTTTTATGAAGCACTCATTTTGCTCCTAAATAGTAATATAAGCAGGCGATTCCTATTAAGCACATTGATATTCTTCTTTTTTCAATCAACAAAAGTAACTATTATAGCAGTTATAAGTTCAATTTAAAGGCATTCTTGTTTTTTCCGAACTCCCTGTAAAGTATTGGCATCCAGAACAAATAAGGATAAATTTTTGAAATCCAGAGGAAAATAGGATGATAATTTGTTAGCGGGAAGTGGATTTGATAAATCACATCCCCACGTAACGAAAAAAGGGGCCTGTCCCCTTCTTTTACTTTTCTGAGCCTACGCCAAGGTTGTTGTAATTAAGGATGGCATTGAAGACAAACATATAGTTTCCATGGCTTAAATCACGCCAGAAAGGATTAAAAGTGAATAAGACTATATGTCCTTTTCCGACCGGCACATCGACTACCGCAGCCTTTCCTTTTATCTCATCCTGACTTTTCACTATTCCGCTAAGACAGACCTCTCCTTCTTTGGCATAGCGAAGAACTACATGCTTTTCCTTCTCTTCTTCAATTCTAAGAAGAGGGCCTGAATGGCTGCGATAGATAGGCATCTCCTTGTCAAAGCCATAAGAAATAGGATGCTTTTCATTGACAACCTCACCTTGAAGCAGAGAGCCAGGATTATAGAATTTGGAACTTGTCTGGAAAACATCAATTCCTCTTACCAGACCGTAATCTATCGCTAATCTAACAGGATTGTGAAGAGCAATTAATAGACCTCCATCCATAACGAACTTCTGAAGATTGCTCACTCCCTCTATTCCCATGCCTCCAGTGATGTCTTCACAGGAATCTGGAGTGCCCAGATGCTTGAATTCTTGAGTTTGGACAAAGGCTAAAGAACCCCGGTGCTCAGGATCAACGCCATTCACAATGTCAGCTCCCTTCCTTCCTCTGCAATTACTGAAGATAATGACATCGTATTTATCCTTGAGGTTGCCTTTCTTAAGATGATCTTTGTGTATCATGGCAAACGGAATACCCAGGTCATCAAAAGCAAACCTAACCCAGCCGTCGGCTTGGGCAGAAAACCAGGTATGGTATATGGCTATACGGGGAATATCCAGATCATGGGTTTTAACACCGGGAACCTTTTTAGAACTGACGACCTCAAGTCCGAACTCACCGGCAACAGATTGGATGGTCTGATGAATTCCTGCTGAGGCTCCGGAGACAGGAATTATCATGGAGCCAGCATTGAAACCTTTCTTTTTAATCTTGAATGGCACCTCCGCAGCCAGGACTTTAAAATCCTTTAGTTTTAATCGAGCAGGGAGTAGATTGTTTATGGTGGTGTTATTGATGACATAAGCTCCAACAGCCTTTCCTCCGAGGACTTTTCCTTTCACCTTTACTGGCTTGGAAATGGGCATTACCGAGACATCAAAAATGGCCTTGTCATTTATCTCTACGGTCTTTACATCCATATGCAGGCCGAGGGTCCACCCTGTATCATCATAAGCGCGAGGCGCATCTTCAGGATACTTCTGTTTCTCCAGAAGATTTTGAGCAAGTGTACCATAAGGTTGGTCCATCCTGATCACATAGGATCCCGCGGGAAACTCCCCTTCTTTGACCTTCACAGGACCTTTTGCCTGATGGACTTCAACTCGCTGTTTTAAAAGGACGTTGACCGCTTTAGCAACATCTACAGGGTCTTTTTGTCCAGAAGGAATGATATAAGCATAAGGAGGTTCGTTCTTTCCCTTCTCATAAGAACTTAACCCTCTCTTCCAGAAGTTTTTCAGGAAATACTCTTTATTCGCTGCCACGAAGTAGAAGGCTTCCAGGTCAGCGGTCTGCTGGTAGTTGACATTGTTTCTCATTGACCATAGCACTTTCTTGTAAGGAGGAAGTGGTCTGTACCATTCCCGTGAAGTCACGCTGCGTCTGCCTTCACTCAAATCTCTTTCCATAGTATTGCCGATGGAATTGCCGAAGGTTTCGTAGAAGCGAATTATGCCATGATGATTTCCGGCTATCGCACCCCAGTAGTTGGGTGCCCATCCTGTCCAGAAGGCATGAGTCCAGACTCCAGGCATACCGTAGGAGGTCAGCCGAGTAACCTCCCACCAGGCAATCAAGTTCCATTCAGAGGTCACACTGGGATGATAATGGCGATTATAGGGGCCGGTTCCTGAAGAAACATACAGAAAAGCGATGGATTCATGGTTATCCTGGACCACAATCGGATGCCAGTCAAAGTAAGCATTCGCCCCGTTTTGCATCTCTGGCTGAGAGATGCAGATCATATCGCGGTTATTATCGTGAAAAGTATACCTGCCCCAGTAAGGGACACGGCTTATCTTGCTATAATCTTTTATATCTTTGTTGTATTTAAAAAACCAATCCGTATGTTTATCATGTCCATCAGGCTCCATCGAGGGTGTAATAAGAATTATCATATTGTCTCTTATCTTTTTAATGACAGGATTTTCATCAACAGCCAGGCGATAAGCCAGCTCCATCGAGACTTCAGCAGCTCCGGTTTCACTCGAATGAAGGTTACAGGTCAGCCAGTAAATGGGTTTTGCCTGGGCAATTATGGCTTCTGCTTCTTTTTCGGTTTTCACTATACGCGGATCAGCCAGCTTAGCCAGGAAATCTTTGTATTTTCTCAGGTTACTCATGGTCTCATTGTTGGATACAGCGACAATAATCATCTCCCTCCCTTCGGAGGTCTTACCAATGGGGAAGACCTGAACATTGGGCGATGCTTCAGCGAGGGCATTCATATACTTGAGGATGTCTTCGTAGTAGGTTAATTTTCCAGGCGCACCGGCGATATAGCCCAGTACATCCTTGGGAGTTGGTACGCCTTCAACTTGGGGAAGGTAGCTGGTGAGAGGGCTAAGAAATTCAGGCTTGGTAGTGGCTTCTTTGATCAAGCGTGTGTATTCTTCGTCGACTGCTTGTTTATTGGCTGGCGAAGAAGACTTGCTTTCTGTCTCTGCTGATAGATGAATCTGAAGGAAGAATACAACGAAAACAACCAGCAGGGAGAGCAATAAAGTTTTAGAAACAGATGGTTTGGAATGCATATTAGACCTCCTTGCTCTTATGCTTAACAGGTTATGATTGGTATTAGCATACTATTTATAAAGAGGCTTGTTGATAAAGTAGCCTGTCCCCTTTTTCAAACTTATATTTAAAAAATTCAGATTGGCGCATAACATCTTTTTCCCATTTTAATTATCACTTCTTCCTATTTTGTTCAATAGAATATTTTTTCGAAAAGAAGAAGCGATTTGTGCCGGTTTATTTTCTTTTATTAATTAAAGTGCTATGCTACTCGAAATACTAAAATATAAAAAGGAGGAATTGAGAAAATGTTAAAGAAGCTATTAACTATCACAGCATTTGCTTATTTGCTGTTTTTTATTGGTGGCTTCAAAAAACCATATACGATGCCAGTTTATACAGAACCCCCTGCACCTTCAGTATCCCCTGCTGATCTTGTGATTAAAAATGCAAAGATTGTAACGATCGATAAGAAAAATCCCCGGGCAGAAGCCGTTGCCGTAAAAGGAGAGTTCATAATAGCTGTCACATCAAACAAAAACATTAACCAGTATATTAAAGAGGGAACCACAAAGGTAATAGATGCAAAAGGGAGGCTGGTTATTCCAGGATTTAATGATGCACATGCCCATTTTGACTCTATCAATCCTGACTATATCGATCTGCGGTATATCACTGATCCTAAAATTATTACAGAGCGGGTAAAGGAGAAAGTTGCCAAGGCAAAACCAGGAGAGCTCATCAGAGGCGGCAACTGGGAGCATGAGATGTTCTACAACAAGCAATGGCCGACCAAGGAGCTTATTGATCCTGTTTCTCCGAATAACCCGGTGGCTCTGAGCCGTGCTGACGGTCATTCCGTCCTGGTAAACAGCTACGTTATCAAGAATTCTGGCATTAAAAAAGATACGCCAGATCCATTCGGCGGAGAAATCCAGAAAGATCCTGAGACGGGCGAACCCACAGGAATCTTTAAAGAAACTGCTAAACAATTGTTAAAGTATGGAGCCGTCAAAGTAAAGAGGACTCCTGAAGAAGAAGAGGAACGGCTCATGAAAGGATGGCAGGCAGCATTCGACATGGCAGCAAGATTAGGTGTAACAACTGTCCAGCTTCCTCCTGGTCAATTTGAAATGTATCAGAAGTTCAGGGATATTGGCAAGCTCACGCTCCGCGTCTACGTAGGGCAGCCTTTGCCAAAAGACGAGCATCAATTAGAGCGCTACGTTGAACTGCAAAAAAGATATCCATCAGAAGATAACTGGATACGCTTTGGCTTTCTTAAAGGCTTTATCGACGGAACACTCGGCTCTGGCACAATGTTGGTTTTTAAACCGTTCGAGGACGAACCCGATAAAACCGGGTTAGCCATGATGCCCTACGAAGAGCTCGAACGCAGGGTTGCTGCTGCGGATAAAATGGGATTCCAGGTTGCAATTCATGCCATCGGCCCAAAAGCAAATCGCTGGATTCTGAATGCATTCAAAAAGGCTCAGGAAGTAAACGGAAAAAGGGATAGCCGCCACCGCAGCGAGCATGCGCAGATACTCGCGCTTGATGACATTCCACGATTTGCGAAACTGGGAGTAATCGCGTCGATGCAGCCTACTCACTGCATTACTGATAAGCGCTTCGCAGAAAAACGGATCGGGCGCGAACGATGCAAGGGGGCCTATGCCTGGCGGCGGCTGCTTGATGTGGGTGCAAAAATAGCCTTCGGCACTGATTACAACGTTGAGCCACTTGATCCCCTGGAAGGATTATACGCTTCAGTAACGCGAAAAGACCGTGCCGGAGAACCAGGGTCCGGCTGGTTTCCAGACCAGAAACTTACTATGGAAGAAGCAATTAAGCTCTACACGTTGGGCTCGGCATACGCAGAATTCATGGAAGGCCGGAAAGGTATGATAAAAAAAGGCTATCTTAGTGATATGGTAATTTATGATAAAGATCTGATGAAAATTCGTCCAGAAGAGATCATGAAAGCTCTTGTGGATTATACGATTGTTGGCGGAAAGGTCGTCTATAAACGCGAAGACGCAAATTAATTTTTCGTAGGGGCTTGATTCATCAAATCCGTCTTTGTATGTAGGAGTCTGATTCTTTCCCAGGGGCTTGATTTATCAAGCCCACCTTATTATCTTGTAAGATTTTTATTTTTCTATAGGGATTTGATTTATCAAACCCCCACTTTTAACCGCCGATTAAAGCAACTCAAGGAATTCTTCCCAAGGTGTCCCGGTCAATGTTTCGGTAGTGGAATGTCCATAAGCCCGGATGATCATAGCTGCTTTCGCTATTTCCTTGGGATCATCTGACTCGACAATATCCACGACATCGAAGCGGCCCGTAGTTGCGTAACTTTCCTTCCAAACAACTCCAGGACACTCGCTTTTAATCTTTGAAGCCACTCTTTCAGCAACTTTTTTAAATTCAAAGGGATCGCTGAATGCCTCTGGAGAAATCCGACTTAGAATGATAAAGGTTGCCATCACTCACCTCCTATTTTTTTTTGTGTGTATTATATATTATTCAATGCTCTCTTCATGCATTTCATATAGCTGGTAGAAAATATCCTTACACTTCATCCTTTCTCTTATTCATGTATGCTCTCCTAATACAAACGCAATTATTCCTGTGTCATCGCGAGGAGCGAAGCGACGTGGCGATCTCGTTAATTCATCTTAAGAGATTGCCACGCCCTTTCAGGGCTCGCAATGACATTGTAAAAATATATCTTGCGTTTATATTAGAATCAAAGTAAAAATATTTTACTCTCTTTACATTTCTTTATCATTTCGTCAGGCCATATGCTGGACTGGACTTCTCCTATATGGGCTTTCCTCAGGTACAACATGCATAGCCGAGATTGCCCAATTCCTCCACCTATGGTCAGAGGAAGCTCTTCCTCCAACAATCTCCGATGGAAATACAAGCCAACATTATCCTGTTCTCCCTTAATCTCAAGCTGCTCCAATAAAGAATCTTTGTCCACCCTTATTCCCATCGAAGAAAGCTCAAAGGCACATTGGAGCAAAGGATACCAGACAAGGATATCACCGTTTAATCCTCTCCTACCCTTTCCCGTCTCCGTTGTCCAGTCGTCATAATCGGCTGCTCTTTCATCATGGGGTTTACCATCCTTAAGCTCTGCTCCTACTCCTATCACAAACACAGTTCCTTTTTCTCTACATATCTCGTCTTCACGCTCTTCTGGGGATAGATCAGGGTACATTTCAAGAAGATCTTCACTGTGAATGAAATGGATTTCCTCAGGTAGAAAAGGTGCCTGCAGCATTTCGAACTTCTCACAAACAAGCTTTTCCATCTCCCTTATAACCTTGTATATCTTAGTCACGATGAACTTGAGAAAATCGAGGTTTCTTTCATCCTTGCTGACAACCCTCTCCCAATCCCACTGGTCCACATAGACCGAATGAAGATTGTCTAAAATCTCATCCGGTCTTATGGCATTCATATCCGTGTAAAGCCCTTCTCCATGGCTGAATCTATAATCAGCAAGGGCTACTCTCTTCCACTTCGTGAGAGCCTGAACTATCTCAGCCTCTTCATTCATGTTCAAAACGTTGAACCTGATAGGCCTTTCCTTGCCAGTGAGGTAATCGTTGATTCCGGTTTTCCTTAAAACTAAAATCGGCGCAGATACTCTCGTCAAATTCAACTCTTCGGCCAGCCTATCCTGGAAACTGCTTTTAATAAACTTTATCGCTTTCTCTGTTTCTCTAAGACCCAGGGAAGGGCTGTATTCCTTAGGAATATTTAGATTACTTTTAAGCATCTCTAACTCCTTTTATATAGAAATTTCCCCTGGCCGTTAGCAGCCGACGTTACGGTTTCTGCTGTTGCTGAAATTGTATGGAGATGATTTCGCTTCCAGCTTCAAACAGCTCTGACTTTATCTCATGGACAAGACCCCAAGACTTAGCTTCCTCAGGATTCAAAGTTGTCCTTTCAAGCATGGCATCTGTCACATCTTTCACACTTTTTCCTGTATTTTCAGCGATTACCTTGGCTATATTTTCCATATCAATTCTTAGTCCTTTCAACCTTTCTTCTAACTGTTTTTCTTCTAAGCTCACTCTCTGCTCAAATTTAGAGCTAACTCCGTGAAGCAAAAATCGTGCTTGAGGTACTGATAGTCTCTTTGAACCGCCGCAATAGAGGACAATGCCTATTGAATCCACACTGCCAAAGTTATGTGTAGTTATTGTAGCAGGCAGTCCCTTCAAATAATTGTAGGCACTTAAACCGTGAAATACCGAGCCCCCGGGTGAAGAAATGAGTAGCGTGAAACTCGTTACCCCTTGCTTCATCCTCTGATCGATGGTGTTCATCAAGGCATTGATTGAGATATCAACGACAGGTGCAAAGAACTTGATTACAACAGGTTTTGGACTCATGTTTGCCTCCTCTTTAAGCTGCTAATAACGTCGCTTGACATCCCATAGTTATGAAATGCCGACTTCTCTTTATTCTGGGAAGAAGAATTAAATGCCTTCTTTTATCTGATCCCAGTTTTTTATCCTGAATCTTCTGATAAAAACATCACCTGTTTCTTCATTTTCTTTTATATCATAAAGAAAACCTTTATTGATTATTTCTGGCCGAACTGGAATTTTTGCCCGGTAAATAAAATAACCTTCTTTATTGAAAACATCAAATTCTCCTTCCTCACTTCTATCTAAAACAGATTTCACTCTCCAGAGAAATAATCGCTGCATATCATCAACAATAATTCTGCGAAAAAATGGTCTGGAAGGGGGAAAGTTGCAGGCTTCTTCCAGAATTCCTTCTGGCCATTTTCTCCCGCTACGGGAAATACTTTCTTCAAGCTGCTCTATTATATACTTTTTTTCACTTTGGCTTATCGAATGAGGGAATTCTTTTTTTTGTATCTTTAATAGCAATTTTCCTTCGTTGTCAAAAACGAAAACTTGGCATTCCAACGAGTAAGCATAAGAAAAAGTTTGTTCATCTATTGGCGAAAAATAAAGGCGCGGCGTATAGTAGTGACTAGCTCTGAAATTAGCAGTCATTTCGCTGTTTTTTTTGTGACTACTTTAACATCTGAAAATTCTGCAATTCTTTCTATTGCCTTCCCTTCTGAATTCATTTTTACAACTGCCCTTTTGGTTCCTCTTTCAACTCTTTGTGAAACATTAGCTAATATGTTTCCTTCGGAATCAACATGAAAATTAGAAATAGGACTCTCTAAATGGATGACTTTTACAAATTCTCCACGACTGTTAAATATTTTCATCAATCTGCTGTCTCTCCATTTTCCACCTCCGTCTGTGACATATATATTATCTTGAGTATCGAGAAAAACTCTGGATGGATTTTCAAATTCACCTGGTCCCTGCCCCTTTTTGCCTATTGTTTGAAGATATTGACCATCGTGGTCAAATTTTTGAATTCGAAAATTGCCACTGTCTGAAACATAAATATTCTCCTGACTGTCTGTGGCTACATTTGCTGCTTCATGGAATATGTAATTCTCATCATTTTCACTTCCGATGCTTAACTCTTCTTCCAGATCTAAAAAAATCTCACCATAAAGCGGGTTAGTAGGATTTTTAACAACCTTTATTTTCCCTTCATATTCTATTTTTCCCTTCCATTCTATTTCATCCGTTTTTTTCTCTCTTGAACAGGTTATGGATATGAAGATAATGACGGTTAATATAAATATAAGCTTGGTTTTCATGGCTCTTCCTTGAAGTTTACCTCAATTATTCTATAGATAAAGAATAAAAAATTAAAGACAAATGTGAAATATTACTTGACTTTATCATTTATACAGTAATAATAGATTTGACTCTCTTTGGCCGGCTGGAGAGAGTTCCTACCTTTTTGGTTCCCATCATTACCCCCCTTTTGCTGACAACAGCCGGCAGCATCTCTTCTCTAAACTCTGCCTTAAAATTGCACAATTCTGAGTTGGAAGACCTGCGGGAAATCAAGGTACAAAAGCAGGCCGTTATGATTAGTGAGGATATTTTGAATAAGCCTTACAATAGTCTAGAAAGGATTTGCCGGAAAAAAAAGGCGCATAATATTACAGTATGCGTCTGTATGCTGAATAAGTTTATTCTTTGGCAATAATTGGGATAAAGGTCTAATTAGCTGTTAATAGCCCCTTCTTTATCTTAGATATGAGATCTGATGCACGAAACGATTTACAGATGATTTATCTTCACCTGATTTTTTCCGAAAGGTTGAAATTCCTATCTTTTATAAGAAGGAGATTTAGTTAGCCCTCGACCCACTCCAGGAACCGGTACCACTAGTCGCACCTACAGACTCACCCCATATATGAATAAAAAACTTAAAGTCAAAACCTGATTTCAATATTTAAAGGCAAATGCAAAAATGTCTTCAATAAGTGTGTCCTCCGGCATGATAATCATTATACAAAAGTAGCAAAATGTATCATCATCGCCCCCTAGCCAAAGAGCCAATTCGTTCGCACCATCACCTGATCAATTCTGAGGTCGAGCTTTACCAGGCTCTGGAATATTGCATGCAGGTATGACATGAGTATCGATGCGGCTACTCCACACTGGAAGATTTTTCCTTGCAAGATTATTCAATAAATATTATCATTTGATTCTTTTAAATATTTTTCTGCACATTAGGAGAGAGCATGAACAAAGAAGAAATACTCAAAAGAATGGGTAAGGCTATAGTCGAAGGGAATAAAGACGAAGCCGAGGCTCTGGCTAAAGAGGCCATTAAACAGAGACTGGATCTCAATGAAGTCATAGATAAAGGCTATGTGCCAGGAATCGAAAAAGCTGGGGACTTGTGGGAAAAAGGAGAATATTTTCTACCAGAGCTTATAACCAGTGCTGAATGTATGAAAGGAGCTATGAGAGTGCTCCAACCTGAACTCGAAAAAGCCCAGATTTCGGCAAAATCCAAAGGAAAAGTCGTTATAGGCACAATTGAGGGGGATATTCATGATATAGGCAAAAACCTTGTTGCTTCGATGCTTGCAGCCAATGGTTTTCAGGTAATTGACCTCGGAGCAGATGTGAAACTTGAAAAATTCGTTGAAAAAGCAGAGGCCGAAAATGCTGATTTCATCTGCCTTTCTGCTCTCTTAACAACAACCATGCTTGGACAGAAAAAAGTCATAGAAATACTTAAGGAGAAAAATCTCGCTGAGCGATTTAAAGTTTTAGTGGGGGGTGCGCCGGTAAATCAAAAATGGGCTGATGATATAGGAGCCAATGGTTACGGAGAAAATGCCATGGCTGCCGTAAAAATTACCAAAAAACTGATTGGAGAATAAAAACTGGCCATGTTTGGACGCGTAGAAAAAATCGAAAATTTCACAGTTGAATTCAACGAAAGAAGAATCTTAGGGCTTATAGGATACAAAAAAAGATCCACAGAAATAAAAGAACCAGTAAAAGCGTTTATTACAGAAGAAAAAAAGAAGCTTGATTATCTCCTCCATCCTGCATCCATCTCCACAATCATTGATTATACTGAAACGAACAAACATCCTGTTTTTAAGGACGCTGAGAAAGTAGCAATTTGCATCTGTACTATAGGACCCGAACTCGAACAAGAAACCAAAAAACTTATGGAAAAAAATGAAATGACGAGAGCTTTGATTCTGGATGCCCTAGGCTCTGAAGCGGCCGAAGAGGTGGCCATCCAATCCGATCGAATACTGGCAAAGAAAGCAAGAGAGATGAATTTATGGCCGAGCAAAAGATTTAGCGCAGGTTACGGAAAATGGGATATAAAGGAACAGCGATTTATCTTCCGGCTGCTGCCAGCCGCCGACATCGGAGTCCGCCTGACAGAGTCCTGTATGATGGTACCTCGAAAGTCTGTATCCTTTCGAATAAATTTCTACAAAGAACAAAAACTTTCCACAAGAAGGCATAGTCCTAAGGTTTCTTGATAGAAAAAAATGGGTTGTTCATTTTTATATGTCATTCAGACTGGGTCGCAATTAATTGCCAGATTTAAAATGGGAAACGAACA
>CAYTBG010000007.1:0-44760 GCA_964435925.1 uncultured Eubacteriales bacterium | reverse complement strand
TACCCGGTTCCCTACCTCGCATCTGTGCTCAATGCCGGAGGCGGCTACTACGGGTTAGCGGAATACATCGAGGAAGCTAAGAGACAGGAGATCAAAATCTTAGGACCGGATGTGAACCGCAGCTACTACCAGTTTGAGGTAGAAGGGAAGAACATCCGGGTGGGCTTGACTTCCATCAAGGGGCTGGCTTTAAAGACTGCAGAGAAGGTCATCGAAAAGAGAAAGAGTGGTGAGTATCTTTCCGTAGAAGATTTTCTCTGCCGGGTGTCTCTGACAAAATCAGAACTCCTCTCTCTGATTAAATCAGGAGTCTTCGATTCTCTCGAGCCCAGAAGGACGCGGCAAATTCTTCGTTATTTCAGAGGACTGGAGGATGTAGAGGATGTCTCGGACCTGGACCCAAAACAGAAGGAGAGGATGCTTGTCGAATCCCTCGGCTTTGATCCTGAAGGAGATTCCCTTTCTCTCTTCGAAGGGAAAAGGCCGGCGCTCCGCGTAAAGGATTTGAAGGATCACGCGGGCAGAGAAGTGGAGCTTGTGGTCAGGGTGGTGGACGCTCGCCAGAAAGCGGTGAGCCGCGGCCGGAGATACTTCTTTCTCTTTGAGGATGAGACCGGACTTCTGGAAGGAGTGGGGGAAACGAGGTGCCTCACGTTTGGTTCTCCGCCTGCCTGCTACTTGAGAGGAGAGGTCAGGCGCGACGGCAACGGAAGGGCGAAGATTTTCAACTGCTCCTTCCTCAGCTCATTTTAGAAAAAAATTAGGATAAAAGCGGCCTGATCATATTATAATCAGGGAGTGAAGGCAATTGACAGAGATGCTTTTAATGTTGGGCAAGTCCTGATCTCTGAGATGACAAAGGCTACGTATGAAGATGGCACGAATATCCTGGTCGTATACAAAGAAGAGGAGATGGCGAAGGCACAGAAACGTTTAGAGGATAAATCAGTAGATCTGATTGTGGAAATACCGAAGAATTTTTCAAAAACACTCATGGATTTCAAAGAAGGAAAGAGACCGACGCCAGTAGTTGTTAAAACCTATGGCGATCCAGCAAATGCCAAATATATCATGGCTGCGGCTTGGTGTGATTCCATTACCTACCATTATGCAGCTTCATTGACCGGTCAGGAAAGCCCGCTTGAACTTCAGGCTGAAAGCATTTCTCGCACGAAATCTTTGAGTGATTTTACGCTTTATGTACCAGCCTTGCTGGCTTTGGCTTTGATGATGTTGATGTTTACAGCAGCTGCTACCATTATAAGAGAAAAGGATAAAGGGACCATCATCCGTCTGCGTATTTCAAACATGACCACTCTTGAGTGGCTTTCAGCAGTGAGCGTAGCTCAGATCATTATCGGCTTGCTAGCCATGGGTCTGACTTACCCGACTGCCATTTCATTGGGTTACAAGAGCTCAGGCTCGTTGATTGCGGTGATGGTGGTTGGCATTTTATCGAGCCTGTCGATTATCGCCATCAGTCTTGTGGTTGCAGCTTTATTACGCTCTGTTTTTGATCTTATGACCATTGGCTGTTTTCCGTTTTTCATTTTAATGTTTTTCTCAGGAGGCATGTTTCCCATACCTCCTCTACAGCTTTTTGTTGTAGGGGACCGTTCCATAAATATCAACGATATCCTGCCTACTACTCACTCTATTACTGCGTTGGGTAAGATATTAAACTATGATTCCGGACTAAGTGATGTGGTCTTTGAGATTGGAGCTATTGTCATTCTTTCTTTTATCTATTTTGCTGCCGGCAGCAGAGATTTCAAGCCCACAGGGCAGCAATCTCGTGCGGCCACAAAAAGCAAATTCCACAAGGGGCCTATGCATCCCATCCAAATGGATGCGTTCATAGTCAGGAGCTGGACAATCCGCTTTGTCCGAAACGAGAAGAAAGAAATAACTGCATTTGTCCTGAATCCCAAACGAGTCAGAAACCTTCGTTTCGATAAATTAGGTTTATATTACATAGCTCTGATCTTAAAATTGGACATTTTAGAGAATTTGGTGGAAAATTAGGCTTTGTCCATGAATTATTTTGTGTCCCTAATTCATTCAGCAACTTTGGAACAAAGCTTGAAATTAAAATCTTTTGATATCTTCAATAACAACAGAGTAAGGAGGAAGAATGAATCATAGAAAATTGGCTTTTTATTTTATCCCATTGATCCTGCTGTCTTCATTTTTGCTTCTCTTGCGTGCTGATGAAGGCATGTATCTTCTGAACAAGATCGACCAGAACACTTTGAAAAAGATGAGAACTATGGGACTCGAGCTCTCTCTGGAAGATATTTATAATCCCCGAGGAACAGGACTGGCCAGTGCTGTGATCAAGATGGGGGCCACCGCATCTTTTGTTTCTCCGAATGGGTTGATTGTCACCAATCACCATGTAGCCTTTGGCGCAGTCCAGAGAATCAGTATTCCAGAGAGAAATTACATCGAGGAGGGTCTTTTGTCTCGCACCTTGGAGGAAGAAGTTCCTGCTCCTGGTTATCAAGCTTCTCTTCTTCTTTCTATAAAAGATGTCACCAAGGAAGTTTTATCTGCTGTTAAGGAGGGCATGACAGATTACGAACGCTACCAAGCCATCGAAAAGAAGACAAAGGAGATTGTCAAAGAGGCAGAAGCAAAGGGTGATGTGGAATGCGAAGTCCAGCCCATGAATTTTGGGATTCAGTATTTCCTTTTCACATATTTTAAGATTAAAGATATTCGAGTTGTTTATATTCCTGCTCGTTCCATCGGAGAATAC
This sequence comes from uncultured Eubacteriales bacterium, assembly GCA_964435925.1. Lineage (GTDB taxonomy): Bacteria > Acidobacteriota > Aminicenantia > Aminicenantales > Aminicenantaceae > SOIV01. The sequence continues at coordinate 41,999 of CAYTBG010000007.1, read as the reverse complement.
GGAGGGGACATCGATAACTGGATGTGGCCGCGCCACACCGGTGATTTCTCTTTTCTCAGGGCCTATGTAGGACCAGATGGAAAGCCGGCCGAATATGCCAAGGATAATGTTCCGTATAAACCGAAGTCGTATCTCAAAATCTCAGCCCGAGGAATCAAGGAAGGTGATTTTGCGATGATCCTGGGCTTTCCAGGCCGAACATACAGGCTTGTCACTTCTTATGCCATCGAGTCAGACATTATGTTCCGATATCCTTTTCAAATCAAAATTGCTCAGGACTTGATTCGGATTTTTGAAGAACACTCTGAAAAAGATAGAGGCGCAGCCGTTAAACTGTCTTCCCTCATCAAGGGCCTGAATAATACGCTCAAGAATAATCAGGGGATGCTTGAGGGACTGGTGAAGACAAAGCTTCTCGAGAAAAAAAGAGCAGAAGAACAGGCATTCGTGGAATTTCTGAAGAAGAATCCCGAATCACAGAACAAGTACGGGGCTGTGCTGTCCCAGATTGAGTTGCTCTATGAGGAACAGAAAAAAACAAGAGAAAAAAGTGCTTTTCTGAGGTGGATGGGCCGTGGCAGCCCGATGATGAGTTTTGCTTTAACGATCAACAAATGGTCGATCGAGAAACAAAAAAAGGATATGGATCGTGAACCGGGATACCAAGAGAGGGATCTCCCCCGGACAGAGATGCGAATAAAGGTGGCTCAGAGAAGCCTCGTCCCGCAGGCGGATAGAGAGGCTTTGAGCTATTTTCTGAAAAATATCCTGATGCTTCCACCTGTTCAGAAAATCCAGGCCGTGGAAAAAATAGTGAGCGAGAATCCTGGCATTTCAAAAGAGCAAGCCATCAACAGGTTCTTGGATAGACTTTATTCCGAAACACGGATTGCATCAGCCGAGGAAAGAATCAAGATGCTTCATCTTGCGAGAAAAGAATTGCTGGCGCTTGATGATCCATTTATTCAATTTGCCTCCGAGCTAGAAAATGAGAGGGAGGCCCTGGACCAAAAACATAAGGAGCTTTCCGGTGCTTTTTCCCGACTCATGCCCCTTTATCTAGAAGGAATTGAGGTTTGGAAAAAGACAGCCCTCGTTCCTGATGCCAACGGAACTCTTCGCCTGAATTTTGGAGAGGTGAAAGGTTATTCTCCACGGGATGCTGTCTGGTATGACTATATCACCTCCCTTTCGGGCGTAGTGGAAAAAAACACAGGGAAGGAGCCTTTTAATAATCCTGAAAGGTTGCTTGAAGTTTACCGCGAAGGGGACTTTGAGCCTTATGTAGATAAGAAGATAAATGATGTGCCTGTTAATTTTTTGACCACCAATGATAGCACGGGAGGAAATTCTGGGAGCCCTGTTCTTAACGGAAAGGGAGAGCTGATCGGCCTCCTTTTTGACGGCACCTATGAGGCTATGTACAGCGATTACTATTTTAATTCTGAATTGACACGGACTATAAGCGTTGATATCCGCTACGTCCTTTTTATCGCTGAGAAAGTGGATAAAGCTCTGTATGTTCTGGAAGAGCTGACAATCATCAGGTAGGGATCAGAGGCTGGCGACATAGCCGAGGCGCCGCGGATCAACGATCCTACTATTTATAAGAATTTGGTTTCGGGGGGAACATCAAATATCGTCCGATTTTTCACAATTTCCAGACACTGACAGCCCGAAATGAGAGTAGCACACCCAAAGCGGCGAGGTCAACAGCGAAAAAAGAAACAAAACAACAGAGACTGTCAAGCACTCAGCTTCACAGATAGACTCCACCCTTGAATCGCCAAAAAGCAACTACAGCGGCTATCAAAAATACTCGCTCCATTGCTCAGCCGCCACCAGGAGTTCCTGCTGAACGACTTGAGAGGGAGGTGGTCGTTCAGGCTGGAAGCTGATCTTGAGATGGCGGATCATCTCGGCCCAGCCTCTGGAAGGGACATGATATTCCCCTTCAATGATCGGAGGATGGAAGGGCGAGACTCCGGCCTTGCGTATCTTGCCTCTGTGGGCATTAGAATAAAGACCATAGTAACGAACCATCACTTGACCCTTGTCCGGAATATGAGAGGTGACTCTGGCGATAAACTCCAGATAATCCATCAGTTCCTCCTGTGAGCCTTGCCTGTCATACTGATAGCGAACTTTTCCCTTTGTCTCATCAAAGAAGAGCCGCTTCAAAGAAAGCAGAGGCCGTATCATGTATTTGCCAACTCTCTCTACCTCTTTCTTGGTTCCTGCTCTTCTATCAATCGGTCGAGCTGCTCTGGTTTTCTATAATTGGGTTCTTCCTGCCCGAACAGAGGCACGAGTAAAATGAACAGCAACGCCAGGTTGAGAGAAAGTGTCTTTTTCATATTATCCCTGTCAGTGATGTTGTACCAATAATACTGTTTTTAATTGCAGTGGACAACAAGCTGATGCGAACACGAGTTCAAAAGATTTGAGGAGCCTTCTCAGTCAGTTACCACCGCTACTGCTTTTTCATCGTAGGATTGACTGCTCGATCCATGGATTCTCCGCGCGTGTGGCGTGCCTAGCGTGACTATTGAACTATTGAGGTGTTAGGAGTATTATAGTGTGGGTGTATCTCGGCGTCGGGCCGATGGATCACCTACTACTCTTATCAATCTACGGGAGGCTAAACAATGGGATTTTGGGAACGATCGAAAGATCTCTTGAGTCAAGGAGTCTTGTCTACAAAAGAAATCTTTGAAAAAGCAACGGAGAAATCGAAGGAGCTCGGGGAAAAAGGAGTTGCGAAGTTTGAGATTGCGCAGCTTGAAAAACAGGCTGAAAAGCGTTTTGCTCAAATAGGAAGACATGTATACGAAGTCCTGGTCAAAGAAGGTCAGCAGACAATTTCAGATGGAACGACAGAGATAAAGAAGCTGCTTCGAGAGGTAGACGAAATCGAAAAGACCATTGATGAGAAGGAAGAGAAGCTGTAGGCGGTAATCGGGCTTTCCTGCCAGCATATAGTATCTACGGAGCTCTAAAAGATAAGTATTTCCTTTTTGGTCTTGCATCAAATCTCCCACAATTTTCCGTAATTTCTACCTGCTGACATCCTGAAATAAAGTTATCATACCCAAAGCGGCGAGGTCACCAGCTAAAAAAGAGAAAAAAACAACAGAGACTAGCAAGCACTCAGCTTTACAGATAGACTCCGCCCTTGAATCGCCAGAAAGCAACTACAGCGGCTATCAGAAATACTCACTCCATTGATAAGCCGCCACCAGGAGTTCCTGCTGAATGAGTTGAGAGGGTGGTGGATGCCCGTCAGAAAGCAGTGAGCCGTGGCCGGAAATACTTTTTTCTTTTTGAGGATGAGACCGGGCTTCTGGAGGGAGTGGGGGAAACAAGGTGCCTCACCTTTGGTTCCCCGCCTGCCTGCTACTTGAGAGGAGAGGTAAGGCGTGACGGCAACGGAAGAGCGAAGATTTTCAACTGCTCCTTCTCTTAGCTTTGCTTCGCATACTGATAGCAAACCTGCACCTCCCTCTCATCACAAACCGTTGTTTTGCGTAATTTGAAGAACAACTAGTGGAGTGGCTTCCCCATCACCTAATCATTATCCGGGATGTCATCCCTACATTACGCCAGATGGAGGTCTTATATTGAAGAACATAGATAAGATTTCTCATGCAAGCACGTTTTCAAAGAATGGACACTATGCTATCATTTCTTTTACTCCTAATGCAGAGGCGAATTGTGTCTTATCGGAATTTCTTCAGCAAATATATGCTCTTAGTATGCCTTATTGTTCTCGTCGGTAGAGTTTGGGGCGAAGATCCCTTTAAAAGTTCTGAACAGAATAGCGAGACTCCCCGCGACGAGAACGGCAAACGGTACATCACTGCCGTTCGTGCGGAAACGCCGTTGGCTATAGACGGGTTATTGAACGAGCCAGCTTGGCAAACCGCCCAGTTTCAAGGGCAGTTTACACAGCGCGAACCAGAAGAAGGGATGCCAGCATCAGAGAAAACCGAAGTAGGGTTTCTTTATGATGCCAAGAACCTTTACATCGGTGTCAAGTGTTTCGATTCTGAGCCGGGCAAGATTATCGCCAGGGAAATGCGACGCGATGCCATTGTCGATGATGATGACTATTTTGAATTGGTACTGGATACGTATCACGACCACCGGAGTGGGTATTATTTCATAACTAATCCCCACGGGGTCAAGCGTGAAGCGGTACTGGCCAACGAGGGCCAAGACTTCAACCCTGCCTGGGACGGTCTCTGGTCATGCAAAGCAAAGATCACAGCTGATGGCTGGCTTGTTGAGATTGCTATCCCCTGGAAGACGTTGCGATTCGTAGAGCAGAAATCGTCTGTGTGGGGTATCAACTTCGCTCGGATGATTCGACGGAAGAATGAACATGTCTACTGGCAGCTTATTCCGCGTGATTTTGGAAGAGGAGCAGGATTATTCCGTCTCTCCGAAGCGGGGTTGCTCCAGGGCATAGCCGACGCAAAAATGGGGGGTAATCTGGAACTGAGGCCTTACTTTTTGGGAGGCATGGAAAACGACCAAAACACAAATTTTACCACGGATCGTCTGGGTGATATTGGACTGGATGCAAAATTGGCGCTTACAGCAAATCTGGCTTTAGACCTTACGGTAAACACAGATTTTGCCCAAGTGGAGGCAGACCAGGAACAGGTCAACCTGACGCGTTTCTCTCTTTATTATCCTGAAAAACGAGAATTTTTTCTTGAGGGTGCTGAGGTCTTCTCATTCGGCGGCAGTGGCGGGAACCATTGGCATAGAGAAGATACTGATATGAATCTTTTTTATAGCCGTCGACTTGGACTTGTCGATGGTCATGAAGCACGGATACTTGGCGGCGCCAAAATCGTGGGAAAGGTAGGCAAATATCAAGTCGGTGTGATGAATATAATAACGGATGATGTCACCATTCAAGAAGAGGATGAGACGACCAAGGTCAATGCGACAAACTTTTCTGTAGTGCGTTTCCGGCGCGATATTCTACAGCGGGGCACAATAGGGATGATGTTCCTGAACAAGGAAGAGTTGCATTCCTCAGATTTTAACCGCTCTCTGGGGCTCGATGGTCACTTTCCTCTGAGTCGTTACTTCACTATTTCGGGCTATCTCGCAGCTACCTTGGGACCTCGAGAGGCCGATGAGGGACAAATCATCAATATGAATAAGCGAAACCTGACTGGCAAACTCAGTCTGGGATACAATAGCGACCTTTGGAAGGCCTCGGCATCGTACCAGGATGTAGGGGCCAATTTCAACCCAGAAATAGGGTTTATCCGTCGCACGGACTTTCGACTCAGCAGCGCTTCTGTTGAATACTCTCCGCGACCCAAAGAATCGTCGGTTATCCGCCAGTTCAGTTATCAATTGGAGGGCAGCTATCGTTCTGACCATGATAACAGGATGTTAGAGAGTGCAGTAGAGGCATCATTTTCAATTGATTTCCAAAACAGCTCACGCTTCAGCGTCAATATTCAGCGGGAAAGTGAGTTTATCGATTATGATTGGGAGGTACGTGAAGGCTTCCTCATCCCTGAAGGAACATACACCGGCTACATGTACTCTCTCAACATGGAAAGCGATAAGAGCCGCGCCCTTGCAGGTGAGATCGATATTGATTATGGGAGTTATTATACCGGTCATCAAATGAGGTTTGGTCTTAACGGTACAGTTACCCGCATCCGGCGGCTTAGGATGGACGTGGACTACAATCATAATTATATCAATCTTCCTGAAGGAAGTTTTCACACGAATACGCTTGGACTTCGCATGTATTACTTTTTTTCTACGGATCTATATATAAAAGCCTATGTGCAATGGAACGACGATAAATACTATAATTTAGGGAAGGAGAAGATCGTCAGCGACATTCTGCTGCGATGGATCTATTCACCGGAATGCAATCTCTATCTGGTTTACAATGATGGACGACTGATCGGACCCGGTCATAATGAGATCATCAATCGGACATTGATGGTCAAGGTTACTTATTTCTGGCGTAAGTGATGTTCAACTCAAGAACATTGCCCTTCGTCCGCCTGCTACTTGAGAGGAGAGGTGAGGCGTGACGGCAGCGGAAGGGCGAAGATTTTCAACTGCTCCTTCCTCTGCTAGTGAAGCTCGACTGGCTGTGTTTTGTGATCTAAAAAGAGCTTGAGCGTGGGGTGTGCTTGAGGCTTGGCTTAGGCTTAAATCAATTATCGGGGAAAGGTTGACCGATCACAGAGACTTACTTTGTCCAGGCATAACCCAGCTTGATGAAGAATGTGCGGTCCGCCTGAGTGATGTCAATGCCCGTCTCGCCGAAATAATTGTCTGAATAGCCGAGGAAGAGCACGGTCTGGGGGTTGAGCTTGTAAGAGAACAAAATTTGGGTGAACACAGTCTGCGTCTTTCTTTGTACGGGATTGATATAAAGCTCCGGTGTTCGTGCCACATTCAGGTACTGGACAATGCCTCTGACGAACATTCGCAAGTTGAAATTATACACCAACGTTAACTGGCTGAGACTTGCCTGGAAGATCTCGTCACCTCTTAAAGTGAACCGCTGAAAATTGTGTTGGAAGTTAATGTTGATATTTCTTCCCAAAATGATTTCGGCTGCCGGAATCACATTCAGGGCAGAGGCTTTACGGGCGTTACTATAATCGACAACATCGCCCAACCATCCCATCAGATTGAACTTAATACCTCCTGCCGGCTTGATTTCCGTGTAGAATGACATCTGGTCTTTATCGTAGACCTCCTGTAAAAACTGTTCCTTCTCCCTGAAGTAGGTTGCCTGAAACACACTTTGAAGGGGTCCAAAATAACTCGTCTGCAGGGCTATGCTGCTGTCAGTGAGGTTTCCGTCATGGTCATAGGTGACATTGCCGAAGGCACCAACTGTGATTCGCGTGAACCAATCACCTCTCTTTCCCCAGATAAGCCGGGTGATATCGGCGCTCGCGCTCCTCATATCTACACGGGGGACAAAGCCATAGTCTGCCCGAAAAGTGGGATTGCGGTCATTGTAGGAGAGCCCATACCTCCAGTTTCGTCCCAGGTGATAGAAAGAGGCCATTAAGGCGTCTCCGCCAAAATCCTCTGAAGGCTGACCAAATGCTGACGAGGTTGTGTCAGAGTAATCCGTCTCTGAGTGGAGATACTGGAAGCGCAGTTCTTTAGTCCTGGAAAGGCGCAGAAATCCGTCCACGCCGGCCACATGGTTGTAATAATCATCGGCCATACGGCCTGTGTAGAGGAGGCCGACGGTCGAGTTCCTCCCTACATCCCGGCCGGTAGCGGAACACGCCGCTTGTCACATCCTGGTCGATGGAGGTCGATGCTGAGCCCTGGTTGGAAGGAAAGATGAGGTTGTTAATTCTGTCATAGGCACCGAAAAAACCTACGGCGTTCTTGCCCAGTTTCCCGGTCAGCTTCAGGCCTCCGTCAGGGTCAGCCGCGGTGCGGGTAAACACGGCTTCAACAGGAGTCAGGAAAAAGTCAGCTCCTTCAAGAAAAAAAGGTCTCTTTTCAGGGAAGTAGAGAGCAAACCTGGTGTTAACATCGAGTTGGGCTACGTCCGCCTCGACCTGGGAGAAATCCGGATTTGCGGTGGCGTTGAGGATCAGGTTGGGTGTTATTCCCCAGCGGAATGTCACTCCAGGGTCCACCTCCTCATCACCTGCGGCCAAGGATCCGTCTGGAAAGTCTTCTCTTTTATCTGTTCGGACGGCTGTCAGGGTTGGATCAATCTCAATATTCAACCCGGTGGTCATTCCCTGAAGACCGGTGATTTTGTTTTGCTGACAGAGAATACAGCCGATGTCTCGTCTCCTCATGTGCGAGGTCATTCGGTGCCGGACGCTGCGGGGATAGGAGCGCGCGGCGCCGAAACCCCAGGTCTGAACTTCAGAACTTTTGGAGAACCGGAGCTGGCTGAAGGGAATTGCAATCTCCACAGCATATCCCCAATTGTTGATCCTTCCTTTCGATTTCCAGATCGCGTCCCAGGAAAAATCCTCATATCCTTCAGACTCGCTGAAATTGGCATCAGCCTGAACACCCAGCGGGTTGATCCTGAACTGGAATCCTCTCCTCTCATCGTTGAAAGTGTCAACCATGATGACCACATGGTCGTCCTGAATTAAAGTATCGGTGGAATCACGGTCCATCAGGTGAGCACGGATTTTTTCTGCCTCCTGGTCATAACAGCGAAATCCAACGTAAAAATATTTTTTATCGAAGGTCACCAGGCAGTCTGTGTCTACTGGTGACGGGATGTTGTCTCCGGGAAGCCACTCGTAGGGAAGCTTGATGACCACAGCGTCAGTCCAGGCCTGTTCATCCAGCACGCCATCGACTTTGATGGGTGATGTTGCAGGCGTAACTGTAAAATGTTGAGCAGATGGTTCTATCTTATCCTTTTCCTGGTAAGACTTGAAAAGCGGAGAGGCAAAAAAGGCTGAAGTCAGAACCAGAGTCATCAAGACAAAGCCTGTTATCCGGAAAAATCGATACTGTACCATTTTCATTTTCTCCTTGTCATAGAATTCACAATCCGGCAATGTGCCTGTCCTTGGACTTTCTGCCAAGTATCCATTTAGACCTCAAAAACTTTAAAGTCAGCAATGAATATGCAATATTCATCCATCTCTTCCCTGGAAAGATAACTCCCAAATTCTTTAAGAAAAGACACGATTCAATCATCCTCGCTGTCCCTCAAATTCAGGGATTTTCAACCTGGTATGCCTCACTGGTCAATTTTTGAACTGAGCACAACATCTTATTATATGATAGAATGCGAAGAAAGGTTACATTAGCTGGATTGGCAAAACTCTCCAGACTTGCTGGAATAGCGAATCCTTCTAATTTTTTGAAAAGATCATTAGAGTTTTTTTAAAGATTCTCTTATAATTGCCTTTGTCTATCATAAACACCAATTATTCAATAAAGAACAGACAATAAATTTTAAGGAGGGAGAAAGAAAAATGAATAGAACAAGAGACTATCAAGGTCGCATATTTTCAGGATTATTGATTACCCTGATTGGAGTTTTATTTTTGCTTGGCAATTTGGGCAAGCTGGATGTGGGAGAAGTCTTTTCTACCTATTGGCCTCTCATTCTCATTTTTGTCGGCTTATGGCACGTGATTGCGCATGGGTTTCGCAGCACGGGCTTCGGGGCAATCCTTATTTTGATCGGCGGTTTTTTTATGCTTGTCAATCTGGATATTATTACAGGTAGAATCTGGCTTTATTTCTGGCCCCTGCTGATCATAGCCGCTGGGCTGTGGATTATTCTCAAGCCAAGATTTAAGCCTTTTCAAGCAAAAGCTCCTGAGATAAAAGAGAAAGATTTAGATGCTTTTATAATTTTTTCTGGAATAAAGCGTCGTTTTAACACACCGGAATTTCGAGGTGGCAAGGCAACAGCTCTTTTTGGCGGCATTGATTTAGACTTTACTCAGGCAGCTTTGGCGGATAATAAAGCTACTATTGAATTAACCGCAATTTTTGGGGGAATTGAAGTTCTTGTTCCAAGCGATTGGGAGATTGTAGTTGACAGTAGTTCAATTTTTGGAGCAGTTGAGGATAAGCATAAAGCAGTGCCCCCGGCAGAAACAAAGGCTACCCTCTTCATCAGAGCAACTGCAATGTTTGGAGGAATCGAGATTAAATAACACTCATTTTGATGCCCTTTGTTTTGAACGTCCAGAAGGAGAGATTTACTCTCCAGATACAATAAGAAGGTTCAAGATAAACCTTTTAGGAAGTCGTTTGAAGAAGTCGGGCTGAATTAAAAAACTGAAAAAAATTATACAAAACAATTTTAAATATTTTTAATCTTTTCTTTCCAGCTCTACTGTTGATGAGTTCCCATCTTCTGTTTCCCAGTGTCCACTCATCTTATCCCCTTCTACAGTCAAAGTTGCATATACCGTTGCATACTCGAATCCGTCAAAGATGGTGAAATTGAAAGTTAAGGTATTGCCTTTAAATTCGATATCCTTTAATTCTGCATCCTCGGCAAATCCCAATGAATCGGTAATCGTTCCACTGTATTCCCCGTCTATCTTTTCCAGGACTAAGGTTAACTGATCCGGTTCCGGGGAGTCAGGAACTTCAGTTGTCCCTTCCCATGTTCCGCTTAGATCGACCTCTTGGCAGAAAGAAATTCCGCAGGAAAGAGTCAAAAGAAAGGCAATCATAGCTAAGAGTGAAGCTGTTCTTTTCATCTTTTTCTCCTTCTATTTGTTAACATTTAAAATTATCACAAAAGATATAAATTTCCAAAGAAAATTCATTTATTAAATACGTATTTCTTTAGAAAAAGTTTCATTTTTCCTTAATGCATGGGCTTGATTTATATGTAGGGGCCTGATTTATCAAGCCCACCTTTTAATTATTAACGTATTAGTTTGATTGAGCAAACCCTCAAAGAGATAAATTAAACTCAAACTGGTAAGATAGGAGTTGTCCGCTTTTTACACTAATAATATAGAAATTCTAAGAAATTATCCTTGAATTCAATTTCTCAAAGTGAAATAATAAAATTTCTTCCTGGAGGAAAAGCAAATATAAGAAATAAAGGAGGGTTTCATGAACGCACTTCGAGCTCAAAAAAAAGATGAGGTTTCAGTTGTTCTTTGCGGAGAGGCAGGCCAGGGGATTCAAACTGTTGAACAGATTCTTGCCCGGTGTCTGAAGCTTTCTGGATTTCATGTGTTTGCAACCAAGGAATATATGTCCCGAGTTAGGGGCGGAAGCAATTCGACTGAAATACGCATTTCTTCAAAAAGAGTTTCTGCCTACCTGGATAGGATAGATATCTTGATTTCTTTTCATAAGGGCGCACTCGAGCATGTAGAGAAAAGGATTTCTGCTGATACAATTGTTCTCGGTGACAGAGATATCATTCCCAAAGATTCTCGTTTGCCAGTGAATAAATTTATAGATATTCCTTTCTCCAAAATTGCTTCTGATATTGGTGGAAGGATTTATGTGAATATAATAGCAGCAGGAGTTGTTTTAGGAACAGTTGGGGTAGAACAGCGCTTTCTCACGAATTTTATTAGAGAATTTTTTTCTAAGAAAAGCGAAGATGTAATCAAGAGGAATATCGAAGCCATAAAAAAAGGCTACGAGATTGGAACTCAGCTTCTTAATTCAGGAAAAATTGAATTTGCCATGCGTAGCAGCCCGAAAGTCAAGGATGAAAATCTCTTAAACGGAGCAGAGGCAGTGGGCTTGGGTGCCCTGGCCGGAGGTTGTAAATTCCTCTCTTCTTACCCCATGTCTCCTTCAACAGGTGTCATGGTCTTTCTCTCTCAGCAGATGGAATACTTCGATATAGTAGTGGAACAAGCAGAGGATGAAATTAGCGCTATTAACATGACCATCGGAGCTTCCTACGCTGGAGCAAGGTCCATGGTTACCACTTCTGGAGGGGGCTTCGCTCTTATGATAGAAGGCGTTAGCCTGGCAGGGATGCTTGAGACTCCTGTTGTTATTCATCTTGGCCAAAGGCCCGGTCCAGCAACAGGCTTGCCCACAAGGACAGAACAGGCTGATTTAGAGCTTGCCCTTTACTCGGGCCACGGAGAATTCCCGCGTATCATATTGGTGCCTGGAAACCTCAAGGATGCTTTCTTTCTCACTCAAAAGGCCTTCAACCTGGCCGATAAGTACCAAATTCCGGTATTTGTTTTAACCGATCAATATCTAATAGATTCCCTCATGAATCTTCCTCTTCTCGATATTTCTGATACGAGAGATGAAAATCATGTTGTAAAAACACATAAAGCGTATAAAAGGTATGAGCTGACTGAAGACGGAATATCTCCCCGTGGTATTCCTGGATTCGGAGAGGGCCTCGTGGGAGTGGACAGTGACGAACACGATGAAGAAGCACACATCACCGAGGATCTTGTTCTAAGAAAGAAAATGGTGGATAAAAGGCTTAAAAAGCTGGATTCGATAAAAAAAGAAATAGTTCCTCCTGAGCTCGTCGGTTCGAGCAATTACAAAGTTTTAATCACGGGTTGGGGTTCTACCTATAATGTTGTCAGGGAAGCGCTGCAAGAATTGGGAAGAGAAGATATCTCATTTCTGCACTTCAAGCAGGTTTATCCTCTTTATGAAGGAACAAGGGACTATCTTCATAAAGCACAGAAAAATATAATTATCGAGAATAATGCCACCTCGCAGTTCGGCAAGTTGATTAAACTCTACACAGGCGTGGATATAGAGGCAAAAATTCTTAAATATAACGGTCTCGTTTTTTCAGTGGAAGAAGTTGCAGCGGAAATTAAGAAAATATTAGGTAAGGAGAAAATATAATGGAAAGCCAAATTTTTGAAATGGGCGACATTGATATTGCCTGGTGTCCTGGATGTGGAAATTTCAGTATTCTCAAGGTATTAAAGCTTGCGCTCTCCGAGCTTGATATAAAACCAGAGAAGCTTGTGCTTGTTTCAGGCATTGGGCAGGCTGCAAAGATTCCCCATTATTTCAGGACCAATTTCTTCAACGGCCTCCATGGGAGGGCAATACCTCCTGCAACGGCTATAAAGGTGGTGAATCCTGATCTCACAGTCATTGCTGAGAGCGGTGATGGAGATATGTATGGGGAGGGAGGAAATCATCTTATCAATGCGATCCGGAGGAATCCCGATATAACAAACATCGTGCACAACAACATGGTTTATGGTTTAACAAAGGGACAGGCATCGCCCACGAGCCAAATCGGGTTTAAAACCCCGGTTCAGGTGAAAGGCGTATTCTTAGAGCCTTTTAATCCTCTTGCTCTTGCTGTAGCTTTAGATGCTTCCTTTGTGGCCAGAGCTTTTTCAGGCGACATCGAGCAGACAAAGGAAATACTCATAGAGGCTATTTCTCATAGAGGCTTTGCCCTTGTGGATATATTTCAGCCCTGTGTCTCTTTCAATAAAGTGAACACTCACAAATGGTTTAAAGAGAATACCTATTATCTGGATAACTCTCACGATCCCCATGACCGCGGAGTGGCATTCCAAAAGGCCGTAAAAAGAGAAAAACTTCCGCTTGGGATCTTTTACAGGAATGACAAAAAATCGACTTTTGAAGAGAATGTGGGTGTTTATCGCCAGAATAAAGAGCCATTAGCGCTAAGAAAAATAGAGAGAAAGAACAAATTATCGGATTTAATAAAATCGAAAAGATAAGAAGGAAGATTAAATACTATGAATGAAAAAAAAGTCATAAAAGTCGGGGAAAAAGCTCCTGATTTTACTCTTAAGGACCAGCATAACAAGGAATTGCGTTTATCCGAATTTAAAGGCAAAAAGGTTCTCCTTTCTTTTCATCCCCTTGCCTGGACAAAGGTTTGTGCAAGGCAAATGCAGTCACTCGAAAAGAACAGAGAGGTTTTTGATAGATTAAACACAGTTGCTCTGGGACTGAGTGTAGATACAGTGCCATCAAAACATGCCTGGGCAAAAGAGCTGGGTATAAAGAAGACAAGGCTTCTTTCGGATTTTTGGCCACATGGAGAGATTGCCAAGCTTTACGGAATATTCAGGGCTGAGAATGGCATTTCAGAAAGAGCGAATATCATCGTTGATGAAGAACAGAAGGTCATATTCGTTAAGGTATACGATATTCCTCAACTCCCTGATATAGATGAAATTATTAATTTTTTAAAAAAATAAAAGAATTTTATTAATTTCAAATTTACATGAAAAAGGTATTTTGAAATTCATGGATTTAAAGGGGGTACCATTGGATGTCATTCGTGCCATAAACCAACGAAGAGCTTATCGCTCTTTAGAACGTGTAAAGATAACGAAGGATTTGATCATTAAAAAATGGCTCGCATCATAGTTACAGGCGCCACAGGGTTTATCGGGAAAGCCCTCTGCTTTCGTCTGCTTGAAGAAAAATATGATGTCGTTGCTCTTTCTCGTAGTAAAGAGAAAGGAGAAAAGATCTTCGGAACCGATGTCACAGTTGTTGGGTGGGACGGGAAAAGCTCCGAAGTATGGCAGGATTATGCTAACGGTGCTTATGCTGTTGTGAACCTGGCGGGAGAAAACATAGGCTCTGGACGTTGGACGCCAAAAAGGAAGAAATCTATCTTTCAGAGCAGGCTCGATGCAGGAAGAGCTATTGTTGAGGCAGCAAAGTCTGTCGAAAAAAAGCCCAGGGTAATCATTCAGGCTTCGGCCATTGGTTATTATGGATCCCGTGGGCATGAAATTATTGATGAATCATCTTCGCCTGGAGAGAGTTTCCTTGTTGAGGTAGTCAAAAAATGGGAGCAATCCACGCAAGGAGTTGAATCTCTGAAAATTCGACGTGTAATTGTTCGCTCGAGTATTGTTCTCGGGAAAAAGGGAGGAGTTTTTCTTCGCCTTGTGAAACCTTTTCGTCTTTTTGTTGGCGGTCACCTTGGAAGCGGAAAACAATGGTTTTCCTGGATTCATCTTGAGGATGAGGTCAAGGCAATCCTTTTTCTCATTGAAAGAGAGGATTTAAGTGGGATTTTCAACCTGACAGCACCACATCAACTTATTCAAAAGGATTTTTTTCATATTCTGGGAAAGATCATGAAGCGGCCCTCTTGGTTTCCTGTTCCAGGTTTTGTTCTCCGGCTGATTTTTGGTGAAATGGCGAAGGATACGCTTTTATCAGGTCAGCGGGTTGCTCCAAGACGACTTCTAGAGGCGGGCTATCGATTCCTTTATCCTCAAGCTGAACTCGCGCTTAAGGATATTTTAGAAAACAATGCCTGATAATAATTAAAAAGCAGAAAGAAATTAGAGTAAAAACTGGGGAATTACCCCATTTTCTGATCTAATTGTAATATTAATAAATCAAATCCGTACACAAGAAGGTGGGCTTGATAAATCAAGCCCCTACATAAGAGGGTGCGTTTGATCAAATCGTAGGAGCGCTTGATCAGATGAGGATTTCTTTTGGTATTTCTCTCAGGTTAAAATTTGAGGCCATGCTTTTACAGTACGCCCCGGTACAGAGCACAGCCAGAATATCGCCCCTCTTGGGCACCGGCATTTCTATTTCTTTTCCGAAGACATCTCCTGTCTCACAAAGGTTTCCGGCAACTGTAATCAGTTCCTTTTTCCCATAATTAACGTGGGAACAATTAACGATGTGATGATAAGCTCCCGAATAAATGGCAGGTCTTGGCACAGTGTTAAAAGTTCCTGCATTCACGCAAGCAAAAAGGTTGTTGTAGCTTTTTTTCAAATACTCGACTTTGACCAACAAAACACCCGCGTCTCCAACTAAATATTTTCCTGGCTCCATGGCGATGGTTTTTATTCCTAAGTTCGATTTTTTTATTTTTTGGCAAATATATCCTACATATTCCTTGAGCGGGAACTTTTCCTGGTCTGAAGAATATCGGGGCCCGAATCCGCCGCCGAAATCAAGAAATTCAAGGGAAAATCCCTGTTCCTGGACCTCGGATGCTTTCTGGATCATCTTATCAACAGCATCTTTTACCGCATTAAAATCCTGCCTGGTCCAGCCAGAGCCTAGATGGTGATGCAATCCCGTAGGAGTAAAACCATACTGAGATGCCCTGGCGAAAGTCTGGATAACCTTCTTTTCTTCAACGCCGAATTTAATGGGCATTCCGTCGTATGTTTTTTCCCCGGCAGTAACGACTTTCGAGTTAAATCCCCTTCCTATCCCGGGATTCCATCTTACGGCTACCTTGATCTTTTTGTGCTTGAACCATCTCTCCCTGACTTCTTTCATAAGCTCCAGTTGTTCTACAGCATCTATGTTGACAATCAGATCATCCTGATCGAAAACCAGTTTGAGGTCTTCAGCGCTGACACTGGTCCCTGTGAAGAATATTCTATCCGCAGAGAATCCCGCGCGAAGAGCTTCAGCGACTTCCCCTGGAGAGACTGCATCTATACAGGCCCCGACCTCTTTTAGAATCTTCAAGATTTCTTGATGAGGATTTGCTTTCATGGCGTAATATAGCTTAACTTCCAGCGGTGTTTTGTCATTGAAAGCTCTAAGAAGTTCTTTAAAATTAGAAAGAATCTGGTTTTTGCTGTAGACAAAAAGCGGAGTTCCGTGTGCTTTGGCTACCTTTGTGGCTTCTTTATCATCAAGATAGAGTTTTCCTCCCTTGACATTAAGGAAGTCGTTTCCCCACCACATGCTTTTAGATCCCCCCTTATTGACTCCTATTTTTCATCGAATAAACCGAGCTGACCTTCTCTTATTTTTTTTTCCAATTCTTTAAGAACAGGATATTGTTCGACAAGAAGAGGCGGAATGTCCAGTTTTTCACCTGTAATCAAGTTTTTGATCTGAAGAGCGTTAGCTAATGCCTGTCCTCTATAATGGTTATTGGTGATTATATAGACTTTGCTGCTTTGATTGCCTAAGTCTTTTATTCTCTTTATCCAATCTTGGAGTTCTTCTTTCGTGTAGAGATAATTGTATCGTTCGTCCCGGCCTGCATCTTGTTTAAACCAGTTCTTGTAATTTCGTCCATGCAGTCTGACGTAGGAGAATTCGGGATTGGTGCTGATAGAGCTGGGCTTGATTGAATTTCGAAATATGGGCTGGTCGATGTTGCAGAAGCTTACATTGTATTCAGAGAGAAGCTTATAGAAATTAGAACTGTCCCAGGAGGAATGCCTCACCTCCACGGTCAGAGGATAGTCAGAGAAAGATTTGAATAGATTAATCAAATATTCATTGTTTGAGATCGTGCTTGCAAAAGACCAGGGAAATTGAATCAAGATGGAGGCCAATCTCTCGTTTGCCCTTAGAGGTTCGATGCCGAGCTTAAAATTATCCACATCTTTTTGGGTGCAGCCCTTTCTCTTATGAGTGAAAATCTGGTGGAGCTTGACGGCAAACAGAAAATCAGGATAGTTTTCAACTTTTTTTATCCAGGAAAGAGAAATTTGAATTGCAGGCGGTCTGTAAAATGTGCTGTTTATTTCAATAATATTTATATAATGGGCTAAGAATATGAGCGCGTGAAAACCTCGAACTTTTTTTTGAGGATAAACAATCCCTTCCCAGTCGTTGTAGCTCCAACCAGCCGTGCCTATAAAATAATCTGCCATGGGGTCATATATTGTTTCTATTTAATTTACACTTTATTATCCCAAAAAAATTCAAATTATAAAAGTTTAAAGAAAAGGGGATAGGCTACTTTTTCTACAAGAAAGAGGGCAGTCTCGAAAAAAAGGGGATGGGCCGCTTTTTCCGTAAGAGTGAGGGCAGCTCTGGGATTAGGCCTTATCATGGGGAAGACTAGATAATCAAGGGCAGTAGAATTTCTCTTCTCAATGGCAAGGCCTGAACCCATAAGGTACCAGAAAAAGTAGCCTGTCCCCTTTTTTCCTGAAAAAAAGATTGCTCCTGGGATTTTTTTTGATTATTATGTTTAGGGAAAAAGAGGAACAGACAAATGAGAAAAACCTTAATTCTTTGTTTATTATCTCTGCTCCTTTTCCTTTGCTGTGAGAAAAAACAAGAAAGTCTTTATACGATTGGTATTTTTCAGTTCAACGATGCCCCAACACTTAATGAAGTTCGAGAAGGGTTTATTCGGGCTTTAGAAGATAAAGGTTTAAGGGATAATGAGAATGTTCGGCTGAAAATAAGGAACGGCTATGGGAATCTTGCAGAAGTCCAGAGAATTGCCCAGGACTTTGTCGATGAGGACGTTAATATGATAGTTGCTCTTTCAACTCCCTGTCTCCAGGCTGCTCTGATTGTAACTCATGAAATTCCAATCATATTTTCTTCTGTTGCTAATCCCTTCCTGGCCGGCACTGGCAAGTCTGCCCATGACCACCGGAGCAATGTTTCAGGAGTTTCTTCAAGAGGACCTATTGAAAAAAGTTTAGGTTTTATCAAAGAAATTTTGCCCAAAGCTAAAAGACTCGGAACTTTGTGGACACCAGCAGAGATCAATTCAGAATTTTATTTGGAGTTAGCAAAGAGAGGAGCAAGAGATCTGGGCTTTAAAATAGTGGATGTTCCTATTGCCAATAAAAACGAGGTCCTTCATTCCGCTCAACTCCTAATAAATAAAAAAATAGATGCTATTTATCAAATTTCAGATAATACAATAAACGCCTCTTTCGAAACCATAGGTAATGTAGCAGAGGAAAACTCAATTCCTCTTTTTGGCGGTTTTCTGCTCTCCACTCATCGTGGAGCTTGTGCAGCCCTGGGATGGGATTTTTTCGAGATGGGTCATAAAGCGGGAGAAATTGCCATCAGGGTTAAAGGCGGTGAGAGCCCTGCAAAGATCCCCATTCAATACATGAGCAAAGTGAGGATGCACTTAAACCTGGATGCTGCAGCCAAGCAAGGGATTAAATTTTCCGACGAGGTCTTAAGAAAAGCGGATGAAGTTGTCGGTGCTAAGGAAAAGTCGCAAGGTAATTCTGATTTTTGATGAAAAAACTTTTTAAGATTGCTATAATCTCTGCCCTTTTTTTTCTATCAGGTTGTCTCGTCTTCTTTTTTGTTCATTTTTATCGTTCTGTTCCTAAAATAAAGGGGAATGTCTATTTAACAGGTATAGAAGCAGATGTCAAAATAATCAAAGATAGTTGGGGAGTTCCTCATATTTTTGCTCAAAACGAAAAAGACATCTTTTTTGCCTGCGGTTACGTTCATGCCCAAGAGAGAATGTGGCAAATGGAACTTACCCGGAGAGCAGGTTTGGGGAAACTTTCTGAAATATTCGGTAGAAAAACCCTGGAGAGAGACAGGTTTATAAGAACCTTGGATCTTAAAGAAGCAGCGCGGAAAGATTTTGAGAAGCTCTCATCCAAGATGAAAAGCCTGCTTCTCTCTTACAGCATGGGAGTTAATTCCTGGATGAATTCCCGCAAACTAAACTGGCCCCCTGAATTCTTGCTTTTAGGCTATCGACCTCAACCATGGAGTCCTCTGGATTCTCTGATCGTCAAGGAAATAATGGCCTTGCTACTCTGTGTAGATTATCAAAGCGAAATTTTAAGAGCAAAATTGGTAAAAGAGCTTGGTGCCCAAAAAGCCCTCCAGATATTGGAAGAAGGAATCGCCGCGCCTTACCTCGAAATAGAGGATGTGCCTTTGTCTGAGTGGTCCACCCCGCTTCCTTTCCAGGGAAGTAACAATTGGGTTTTGGCCGGGAGCCGCACTGAATCCGGAAAGCCTCTTTTGGCTAACGATCCCCACCTTGAAATCAGCCTCCCTCCCATTTGGCACGAAATTCATGTTGTCTGTCCCAGTCTAAATGCTGTAGGCGTCTCTCTCCCTGGAGTTCCGTTGGTCATCATCGGCCATAATGAATCTATCGCTTGGGGGATAACTAACTCTGGAGTGGATGTTCAGGATCTTTATGTTGAAAAACTTAACGCTTCCAAAGATATGTACTGGGATTACGATGAATGGAAGCCTCTTTTTATAAAAGAAGAAAGAATCGAGATAAGAGGAGAGAAGGAACCCGAAAGAATAGAAGTAAGCTGGACAGAACGGGGGCCTGTTGTTTCTCCTGTTCTCAGTGAAAACGAGAAGCATCTTTCTTTAAGCTGGACGATCTATGATGGTGGGAGAACTATGGAATCATTCTATCTTCTCAATAAAGCTCAAGATTGGCAGGAATTTGTTGATGCTTTGAAGTTGTTTGACGCTCCTCCACAGAATTTTGTCTACGCGGATAAGGAGGGGAATATCGGCTATTATCTAAACGGGAAAATTCCTATAAGAGCAGAAAAATCTGCTCTTTTTCCTTATCCTGGTTGGAAAGAGGAAGGCAGATGGCAAGGTTTTCTAAAAGAGGAAGAAAAACCTAATATCTATAATCCCGAGAACGGATTAATCGTCACTGCTAACAATAAAATCATTCCTGATAATTTTCCCCATTACATGGGGTATGGGTGGGAAGCACCTTTCAGGGAAGAGAGAATAAAAGAATTGCTCCTTCAGCTGGAAAAGCATAGCGTGGAGACAATGAAGGTTATCCAGAATGATATATTTTCCAAAAAGGGAGAGCTTTTTCTCCCTTATATAGAAGAAATAAAGATAGCAAATGGAGAGTCAAAGGAGGCTCTTGATATCCTGAAGAACTGGGATTTACGGTTATCCTCAGGAAAAGAGGCTGCTCTCTACAAAATTTTCATAGATTTTTTCCACAAGGAGGTCTTCAAAGATGACCTCGGCGAAGATTACGAAAGATTTAATTCGCTTTTCAAGCGTAAGCGTGCTGGACTTCTCAGAATCCTTTCCGATCCTCTCTCGCTTTGGTTCGATAAAAAGGAGACTCAAACTGTAGAGACAAGAGAGGAAATAATAGAGATTAGCTTGAAGAAAGCTTATAAGTGGCTCGAAAAGCAATACGGCTCTGCAGAGGGGTGGGATTGGATGAAGATAAATTCCTTTCGTTTCCAGCATTCATTGGGTGAGATCCCTCTTTTGAAATTCCTTAACCGTGGTCCTTACCCTCTTGGTGGCGATGCTTTCACAGTTAAACTCTCTTCATCATCGTCGCTTAAAAAAAATTTGGGAGTTTCTTATCGTCAAATTATTGATTTGTCTGATTTTCGAAATTCTGTTTGTGTCCTTAGCTCTGGCGAAAGCGGCCATTTTCTCGACCGGTTTTACGATGATCAGATCTCCCTCTGGCTAGAAGGCCAGTACCATCCGATGCTCTTCGACCCTGGTGACATCCAAGAAAAAGGAGTAGGAATTTTAACACTAAAGCCTTCTAAGTAAAAAAGTTTGTCCCAAAGTGACGGGATATTAAATGTCATTCAGGCTGCGTCACAATTAATTGACAGATTTAAAATGGGAAACGAACAAAACATTCTACCTAAAAAAGAGTATTTAATATGCTTGTTCACCTTAATTATAGCCTTAAATGGGAAATTTTTATCAAACTTTTTACTATTTTTAAATTGCGACACAGCCTGATTGCGAGGAGCGCAGCGACGCGGCAATCTCATCATTAAAGGTGGGTTTGATGAATCAAACCCCTACAGTTTTTTTTATGAGATTGCTTTAAAAAATTAGAGTTAGGCCTTGACTTTTAACATCTAATCATGGTCATAAATAGAGAGGAAAGCATCAAATGACAGTGGCAAGCTTAGAAATGTCCAAAGTCAGGGCCGGATCTCAATTTTTAACCAACTTTTAGAGGCGAAGAATGAATATCTACGGACTTTTAAATGAAGATTACATTTTCCTTGATATAGAGCCAGGAGATAAGCGATCTGTCCTTGAGGAAATTGTTTCTGCCCTGAAGAAAAGAGGGCTGATTTCTAAGGAAAAAGGCATTGTTGAGGAGCTTCTGAAAAGAGAGGGACTGGGAAGTACAGGCTTAGAGAAAGGAATAGCTGTCCCCCACGCTTTAATAGGAAAAATTGAAAAGCCTCTTCTTGCTTTGGCTCTAATAAGGAAAGGAATCAATTTTGAAGCCGTGGATAAAATGCCTACCTATATCGTCCTCCTCCTATTAGGGAACAAAGATAATCCCGGTTCTCAACTAAGGCTGCTTGCTCATATTTGTCGTATGGTCAAAGAAACCAAGTTTGTGGAGAAAACAAAGAAGGCTAAGTCTTCCTATGATATTCGTTTGATCTTAAAAAAAGAGGAAGGTAAGATTTAATGAAACTCTTGATTTTGATTCTTAACAAGGTTGAAAAGCTCGAAGAAGTGTTGGAGGGCTTTCTTGAAATAGGAATAACCGGGGCAACAGTCATTGAGAGTAGTGGAATGGGCCATATCTTGTCTGAAGAGGTGCCGATTTTCCTTGGCTTAAGATTCATGTTTGCAGGGGAAAAGTCTCACAATAAAACAATTCTTTCTGTTATAAAGGATGAAAAGGAAAAGCCTGTCATCAAATTGCTTAAGAAGATTTTAGGAAATTTAAATGAGCCGGGAACTGGCATTGTATTAACGCTTCCGATAGATAAAGTCGAGGGCATGAAGCCTGAAATATAGTATTAATGAAAGCCATTTTCGCTTTCGGCCTTCTTGTGCTTATCGCTTTTCTTGGCTCTGGATTCCTCTTCAAGAGAAAAAAACTTTTCTTACCTTTAAGCTACTTTTTTCTGTCCGGTCTTATCTATGTATTTTTAGGTCTTTCTCTGGGGAAGAATGGTCTTAATGTTTTAAGCCTGGGAGTTCTAGAAGGGCTTAATCCTCTAATCAGCCTTGGACTGGGATGGGTAGGATTCATTTTTGGGTTCCAACTCGAATACAGATATCTTCGTAGATTTCCTCAGAAATACGTCGAACTTTCGCTTTTGCAATCTCTTTTTGTGATTTGTCTTGTTATAGCGGCTTTTGGATGGCTATTAAGATCTCTTTTTCCCTCGGAGCCTTCCTATCTCCTTTATGGGATGGCTGTCGCTCTTGGCCTTCTCCTGAGTCTTAATTCTCCCTCTCTTCTTAACTTCGCCTCATCCGAAATCCCCCAAAAAGGGAACTACTTTCACTTAGCTCGATTCTTGGTCAGCGTGAGTGGATTCTGGGGAATAGGAGGTCTTGCCTTGGTCGCTTCTTTCTGGCACTTTCCTTTTTTTGAAAGCAATATCTTTGTAAAGGGATTTGTTCTCCTCCTGTGCTCGACAATATTTCCGATTTTCGTCGCTTATGTTTTTCATTTTTTAACGATTAAAAAAACTTCAGAGCATGATTTACTGGTTTATCTGCTGGGGCTTGTATTTTTTGCATCAGGGACAGCCGCCTATTTTAACCTGCCTTCCCTGTATATCTGCATGGTCTTGGGTATAACTTTTTCCAATCTAACCAGAATTCAGGAAGAGCTCTATCCTCTCATCCTTTCCACCGAAAAACCATTTTATATCATTTTTCTTATTCTGATAGGCGCCCTCTGGGAATTTAATTTTGATTATAAAATTGCTCTTTTGGTTGTTATTTTACTCATATTAAGGGTAGCAGGATACTCTTTTCCGCTACGTCTTTTTGGAAAGATTCTTCGTTTTTCTTTTCCTTTGCCGGCGCTCTTTGGTCTATGTTTTCTCTCTTCAGGAGGGATTGCAGTCGCTTTTATAGTTAGCCTAAAATTGATTTATCCATTCCCTCTAATTGATGTTTTTGTTTCTGTAGCCTTGATTACGACAGTTTTAAGCGAGCTTTTAAGCCCCTGGGCTTTAAAGAATTCTATCCTCAAGCTTGATATAGAAAAATGAATATTATTGTGCTGGTTGTTGTTTTTTTTATTATGCTTTTTTTGAAAAGTTCCTCCTTAGCTCCTTTCTCCAATCCTAATTTTTCTCCGTCCATTTCTCTCGGGTTTATACTGATTTTCGCCTTTTTGATAGGAAAAGCAGTAAATCGTTTCAAGCTCCCTCAGATCACTGGATTTATTCTAGCCGGGATTTTTTGCGGTCCCTATATCCTGAAATTCCTGAGCATCGGAGATGTTGAAAATTTGCAGCTCATTGATGGGCTGGCGTTGAGTTTAATAGCTTTGACCGCTGGGGGGGAGATGAGGGTAGCTCAACTCAGAAAAAATATGAAAGCAATTTTCTCTATTCTCATCTTTCAAACAGTCATAATCATCGCTGGTTTCGTGATTTTTGGTCTTTTTGGCCGTTCCTTTTTTCCTTTTTTCTCGGAAAAAACCCTTGCTCAAGGATTTGCTCTATCTATTCTTTTAGGCACTCTGGCGACAGCGACTTCTCCTTCAACAACTATAGCTGTTATAACCGAGACGAATGCCAAGGGCAAATACACAGACCTTATCTTAAGCACTGCAGTCATTAAGGATTTTTTGGTTATTGCGATCTTTGCTCTTTCCCTCTCTTTGTCTAAATTCTTAGCATTTTCCGGTAAAGCCTTTGAAGCTGATGCTATGACAATGGTTTTGCAGGAGGTGGGAAGTTCTGTATTACTCGGTGGTCTTGTAGGATTAGGGATAGTACTCTACCTCAAGTTTATCAACAGGGAAGCAGCTGTTTTCATTCTGGGAGTTGCCTTTTTTACTTATCAGATTTCCTATAGCCTCGGGCTTCACCCTCTTATGATATGTCTGGTAGCTGGATTTTTGGTGGAAAATTTTTCTTCGCGAGGAGATAGCCTGATACAAGCTATAGAAAAAATCTCTGTCCCAGTCTTTGTTGTTTTTTTTGCGATTTCTGGTGCCTCGCTAAATTTGGAGGCTTTGCGTAGAAGTTGGGTGCTAGCCTTAATTTTTGTCGTGTGGAGAGGCATTTTAAAATTTTCAGGTACTTATGTCGGAGCAAAAATTGCCAAAGAAGATCCAGGAGTTCAAAAGCGCAGTTGGGCAGGATTTATTTCTCAGGCAGGCGTCGCTTTGGGAATGGCCGTGATTGTGGAAAGAGCTTTTCCGGAATGGGGAGGTGAGTTTAAGGCTTTAGTTTTGGCTATTATTGCCATTAACCAGATTATAGGCCCCATCCTGCTCCAAAGACTTCTTTTTAAAGTGGATGAAGCAGGAAAAAAATAGTTTAAAAAGAGATGATGTTTTGTCCCTGACCAATTTGGATCGCGTTCTTGATTGCTTTGTGGGTGAGCTGAGTTGCTAGAAGACATGCTTTCTCCAGAGAGTTTCCTTTAGCCATGTAACCCAGAAGGCTTGAGGATAGAAAACACCCTGTTCCATGGACCTTTTTTTTGATTTTTTCCTTTTTAAAAGAATGAAATTTATTACCGTCATATAGCAAATTGACCATCTGTTTTGGAAAGTGTCCTCCCTTTATGAAACAGGGAATGTTGCTGAGGCTGAAAATGCTTTTGGCTGCTTTTTTCATGTCTTCTGTGTTTTTGATTTTTATTCCGGATATCATGCTGGCCTCTTCCAAATTTGGAGTGAGGAGAGAGGCTTTTCCTTTTATCTCGGAGATGTAGCCAGGGATTGAATCCTTTTCTAAAAGCCAAGCCCCGGAGCTGGATTTAAAGACCGGGTCCACAACTTTTTTGATGTTCGGATTATCTGTTAAGATGCGTTTTATAACTTCTATGTTTTTTCTCCAACCGACCATCCCGACTTTAATGCCTGAGAAAGAAACGTCTTCGCCAAGTGTTTTGTACTGATCCCAGAGGAGATCGGGAGGAAGACAATGAACCTTCCTAACGCCATTTGTGTTCTGCGAAGTTATGGAGGTTAGAGCAGCCATTCCTTGGAAGCCTAAGAGCTGGAAAACCTTTAAATCGAGTGAGACACCTGCTCCTGATGTAGGGTCATGTCCTGCTACGGAGAGAAGAATTTTTTTAGGAATCAAATTTTTATTCTTGAAAAAAAATTATTATTATTGAGAATCCCGAATTATTTACTATTTGCCGAGAGTTATGCTAACATATTTTAAGTTTCAAATGAAGACAAGGGCACATATTTTCGTTACAGGGAGAGTTCAAGGAGTCTTTTTCCGCGATCATACTCAAAAATGGGCCTCTTCACTTAATCTAACAGGTTGGGTAAGAAACATAAGGAGTGGTCAAGTAGAAGCATTAGCCGAAGGGGATAAAGAAAAAATTGAAGAGTTAATTAGCAAGCTGAAGGAGGGCCCTCCTTTATCCCAAGTGGAAAAAGTCGATGTAAACTGGGGAGATTATAAAGGAGAATTCAAAGACTTCCAGGTAACTTACTCTGATTCCTGGTAAGCTGCAGGCGGGATTACTAAGATTTTTTTTGTTCTAAAAATTTCTGGCGGCACTCACTCGAACAAAAATAATATTCTTTTCCTTCATAAACTTCCCTGATTGCATCTTCTTTTGGAAGATAGGTATTACAAAAATCATCTTTAACCATTATGCCCGATGTGCCTTTTGGAGCTCTTGGAGGCTTGCTCGCTTTGTTCAAGGCTCTGAAAAAACGGAAGAACACGTAGCCGACATAGGCAAAGAAGGCATAAATGATAATCTTTAATATTCCTACAATCATGCCTTAAATTTAGACGATTTGAATAACCATGTCAAACCAAGACCACCGAACAGTTCTGACCTTTAAAAGAGACCTTTATGAGTTTTTTTAATATTTATTTTTTGAAGCCAGAATATTTCTCCATCACAAATAATAAAAGTTTTAAAGGTCTGACCCCACCAAATTTTCCTTGATTATTGAAAAGCTTAAAAGTAATATGAAAAAGGAAAAAGGAGATCATTTTAATGCCATAAGGAGGGAAGTGTGCATCTTCCTAAATTTTTCCGCTAATCTTTTTTAAGTAGAGAGAAAGGATGGATTTTTTATTCACTCAAGAACAAAAAATATTAAAAGACTCAATCCGAAATTTCGCCGATAAGGAGATTCTGCCCTTTATTAAGGAGAACGATGAAAAAGGGAAATGGTCGGAGGAGCTGACAAAGAAACTGGGAGAAATGGGATTGCTGGGCATTGTCATTCCTCCAGAATATTCGGGAGCAGGCTATTCTAATGTGGACTATATCATTATCCTGGAAGAGATTTCCAAGGTAGATCCTTCTGTTGGCCTGGTTGTTGCAGCCCACAACTCGCTCTGTTCAAATCATTTAAATCTCTTCGGGAATCAAGAGCAAAAGAAGAAGTACCTGACAAGACTGGCTTCTGGGCAGACTTTGGGAGCCTGGGCACTTACTGAGGCAGAGGCTGGTTCCGATGCAGCGGCTTTAAAAGCTAAAGCTCGAAAAGAGGGAGATTATTGGGTGCTAAACGGGTCGAAGCTTTTCATCACCAACGGTTCTTTAGCTGAAATCCTGGTGGTTATGGCTGTCACTGATCCAGAGAAAGGAAGGAAGGGCATTTCCGCTTTTATCATAGAGAAAGGAATGAAAGGCTTTAAGCCCGGGAAAAAGGAAGATAAGCTAGGCGTAAGATCTGCCGATACTTCTGAACTTATTTTTGAAGATGTAAAAGTCCCTGCTGAGAACGTCATAGGGAAAGAAGGGGATGGTTATAAACAAGCTATGGCCATTTTGGACGGAGGGCGAGTAAGTATCGCCGGGTTTTCTTTAGGCATTGCTGCCGGGGCTTTGGAGTCGAGCTTAAAGTATGCCAAAGAGAGAAGTCAATTTGATCAGCCTATTGCCAATTTTCAGGCCATTCAATGGATGCTTGCTGATGGTTTTACCGAACTGGAGGCTGCTCGCCTTTTGACCTACAGAGCAGCTTTCATGGAAGACCAGGGAAAGAAGGTTCCCAAAGAATCTGCCATGGCCAAGCTCTTTTCGAGCGAGTTAGCTGTGAAAGCATCTTCCGTGGCGGTTCAGATTTTTGGAGGCTACGGGTTCATAAAAGATTATCCTGTGGAAAAGTTCTACCGGGACTCAAAATTAGCCACTATCGGGGAAGGAACTTCCGAAATACAGCGCTGGATTATTGCCCATAAAGTTCTTTCCGAATATTAATACAAACGTAATTATTCCAGTGTTATCGCGAGGAGCGAAAAAGATTCCTTCGCTTTGCTCGGAACAGGCTATGCGATCTCATACAGTGAATGTTATTGCGAGGAGCGAAGCGACGCGGCAATCTCAACCTTTTTTTATGAGATTGCCGTGCTTCGCTCGCAACGACGGATTGCCACATTCTTTCAGGACTCGCAATGACATTGTAAAAATATATATTGCGTTTATATTAGTTATGCAAACTTGCATCTTAGTCCTGCCTCTAAAATTAGATTAAGCCCAAGAGAAGAATTAAACCTTTAAAAGAGACAGAATATAAGGAATGAGCAGGAAAGACGGAAATGATGGATTTAGCCCAAGAATTAATTAAAGGAAACCATAGAGCCATTGCCCGCGCTATCTCTCTGGCAGAAAACAACAGAAGTGCTGCTCAGGAAATGATGAAAAAAATCTTCCCCGGCACGGGAAAATCACTTGTTGTAGGAGTTACAGGTTCCCCTGGTTCTGGCAAGAGCACCTTGGTTAACCAAATGATAGTGCATCTTCGAAAAAACGGGAAGAAAATTGGCATTATCGCCGTAGATCCTTCCAGTCCTTTCACGGGAGGAGCTATTCTTGGAGATAGAATACGGATGATGCGGCACAGCACAGACCCTGAAGTATTCATTCGGAGCATGGCAGCCAGAGGGCATTTGGGAGGGTTAGCGAAGGCAACAGGAGAGGCCATTACCATACTTGAAGCAGCAGGAAAGGATTCTATTCTGGTGGAAACAGTCGGAGTAGGCCAGGATGAGGTTGAGGTCGTTAAACTGGCGGATATTGTTCTTGTCATCCTAATCCCCGGGGCAGGGGATGAAATTCAAGCTTTTAAAGCAGGGATTATGGAGATTGCTGATATTTTTGTTCTCAACAAGGCAGATTCTCCAGACACTGAGAAGACAGAAAGACAGCTTCGGGCCATGCTTGATTTAGGATTTGAGGGAGATGCCATGCCGCCCATCGTCAAAACTGTAGCCACTGAAGGAGAAGGAGTGGAACCTCTGGTTAATGAGATCAATAAATTGGTCGAGAGCAAAAGCCAGGAATTCATAGATTCCAGGAAGAAAAGACTGATATCCTGGATGTTAAAGGACATTATCAGTGAAAAGATTTATCAGGCTGTCAGTCAAAATATCCCAGAATCAGAATTTGAACGTCTTGTCGAGAGAATTTTTAAGAGAGAAGTCGACCCCTATACCGTTGCCGATGAAATAGTAGGAAGGTTAAAAAAGGCGAAAGCCTAAGAAGAAAGGAAGAATGCTCAAGACCTTGGGAAATATTCTTATTATAGGAGGTGCTTTAGCCGTCCTTTTTGGACTTATTCTCAAGCTGACTGGAAGGTTCAAATGGATAGGGAAGCTGCTTATTTTCGCGGCGAATAGAAATTTTTTCAATAAAAGGACGACCTAGGTTAGGGTTTATTGGTTTTCTCCAAGTTTAGATAAAAACTTTCTAATCAGGAAAGAAAGCCAGTTTATGTTTTTATTCCTTCTCTGACCTAAGATCTATCAGAAGGAGCTAATCTAGGACCACTTGTCGTTTCTTTAAGAGCCCTTACAAAGGAAGTAGAAAAACTCCGCCCTGAAAGCTTTTCAATATCCTCCAAGGTTTCAATCGTTACTTCTCCCAGAGAAGTCGGCACTTTATTCTCGACTCTATCGTAGAGATTGGCAAGGGCAATGATGCTACTGCCAGAGGGAATTGCGTTTAAGTCCTTATCCAGCTTATCCGCTTCTTCTACATAATGGTGAAAATATCCGGCAAGAAGAGGCTCGATTGTTTTCAGTAAAGAAGCCATTGTACTCAACTCCACCTGTTCTTTATCCATCGCCCGCTCCTCAGGGATTTTCATATCACCTGATATGAAATTGACTATTTCCTCGTAGAAGGGAAGGCCGGATTGCAAATCTCCTGCCTCATAAAGGAGAGCAGCTGATTTAATGTTTTCCACTTCAGTCTTGCTGAGTTCTGCAGTTTTGGCAATTTCTCCAGCAAGAAGAGATACTCTCAAGGAACGAGGTTTTTCCTCATCAGCAACTTCAAGATACTTGAGCATAATTTTTAGCGCTCCAAAATAGGATCTCCTCATTCTCTCGAGCCGCCTTTCTCTTTGTTCGGCAAATGTCCCGATGATCGCCGCGGTCAAGATCAGAAAGCCTCCCCAAGTAGCTATCCTGATTATTTCACCAGTTGAAAATGCCACTTCCAAGCCGAGATAGAGTTTATAAAAAATCAAATAAAGGAAGACCAATGCAATACAAAAGAATGCAGTTAAAATGGTTTTCCTCTTCCCGAGAAGATATCCTGAAAGAATGATGGGAAGGAAAAAAAAGTTAAGAAATTCAAATTTATAGTGGATAAGGAAAGCAATGCCCAAAACTCCTATCAAAACCAGAATGATGATAAGCCCTTCAAAATGGTCACCGATGAAATTTTTAATTTTTTTCATTTTTATTCTCCTTCAAATCAACCATTTCTTTTCTTTTGGCGCCTGTATGTTTCACTCCGTATCAAGCCAGTGCTGAGCATCATGGAAAACAGAAAGAAAACAATCTTTTTTCATGGATAGCTCTCTTTTCGCGCGCAACAATTCCCTTTTTAATATAAACGCAATATATATTTTTACAATGTCATTGCGAGCCCTGAAAGGGCGTGGCAATCTCTTAAGATGAATTAACGAGATCGCCACGTCGCTTCGCTCCTCGCGATGACACTGGAATAATTGCGTTTGTATTAGTTCTAAAAATTCTCTCAATTATTTGATTAGTATTCCCATATTGATTCCTTAAATGGCTTATATCACACGAATAAAATGAGGTCAATTACTTCAAATCAGAATGTCAAGCCCACGTAATAATATCCTGTTTTCTGCCACGTGAAAAGGTCATGACCCATTTGGCAAAGGATTTGGCGTCCTCTAAGTCTCCCTCATCAGGATGAGTCTGGGATGATGGAGCCATTTCTGCCCAGGCCCTCAAAGATCGCTTCGGCTATTATTTTGTGTTTCCTCCCTGGCTTAAGTAGGTGTGAAATGAATATTTGAAAAAAAAATAAATATGAATATTATAGTAAGCATCGACATAACATTGATCTTAAGCAGAAGCTGGGTATCCTAAGCGGTCTGTGACCGTTTTTATGAGATATAAAGAGGAGGTGCAACCATGAACGAAGCTCAGAATCCTTCAAAGCCAGCAGAGAACACGTGCAAGTACTGCGGAGCCGTCATCTCGGAAGGGAGCAAGTTCTGCCCGAGTTGCGGCAAAACATTAGAACTTAAGTGTGTTCGATGTGGCTCAGCCGTAACGAGTGAGGACAAATTCTGTCCCTCATGCGGACTCGATCTAAGCGGAGATGTTCTTGCAAACACGTCGGGACAGGGTGCGCTCGCAGTAGTCCCCGCCGAGGTAAAGAAGTGGAATTGGGGAGCTTTATTGCTTGAATGGATATGGGGAGTCGGAAACAAAGTCTACATCATGCTTCTGTGCTTAATCCCGTACGTTGGAATAATCATGGCTATCGTCGGAGGAGCCAAGGGTAGCGAGTGGGCTTGGAGGTATAAAAGGTGGGAAAGCGTTGAACATTTCAAAAGAGTCCAAAAGAAATGGGCATGGTGGGGACTTGGAGTTTGGATCGTCGCTATCTTCCTCGCCATCATCGTCGGGATAATGCAGGAGAGCTACTAAGATATCAAAGTACACTTGACGTGAAATTTAGGAATTTCCTTTTTTTAGAGTGCACTAGTTTTCTCCATTTTTTGCTTCATTCACTCACTCTGATAGAAGATAAAATTACATCCACCCTTATCTAAGCCTCATCCTGTGTGCTGAGGGTCATGACCCATTTGGCAAAGGATTTGGCGTCTTCTATGTCTCCCTCATCTGGATGAGTCTGGGATGATGGAGCCATTTCTGCCCAGACTTTGTGCTCTGGAGATTTGCTCAAGATTTCAAGGGCAGCCATGGAGACTTTTCCTCTGCAAGAAAAGGTGCCTAAAACTTTTGCCTTTGAGGCAATGACAGCGGCATGCTCCAATGCTTCTCTTGCCAGACGGCCACCAGGAAGGGAGCCATGGGTTGAAAAAAGGGCGATTTTTTTCCCCTCAGGGATTTTTCGCAAAAAGTTCTCGATTTTGAAGGGAACGCTGTGAGAATGAACAGGAAAACCTATAAAAATAAGGCTGTAGCCCTCTATCTCTTGGACTTCATCCATAGGCTTTATCGTTTTATCTCCTTCCAGGCCCTCAAAGATCGCATCGGCTATTTTTTTTGTGTTTCCAGTCTGGCTTAAGTAAGTGACCAGAATTTTCGTCATTCCTCAGACTCCTTTTTTCAGAATTATTCCTGCTGGGAGAGCTTTATTGAAATTTTAGTCCCTTTGTTTTCTTCGCTCGACGCCTTAATGGATCCTCCATGGTCCTCTATGATCTTTTTGGCGATAGGGAGACCAAGACCTGTTCCGACATCTTTTGTCGAGAAATCAGGGTCAAAAATTCTATTGAGCATCTCCTTCTCCATACCGATTCCAGTATCTTTGACTTCGAACGTTATTCCTGCTTTTCCCCTGGATGCCTTGATTTCGATCTCGCCTTGGTCTCGAATGGCTTCAATGGCATTGGTGAGAATGTTTCTTAACACAATTTTTATTCTACCTTTATCTCCCATAAAATGAAAATCCCGGCCTTCGTATTTTTCTTTGAATTTGATTCTTTCCGAAAGCATTTTCTTATAAGGGGCAATCGTGTCTTGCATGAGTTCTTTTAGGTCGAAGGATTCGATTTGAAGAGATGTTTCTTTTGAAGTCGCCAAGAATTCCCCGGCGATTTTTCTTAGGTTTTCCACCTCTTTGATAATATAAGAAGCTGATTCCTTTAAAGCCTTATCAAAGTCCTCCTTTTTATCATGATAAACTCTTAATAAATGTTCTGCTGAGAGCTGAATGGGAGTCAGAGGATTTTTAACTTCGTGAGCAACTCTCCGGGCCATTTCTGCCCAAGCTGCTTTTTTACTCATGTCTGCCAAATCTTGCTGGTGTTTTTTTAGGTTTTCAACCATTGCGTTGAAGCCATCAATTAAAGTTTTCATTTCATCCTGAGGCTTATGGGGGATGGATATCTCAAGATTTCCCAGGCCCACTTCTTTTGTCCCATTCAGAAGCTTTTTTACGGGAGTTATGATCGTGCTTCCTATCCCTCGAGCAAAAATGAGGACAACGGCTATAAAAAAGATAGAAATAAAAAATAGAAATTCAATCAAATCTTCAGTTGCTTTTGATATTTCTTCCTGTTCTAAAGGAAAGGGAAGAGAGATGAGGAGGAGAGAATCCCCAAGAAAATAAGGAATCGTGATATTGTGGAAGGAATAATCACCAATTTTTTGAGTTTGGGTGTAGAAAGGATTGTTCTCATACTGAATTTTATAATAGATTTCACCATCTATAAGCTCGGGGAGAAGCCCATAATCAAAAAATTCCCGGCGGCTGGAAGAGATGAGCTTCCCGTCTTGGTATAGATTCACATCATTTGAAATAGTAGAGCTTATCGATAGAACCACATCTTCAGGAGGAAGAGTAAGTGAAACCATCTCCTCGCGCTGGAGGAGAATAAATTCATCCACTAAACGCTGGGCAAAATTTACTTGGGCCTCAGCTTTCTCTTGAAACTGCTGGGTAAAAATTTGGGCAAAGAAACTTCTGCTGAAAAAAGTGAAAAGTAGAAGGGGGATAAGAGCTATGGCAGCGAAAGAAATATAGACGCGGTTTGAGAAAGACCAGAAGGGATTTCTGATTTTTTTCCCTGAAGCAAGAGACACCAGAAACAGGAACAAGAGAGAGAATGCAAGATAGAAGAAGAGAAGCTTTATGAATTCTGCAGAGTAATTGAAGAAATTTTTTTTCGGCATGAAAAGAGAGTATATTCTATTGTCTTTCTTGAAATAGAAAGATTGGAATTTTCTCTTTTTGTCAGTAAAAAATGACCAGAGGGAATCCTGGGAAGTTTCGATTTTTTCCAGGATAGCTGGAGCGATGCCCGAGGATATCTTATTGGGATTGAAGAGTAGTTTTCCTTCAGAATCAAAAATTGCAAAACCAAAGTTAAACTGATTAAGAGAGGGGATGGAAGTCACTCTTAGGAGTTCAAAATATGGATTGGCTGAATACAGAAAGGGAAGCATGTCGTAATCGATGGAAAGGTAGAGAATTGTCCTCCCCAGATGATTCTCTTCTTCAAGCCAGTCTTTATATCCGAAGAGAAAATCCTTTTCTTCGCCCATAAATGGAATATTCAGGTGGGATATGGACCATTCCTGGCTGAGCGGGAGGTCGAGATCAAAACCATAGAGCTTGGGGACATTTAAAGAGAAGCGGGAGAGAAGCTCTCCTTCAGGGCTTAATATCTCTAAACTCGAATACCAGTTGAATTTTGCGACAAGAGTCCTTTCCCAGAGAGAATGGGCTAGGTCATACCATTCAGAGCCGCGGAGAAAGGAGACTATGGATTCTTGCTGCTCGTCGATTTCAGGCAAGGACTGGTTTAATAAAAAGATCCCCCAGTGCTCTTGGGATTTTATGATATTTTGAAGAGAATTCTGAACGAGAGACCGGTTTCGACTTGAGGAGGAGTAGTGGAGAGAAGTGTATATGAATAGCGCACATAAAAGAAAAGCTGAAAATAAAACTTCTTTTCTTTTTATGAATTTGGGGATGAAAGCAAGAAATAAGGTAGAAACGATGATCGATGCTTGGAGTAGGAAAAGCAGGGGGATATTTCTTTCCTTAAAAAGAAGAAAATAACCTCCAAACTGCAGCAAAAGAATAAGGAGAGGCAAGAAAAGATTCAAGGAATAGAGTGAAGCTATTCTCAATCCTATAAAGATGGCAAAAAAGGAGACAAGGAAAAAAAGTAGAATGCTGAGGTGGAGGAGGAAGAATGAAGAATCGAAAGAAAAGCGAAGCAGGTTTATGTTGGAGTGATAAACAAGGCGGAATAAGATTTCTTGAAAAATAAAGATAAAAAATAACGAAGTTGAAATAAAGATGGAATTCGCTGCCCCCGAAATAATAAGCGAGAATTTTCTTTTTTTGCTCTCCAGAAGACCTCGAGAATAGACAACCAAGCAGCCCATGATTAAAAAGAGAAAGAAAGAAGTGAGGAAAATATCGCCTGGAGATTTAGTGAGGTCCCAGAGGGAGAAAAAACTTGCTGAAGAAGGAGAAAAGAAAGGAAGAGATTGGATTTTTTCTAAATTGCTTAAAGGGAAAAAGATGAACCTTAGCCCGATCAAGATCAGGATGATGAGTAAGCCAGGCAAAGGTTTTCTCTCCCTGTGAAAAGAGGGAGATTTGACAAAATAGATCAGAAGGGAGAGAAGCGAGGTCCCGAGGAGTAGATAAAAAACAAGAAGAAAATTTTCTTTCTGGCTAGAAATTTTTGCTGGAAGAGCTGGAGAGCTGAGCGTTACGGTAGCGACTATTTTGTTCTTTTCGTTCCTCAAGGGAAAAAGCATAGGTTGAATCTCGTCCTGAAGCCTTGGCTGGCCGAGGTATTCGTCTTTGTGTCTGGAGAAGAGTTTTTCAAGTCCTGAAACATCTTCTCGGAAATCCCAGTAATAAATAGCGCAGTTGCTCAGCAGTCTTGCTTTTAAGAATTGATATTCCTTTAAGTATGGGGCTTTGAATTGAGGTGAGAAGGCTAAAAGGCGATAGAAAATAACATATTCATCTTTTCTCACTTTTTGCAGAGAGACTATATAGACAGAAGCTTTGTGCTGGATGAGGAAAGAAGATTTTTGCTGGAGAAAATTGACTTTTTCTCCCTCAGAGAATAGAACCTTCATCGGGTCGACTACGTTGCCCAGCCACAGGATGAGATCTCCTTCACTGTTGAGGTAGCTGATCCCTTCTTTTTCTTTGTTCAAGTCTAGTTTTTTGAACAGATTGAATATTTCCTCTTTTTCTCTGGGAAAAGGGGAATCTAAAATTAATTTTTGTTTCTGGTCTATTTCGCTAATGATGTTCGAAAATTCGCTTTTAATCGCCTTGGCCTGGCTTCTCAATTGGCTCAGGCTTTTCTGATAGTAATTTGAAGAAACGAAGGCGGGGAGGAAGAGGGAAAGAATCAAAATAATTGCGGAGAGTATGGTTCCAAAGAAGAACCAGTAAAAGAATCCTTCTTTTTTTATCGATCCTTTAAGGATATTCAAATTTTCTCTGCCTTAATTTCTATTATTTTCCAGGTGATTTTGGAATTATTATTTTTCAGGCTTTGCCCCAAGGAAGAATCACTGTTTTTTTCTTTTATTAAGTAAAAGAAGACATGGATGACATACTGGTTATTGTTCTTATTGTCCCTAAAAGACCACCTGGCTTTAAATATAAAGTTTTGATTTTCAAGGTCAGAGGGAAGCTCTTTTTCTGAGTAGAATTCAAAGGTGGTATAGGCGGAAAATATTTTTCGGAAGAGAAAATATGCTTGTTGGTTAGAAAGCTGGTCTGAAAAGGAAATAGGTTCGGGAAGAGAAATATTTATAGAACTTTTGGCTGAGAAGAGAGAATAGAGAATTTTAGGATTGTTTTGGAGGAATGCTTTTTCTATATTCTGAGTTGTTGTGGGAAGCAGGGAGACGAGTACGGTTAAAAGAACGACATTGAGATTTGCCACAAAAAAAATATTATCATAGCTTTCCTTAGTTAGGCAAGAAGGCAAAAAGCGCGGATTTGATAAATCAAGCGCTCACGGAGTTTTTTCGCTTTCTATTTCTTCAGAGACTATGTCCTTGAGCTCGTCCTTAATTTTATCTATTTTTTTTATCTTGGTTGAAATCTTAGTGAAAAGAGCTTCCTGGCTTTTTATGCCTTCCTGAATAAGAAAAGCTGCGCTCTCAGAGCGGCTTTTGAACAAGCCAACATCAACTAACATTCTCAGCTTTTCCTTACTTTCATCATTGACACGGATCGTCAGAACTGTATTTCTAGCAACCATGGCTTTATCGATCACTTTCTTGATCGATTCAGCCGTCTTTACTGCGATCTTTTCGACTTGGGCACCCAATTCGTCGAGAGTACTGTGGTGTTTCTTTTCTTTTTTTCCTGTTTTTGTTTTTTGCGTGGTCTTTTTATTTTCCATAATTAATACCTCTCGTAATTTGTAATTTAGTTACAAATTACCAAATTGTGGATTACAAGTCAAGAATTATTTCTAGTGGGAAGGAAGAAATTATAGGAGTTAAAAAATAACAGAAATGTTCATTATTTTGAAAGCCTGCCTTCTCTTTATTGTGACGAAAAAGAAAAGTTGCAGTAGAGAAAGAGAAAACCTGGAGTTTTTTTTATTTTATTCTTTTGTCTCTTCCTCTTTTTTTTCTTCTTCTTCTGCTGCTTCTTCTTTGACTTCTTCTTTAGTTTCCTCTTCCAGCTTTTTCGTTCTCGCAGCATCTTTGATGCCGCTTATTCCAGCGATTAGAGCAATAAGACCGCCAAAGAAAAGTATGGGGGGGATGCATCCGAAAACGAGATCAATGAATTGCTGCGGCCATATAAGAATAACCAGATAAACGCCAGCTGCCATGGCAATTAAGCCTCCTAAGATAGCCAATGCTTTTCCCATAGGACTTCCTCCCTATAAAGTTATGTTTTAAGATTTTTTCTGAGGTGCATTATAACAAATCAAAAATTAAGAAGCAATAAAAAAAAAGAAATATCTTCACCCTGAATTCTAAGTGAGTTGGTAGCAATTTCAAGTCTATCAATTGTCTGAAAAAAGGGGACAGGCTACTTTTTCTGATTTTCTGTCCAGGATTAGTCTCTGTCCTCTTTCTTACAGAAAAAGTAGCCTGTCCCCTTTTTCCCCACTATTAATTGTCTGTAGACCTGGCCTATACAATAGGATAAAATAAACAGCACTACATCTTAAGATAAGAGGAGGTTGAACAGCAATGAAACACCTGAATTTAAAGAGAGTCGTGATAAGCATTTTTTTGGTTTGGGGATTATCTTTATTCTCCTATGGTTCTGGAGAGAACGATTCATTCCAGATTGGAGATTTAAAGGTTAATCCTGGGGAAATAAAGTCTGGATACTTGTCTGTTCCTGAAAAGGATGGAATCGGCACCTTTATCCCTCTGACCATAATCAACGGTTCAAAAGAGGGGAAAGTTCTGGCGCTTGTGGCTGGTGTGCACGGTTATGAATATCCTCCCATTTTAGCCCTTTATCGATTGAAAAAAATGATTGATCCTCAATCTTTAAAAGGGACATTGATATTAGTTCATATAGCTCATCTGCCCGCGTTTCAGAAAAGAATCATCTATTACAATCCAGATGATTGGCAGAACTTGAACAGAGTTTTTCCAGGCGATCCGCAAGGCACAATTTCCCAGAGGATTGCTCATGTCTTGACAGAAGAGGTTGTTAAGAAATGCGATTTTCTCGTAGATCTTCACTGCGGAGACGGAAATGAAGCCCTTATTCCTTATTGTTACTGGATGCAGAGCGGTGATAAAAAGGCAGATGAGATAAGCCGTAATATGGTGTTAGCTTTTGGAATAAAGTATATCATCATTGATAAATCCCGCACCAAGGACAAAGCTCATTCCAAGTATTTGGGGAATACCGCTATTCTCCATTCAAAGCCTGCCATCACAACAGAATCTGGATACTTGGGCAAGACCGACGAAGAGTCTATTATTCGCAACATTAAAGGCATTCTCAGTGTTATGAGGTTCTTTAAGATGATCGAGGGAAAACCAGAATTTGTCTCCGACCCTGTCTGGATCGATCATTATGAAGTCATCTACTCTAGCTCAGATGGCCTTTTTTATCCTCAGACCAAGATGGGCTATTATGTCAATAAAGGAGAGAAAGTCGGGTATGTTACAGATCACCTCGGGAATGTGAAGGAAGAGCTGAGAGCTCCTTTTAGCGGAATAATTCTTTATATCGTATATACTCCTCCGGTTAGCAAAGGAGAGCCTCTTTATGAGGTAGGTAGAGTGAAGCAGTGAAGAGATAAATGCCTTTGCCATAGAGAAAGAAGGAAGTTTAGATGAAATTGAAAGGCGTAATCTTTGATATGGACGGTACAGTTGTCGATGTAACCTATGATTGGAATCAAATTAAAGCAGAATTGAACTCCCAAGGCAAACCAATACTTATTTACCTCAAAAGCCTGGAAGAGCCGGAAAAATTAGAGAAGTGGAAAGTGCTGGAAAAGCATGAAAGCGAGGCTACCCAGAAGGCTCGACTAAAACCAGGGATACGAGGATTTCTGGACCTATTAAACAAGAAAGGAATAAAGATAGCCCTGGTGACGAATAACTCTCAAAAGAACGTCTCTTTCCTTTTAGAGAAGTTCAACCTTGAATTTGATTGTATCATCTCCCGCGAAAGCGGCCTCTGGAAGCCTTCTGGAGCTCCTTTTCAGGCTGTTTTGGAGGAGTTAGGACTGGAAAAAGAGGAATGTTGTGTCGTGGGAGATTCTCATTTTGATATCAAGGCTGCTGAGGAAGCGGGAATACCTAATGTTTTTATTTTAAATGAAGATAAGGAAAGGTTCGCTTCGATGCCTGCAGAAGTGTTTAGCTCTGTGGAAGAGCTTATGAAGAGAATAGAACGTTTGTTAGAAAAGGGAGACATTGGCGAAACTTTAACAAAGAAAAGAGAGTTTTAATATATGTGAAGCGGAAAAAAGCTTTGATTGAGGAGTAAAGAAATGAAAAACAACAATCAACTTAAATTTAAACCATTTATTATTATTTTTTTCTTTGTTCTTTTTAACGTTTTTGTGGTTGGCCTCTTTGCCGACGGATTTATCGTCCCCGTGCCGCGCCCCGGGGAGAGGATTCCTCCTTTAACCGTCAAATACCACCGGGTAAATGTTGAGATCATAAACCAGGTAGCGAAAACTTCAATTGATCAGGTTTTTATCAATAATCACAACCGAGATATTGAAGGAATCTTTATTTTCCCTCTGCCAGAACGAGCCTCTATTTCTGAGTTCTCGATGTACATCGGAGGTAAAAAGGTTGAGGGAGAAATCCTGGATAGGGACCGAGCGCGCCGGATCTATGAAGATATTGTCCGGAGGATGAAAGATCCTGCTCTTCTTGAATATGTAGGGCGCAACATGTTTCGAGCCCGTGTTTTCCCGATTCCTGCTAATGGAGAGAAAAGAATCCAACTGTCATACACTGAGATTATCAAGGCTGAGAGAAACCTTATCCGCTATGTGTATCCTTTAAACACAGAGAGATTTTCCCTCCACCCCCTGCAGGAGGTAACTATCTCAGTCGAAATTAGCTCAAAGATTCCTCTTTCCAATGTTTATTCACCTTCTCATAACGTTTCTGTGAGGAAGGAAGGAAAAGGCAAAGCAAGAGTGGGCTTTGAGGAAAAAAACATCAAGCCGGAAAAGGACTTTGTTGTCTATTATTCTCTTTCCGAAGATGATATCGGGCTTTCATTCATGAACTGGGAAGGTCCAGAAGATAATTATTACATGCTTTTAGCCTCGCCCTCTTATGTGGGTAAAAAAGAAAAGATCCTCAGCAAGAATCTTATTTTTGTCCTTGACAGTTCTGGAAGCATGAGCGGGAAGAAAATCAAGCAGGCCAAAGAAGCAGTGCGTTTTATCATTAATCATTTGGATAAGAAAGATAAGTTCTCTCTTGTGGATTTTGATGATGGAGTGAGCTTGTTTTCTTCTGAGATTATTTCTGCTAGTCGAGAAAATATAGAGAGGGCTCTTCGCTTTGTGGACGAGGTAGAAGATTCTGGAGGAACCAACATAAACGATGCCCTGCTTCAAGCATTGGAGATGATTGAGCCTGGAGAAAGACCTAACTATATTCTTTTTCTCACCGATGGCCTGCCCACAGTAGGCATTACCGGGACTGCAGAAATAATGAGAAACATCAGTAAAGCCAATGAGCTTAAGACCCGTATTTTCGCCTTTGGAGTTGGCTACGATGTCAACACAGAGCTCTTGGACAGGATTTCTTCTGATAACAGGGGAACCTCGGTTTATGTGGCTGAGGACGAAAATCTTGAAGTTGCCGTATCAAATTATTATGAAAAAATCTCATCGCCTCTTCTTTCTGATGTGAAGATCGATTTTAAAGGCATAGAAGTGAGAGACACCTATCCCCGAGTGATGCCTGATCTGTTTAAAGGCTCGCAGTTGGTGTTGGTAGGAAAGTATACAGGCAAAGGCAAAGTGACAGTGGCCCTTTCCGGAAAAGTAGGGAAGGAAGCCAAGAGATTTATCCTTAGAGATCAAG
The DNA here is from genome assembly GCA_964435925.1 of uncultured Eubacteriales bacterium. GTDB lineage: Bacteria > Acidobacteriota > Aminicenantia > Aminicenantales > Aminicenantaceae > SOIV01. The sequence continues at coordinate 1,347 of CAYTBG010000007.1, read as the reverse complement.
AGCTTGTCAAAGCGGAATCCTATAATTTTCTCCCCCGTCTCTGGGCTACGAGAAGGATAGGCTATCTTATAGAAGAGATCCGACTCCAGGGAACAAATAAGGAGCTTGTCGACGAAGTAAAAAAACTTGGGTTAAAATACGGAATCGTAACTCCTTATACGTCCTTTCTTGTTACTGAGAAAGAGAGGCGTTTCCTTGATATGGCAGCCCCGGAGGCGGAAGAAGCTCTTAAAGCTCGTGACGTGACCGGTGCAGGTGCGGTGAAAATTGCCAGGAGCATGCAGAAACTAAAAGCAGTAGCTCAGGCTCCTCAAGTTGTTTCTCAGATGATAAAATTTAAAGAGGACAAGACTTTTTACCTGAAGGATAAATACTGGGTGGACAGCCGCTATGAAGAAGAAAGCGCTGTAAAAGAGGTTCGCTTTAATTCAGAGGAATATTTTCGTCTTCTTTCCGCAAAGCCTGGAATCGCGAAATATCTTTCTGTTGCTAAAAACGTTATAGTCAATTTTGAAGGAGTGAACTACAAGATAATCGATACCGAAGATACACAATAAAAAAAAGAATTATAGTCTAATCCCAAACCACGTGTACTTCTACTTTGAAGAATTTGTAATTGTCATAATTAATGACAGTTAAGTTGTTAGGATATTCTTTTCCTGCTTCGGTTATAAAATATTCTTCGATGAGCTGTTAAAAGAAATCGTCCTTCTATCCTTTTCAGAACTTTATATTTTTTATTAATTCCTTAATCCCGTAAACTTCCGCTACCTTATCCCAGTTAATCTCAGACCGGTCTTTATAAATATCTCTCGCCCCTTTCTCATCTCTTATCTCCTCCTAATTTATTGGAATTTCATGTTGATCCTCACCCCAAATCCCTCACTATTTTCAGTGATTTTTACCATCAGATATGCCGTACGAAACATATCATATGAAAAATGATGTAGTCATCAGGAAAGGAAAGATGAAAAAGTGTTTCATGAAGGAGAGTTTAAAGTTGTGGAATTAAGATAGTGTCCCCTTTTTCTTTATGAGCTGAGCGCACCCAATACCTCTCAGGTTAAAGCATTTGTTGCAAGAGATACACTCTGATTTTTTTATCTCTCCTGTACGGAATTTTCTGATTAAAAAGGGTTCATGGATAAAAGGTCGACTCATGGAAATGGAGATGCTTACAGTTACTTAGCCTGAATTATTCATAAATTAGGCCGACACCAATATTTATTTTCACTGATATCTACTCGTTATGCTGATTTCACCTCTAGCAGAACATTCAATCGGTCTCAAATGCGTTTCTTTTTATTATATGTCGGCCTAATTTACCCTTCGGGCGGGCCGATTTCA
>CAYTBG010000006.1:29701-45239 GCA_964435925.1 uncultured Eubacteriales bacterium | reverse complement strand
CCTGGAGCAGGGAAGAGGCATCATACTCTTATCAATGCTTTACTTTACCGTTTTCCGGATCTCAAGGAAGTTGGCCCAGAAGAGAGGCCAGGGATTGTCCATCGTTTGGATAAGGAAACATCAGGATTGATGGTTGTCGCCAGAAACCTGAAAGCTTATGAGCTGCTCCAGCAGCAATTCAGAAAGAGGGAAGTGGAAAAGACCTATCTGGGCCTTATATGGGGAAGAATGCCCGAAAAAAAAGGGAAAATAAGTTGGTCTATAGGACGTCATGTAAAGCATGGAGAGAGGATTTCGGTGAAAACCAAAAAACCAAGGGAGGCCGAGACTTACTACTCTGTCCAGAAAGAATATGAAAAATTTTCGCTCCTGGAAATAAAACCGCTCACAGGAAGGACTCATCAGATAAGAGTCCACATGGCTGCCTCTGGCCATCCTTTAGCAGGTGATACCCGTTATGGACGTCGAAAGTCAAAGCCAAGCTTTCCACGTCTTTTCCTTCATGCCTCTTGTCTTTCGTTTCTCCACCCTGAGACGCAAGAGAAGGTTGAATTTTCTTCTCACTTGCCGCAAGATTTAAAAAATTTTTTAGCCAAGCTGGAAGAAAAAAAGAAGTAACTTTTTTTTATCTTGAGAAGAAGGGGATTTTTGTTGTATTATATCCGTTGTCATTTTTCAAAAGAAGCCGAAAATATAAATTATTACGAATCGAATCTAGTATTTCTAGGGAGGCTCCAAAATGAAAGATTATACTGCAGATAAAATTAGGAATATTGCAATCATCGGTCATGGATCTTCAGGGAAAACCTCACTGACATCCGCCTTCCTGTTTAATTCGAAGGTAACAACCAGATTTACAAAAGTTGAGAAAGGCAATACAGTGACTGATTATGATCCAGATGAAATAGAAAGAAATATTTCTATCAATTCGGCTGCCTGTTTTTTAGAGTGGAATGGCCAAAAGGTTAATATTGTGGATTGTCCTGGTTATACTAATTTCCTCTGGGATACAAGAGCGAGCTTGAGAGCAGTGGATTCAGGGGCGGTTGTGATCTGTGCAGTAGCAGGTATCGAGGTCGGAACAGAAAAAGTGTGGGAAATGCTCAAAGAGTTTAACCTTCCTCGAATCCTTATCATCAATAAATTAGACCGGGAAAACTCCAACTTTAAACGAACTGTAGAATCCATCCATCAAGTTTTCGGTCGCCAAGCTGTTCCAATTCAGCTCCCGATTGGAGAAGAGGAAAAGTTTACTGGAGTTGTGGATTTAATCAGCAGAAAGGCTTACATTTTTGAAAAGAATGAAAGCGGAAAATTCAAAGAAGAAGAGATTCCTTCAGACTTAAAAGAGGAAGCTGACAAGAAATTTGAAGAGCTGACAGAAATGGTTGCCGAAAACGATGAGCAATTGATGGAAAAATATTTTGAAAAAGGAGAGCTTTCTCCTGAGGAGCTCATTGAGGGCCTTAGGAGAAGTATACTCAACGGGGAGATATTTCCTATCTTTATTGCGTCTGCCCTCTTAAACATAGGAGCTCAACCTATCCTTGATGGAATTGTGAATTTCTTGCCTTCTCCTCTTGAAAGAGGAGAAATAGAAGGAGAGAAGGGAACTGTTAAGCTTTCTCTTGACCAGCCTTTCTCTGCTCTAGTTTTTAAAACAATTTCCGATCCTTACACAGGAAGAATTTCATTATTGAGAGTTTTCTCCGGAAGAGTAAATCCGGATTCAACTGTTATGAATTCCAGTAAGGATGGGGCTGAAAAGCTGGGAGGCCTTTTTTTCCTTCAAGGAAAGGAACAGATACCAGCGGGGCAGGCTAAAGCTGGTGATATTGTAGCCACGGCTAAATTAAGGGAAACTTCAACAGGAGATACGCTTTGTGCCAAGGGGAGTTCTGTTGAATTTTTTCCTATCGGATTTCCCGAGCCATCTATCTCCTTTGCCATTGAACCCAAAACCCGTGCAGATGAGGATAGAATTTCCCAGGCAATTCACCGGATTACAGAAGAGGACCCCACCGCAAGAATTGAAAGGGAGCCCCAAACAAACGAATTAATCATTTCTGGGAACGGCCAGCTCCATGTGGAGATCATTACCAATCGGTTAAAAAAGAGATATAATGTAGATGTCGAGCTCAAGCCTCCTAAAATACCTTACAAAGAAACCATTAAAGGAAAATCAGATGTTCAGGGTAAGTATAAGAAGCAGACAGGAGGCCGCGGGCAGTATGGAGACGTTAGGATAAAAATGGAACCTCTCCCCAGAGGAAAGGATTTTGAATTTGTGGATAAAATATTCGGAGGGTCTATTCCTAAAAACTACATTCCTTCTATCGAGAAAGGAATTCAAGAAGCGCGAAAAAAAGGAGTGATAGCTGGTTATCCCGTTATTGATTTTAAGGCAATCCTGTATGATGGCACTTACCATGATGTTGACTCTTCCGATATCGCCTTCAAGGTTGCTGCCTCTATGGCTTTTAAAAAAGGGATGAAAGAAGCAAAGTCAACACTGCTTGAGCCTATCATGAATATTGAAGTCTACACGCCCGAAGCCTACATGGGAGACATCATGGGAAACCTTAACGGGCGAAGAGGGAAAGTTCAGGGTATGGAGCAGAGGGGAAATTTGCGCATCATAAAAGCCCAGGTTCCCATGGCCGAAATGCTTGATTTTGAACCTACCCTCACATCAATCACTGGGGGCAGGGGATCCTTTATCATGGAATTTTCTCGTTACGAAGAAGTCCCAATCCACCTTCATCAAAAAGTCATTAAAGAGGCCATCAAAGAAGGTCGGATTAAACCAGAAGAGGAAGAAGAATAAATAAGCGAAACAATTTTCATGAGTTTGCAAAGCAAGAGAGCCAAGATAATATTCTGAATTGTAAAAATCATGAGATGAGTCGTAGACTAACGTCTTTTTACAAAAAGGAGCATAGTTCCCGATATAATTGTAAGAATGAGTGAAAGATAGAAGGGGACAAGAATACCGAGTGTATCCCAGAGCACTCCTGCGACAAAGGAAGCGGGTAGGGTGCATAAACCGATTATCATCTGGAATCCACCCAAGCAGCTTGCTCTGAATTCTGGGGGAGCAAGCTCGCAGACAAAGGTTCTTTGCACAGGCTCTAAGGCTCCCTTATGAGCTCCATAAAGAATAAAGATGAGTATTATCATCATTCGATTTGGTTCGGAAATTACGATAAGACAGACTGCGATCCAGAAAAGGTAAGAGATTAAGAGTACGGATTTTCTTCCTATCTTATCCGAGAGTTTTCCAAAAGGATAAGAGAATAGAAAGGCAGAGAGCGTAAAGATTAAATAAAGGACTGGGACAGAGGACAGCCTAAAGCCAAATTTTTTGGCATAGATGAGTAAAAAAGAATAGCTGAAGGCTCCAAGGGCATAGAACGAACTCAAAACAAGGAAAAGCCTGAAGTTTCTGTCCAGATTTTTCAGTGAGATTCCTTTGTGGATTTTGATAGGCCCAGCTTTTCTTTCTTTTATTAAGGTAAAAACAAGGAAGGCACTGACTACTGAGGGGATGGCTGCCAGGGCAAATAAAATTCGGTATCCCAATAAACTAAAAAGTGCAATACAGATAAGAATGCCAAACACTGCGCCCAGGTGATCCATGGCTCTCAAGAAACCAAAGTTTTTGCCCCTGTTTTCTTTAGTTGAAACATCAGCTACTATTGCATCGCGTGGAGTGCTTCTGATTTTTCCCGCACGATCCAATGCTCTAAAGGGAACGAGATGCGGCCAGATTGTTGAGATCGAATAACCCAGTCTTGAGAGGGCTCCAAGCAAATAGCCTGTCCAGATAAAGACCTTTCGTTTCTTGATTCTGTCCGATAAATACCCTGAACCAGCCTGGGAAATGGAGACAAGAGCGTCTCCGAGCCCGTCCAAAAAACCCAGGACAGCCATGTTTGCCTTTAAAATTGTGGTCACAAAGAGAGGCCAGACAGGATAGATCATGTCAGAGCCTAAGTCATTCAGAAAGGAAGCGAAGGCAAATGTTCGGATTGTTTTTTTTGGTTCTGCGCTTTGGTTTTTCATCAAAAGATTTTGCTTCCGTTAGTATAAATTCAAGACGCTGGAATGTAAACAGACGCATAAGTAAATTGACATCAACAAAAAATCGGAGATATGATACATAAAAAAATATAAAGTGAGAGAAAGAATGACCATTAAAAAAATCACGGTAATTTGGATTTTTCTTTTGACATTTTCCTTTCTCTGCGGACAGGAAGAAGAGGATAAAATCCTGCTTCTCAAGATCGGGGACAAAAAGCTCAAAGATAAAACAATGGACGTTTCAGCAGGAAAAATTTATTCAGCACGCGTGGGGAGCCAAATTCCTTTCCAAAAAATGATTAAGGAGATAAAAGAGAGTGAATTCGTTTATGTAGGAGAAACTCACAACAGCCTTCCTATGCATGATATTCAATCAAAGATAATTCAGGCTTTATACGAGCAAGATAGAAATTTATCGATTGGCCTGGAGATGTTTCCTGTCAGTTTCCAGGAAGCCTTGAATAAATGGAGCATGGCTATTCTTTCCCAGGACGAGTTCATTCGAGAATCTCGATGGTATGTCAATTGGAATTTCAACTTTGGCTTTTATGAAAAGATATTTGAACTTGCAAAAAACAATAAAATTCCTTTATATGCCTTGAATGCTCCGAGAGCAATCATCAGCAAAATCAGGATGAAAGGTTGGGAAAAGCTTTCAGATGATGAGAAAAAAGTCGTCCCTAATCCTGACGTTTCTCATGAAGAACATAGAATCCTTATCCGAACGATTTTTGAGGCAACAGAACTTCCTCATCAGATGAAAGGTGGAGGTCTGGACATGGTATTCGAGGGTCTTTACCGGGCTCAATCTGCCTGGGATGAGGTCATGGCTTTCAATTCTCTCCAGTCTCGAGAGAGAGGGGGACGAAAGATGGTTGTTCTGGTCGGCTCAGGTCATCTTCTTTATAATCTGGGGATAAACCGCCGGGCATACAAAAAAAATCGTCTTCCTTTTAAAACAGTTATATGTGTTGAAATCCCTGAAGGAAAAAAGAGCATTAAAGTAGCAAGGAGTCTTGCAGATTATGTTTGGGGCATTTCTGAAGAAGATATGCCTGCTTTTCCTTCCATCGGGTTGAGATTTAAGAAATTTGACAGGCTGGATAATTTGGTGATCGAAAGCAAACCAATAGGTGGAGTTTCTAAAAATGCAAATTTTGAGAAGGGAGATGTCGTTCTCTCAGTCGATGGAAAGAGCTTCTCTGACATAAATGAGCTTAGAATCTATTTAGCCGGATTCAAATGGGATGATGAAGTAAAATTCTGTCTCCTCAGAGATGCTCAACAGATAGAAGTTTTATTGAAGTTCAAACCTCCTGAGAAGGAAGGACAGGGAAGTTGATAAATTGACTGGAGTAGAGTAGAAGTGAATTTTATTTCATCACAGAGCTTAGAGAAAATCTGAGAGATATAATTTATGAATAAATCAGGTTAATAGAGGAGGAGTATATGCGATCCAAAATATCTAAAATTATAGTTCTTTTAGCTTTTTTTATCGTCTTTATGCAGTTTTCTGTTTGGGCAGAACAAGAAGCTCAAGCTCCAACAGGAATCGAAAGGCTAAAAAAACAGATAGAAGGAGTTATTCGTGGAACAGAAGGGGACGTTGGTGTGGCTGTTAAGCATTTAGAATCAGGCCAGGAGCTGTACATAAACGGCGATATGAATTTTCCGATGGCCAGTGTTTTTAAGGTTCCTATTCTGGTTGAAGTTCTGGCTCAGATTAAAGAAGGGAAATTTACCTTAAAAGATGAAATAAGCATCCAAAAGACAGATCAGCACCTTGGCAGCGGTATGCTTTCTGACCTGGAGGCACCGGGAATTAAGCTGTCTTTGAGAAACCTCATAACCATGATGATGATCATAAGTGATAATTCAGCCACAGATATTCTTTTGACCAAGGTCGGAGCTGAAAATGTCAACGACCGTCTTCGAAGTTATGGAATAGGAGAGATTACAGTCAACAGAACCTGCCAGCATCTTATAATGGATTTAGTCGGATTGGATTATGAGAAATACAAAGGAATTTCCCTTGATGAATTCTCTGAAGTTTACAGAGCTGAGAGAAAGAAGGATCCTGAAGCCTTTGAGGAAGCTTCAAAAAATTTTAGTCAGATAATGAAGGATCAGAGTACTCCTCGAGCTATGAACAGGCTTTTAGAGATGATCTACAAAAAAGACGTACTTGATGAGGAGAGCTGCGATCTCATTCTTTCCGTAATGCTTGAATGTCAAACAGGAAAGGGGAGGATCAAGGGTGACCTTCCAGGTAGGACAAAGGTTGCTCATAAAACTGGTACAATCGGAGGAACAGTCAACGACAGCGGAATAATCTACTTGCCTGACAATTTGGGCCACGTAGCCTTGACGATTTTTACGAAAGATATGACCTTGAAGGGAAAAGAAGTGGACCAAATAATCGCTCAGATTGCCAAATTTGTCTACGATTACTTCTATTTTACATCTTGAAAAGAAGAAAATGGCTTTTTCCCTTTCTTTCCGCTACTTTGGGATAGGCTCATGACATATGTTGTTGCGAGTGACAGAAAGGTGTGTGGCAATCGAATAGGATATGCCATTGCGAGTGACCGCGGGAAGCGTAGCAATCGAATAGTATATATCATTGTAAATAGCCGGAGCGCGTGCGGCAATCCGTAGTTGCGAGCGAAGCGTGGCAATCTCATATAATACAAAGGAGGTTTAATATGCATGACAAAAGATATTTTAAAGCTTTGATTCTGGCAATTTTTTTCCTTTTCTTTTCTTCTTTCATTTCAGGGGCGGAAACTGTCAAGACTCCTGCCGAGGAGGCAAACTACACTCAGTACAGCCAACATGAAGAAATAACGGAATTTTTAAGTCATCTTAGTAATCTTTCAAAAAAGACGAAAGTCCAGATAGTCGGCCAGACAAGAGAGACAAAAAATTACGCTGCAAAAGACATTTACCTGTGCATAATAACTGAAGAGGGAGCTGATTCTCCTCTTAAGCTAAACAGGGAGAAACCAACTTTTCTTCTTGTCGCAGCTCAGCATGGAAATGAACAGTCTGCCAAAGAAGCTGCTTTGTGGCTTATCAGAGATCTGGCTACGGGCAAGCTCGAGGCTCTGGTGAAGAAGGTTAATTTCCTTATCATCCCTCAGGCAAATCCTTACGGGAGCTTTTTCGATCAGCGCAGAAACGGACAGGATTTGGACTTGAACAGGGACCACGTCAAGCTCGAGGCACCAGAAGTCGAAGCTATCCATCATGTTTTCAGAACCTGGATGCCTGAAGTGACAATGGATGTTCATGAAAAGGGTGATGATTTCTATCGTGTATCCATCGGCTGTGTTTCCAATGTAAACATCCATCAGAATCTGCAAGAATTTTCCCGGTCAAAGATATTAGCTGAAGTGTGGAAAAAGCTTGAGAAGAAACGAATCACTCACCATGAGTACCTTATAACCCAGCGTATGGGAATCGACTCATCGGCTGGAGTGCAATACAGAGAGGAAGATCTGGAGGGCCGGGATGAGATGAAGCGCTTCAGCACAACTGACCTTAACGATGGCCGTAACAGTTTAGGGATCTATGAAACTCTATCTTTTATCCAGGAAGGAGCTTCGCGTCACGACCTTAAAACCTTAAAAGAGAGAACGAACTACCAGTATTACGGAATCAGATATTTTGCAGAAAGCATTGCTGGACATGGGGAAGAAATTATCTCTTTAGTGAATAGCCTCCGGAAAAAACTTCTTGCGAAGGCAAAAGTATTCTCTGAAGATGATTTCGTTCATTTGAGAATGCAGTATGCAAGGGATGAGAAAGAGCCAGAGTTAACCATACAGAAATTCGAGCGAATTGAGGTGCCGATAAGGGGAGTCCTCAAAGTCGACAAGAAGGCGGGCGACCTTATTACTCGAGATGACCTGGCTCGTTATCGCTATCCTTCAGAACAGGAAGTCGTCAAAGAAGTCGTCACGAACTGGTTTCCTGATGTGGAGCCAACTCTGAGCGTTCCACGTCCTTTAGGCTATATTATTCCCGCCAAGCATCTGGATGTCGTGGAAACTCTTCTCGGTCATGATATAAAAGTTGAGATGTTTGCTAAAGACATCCATCTTGAGATCGAATCTTATCAGGCTAAAGAAATCGTGCCGGCAGGGGATGATTATCTCCCCCCTCAAATTATTGAAGTAGAAAAGAAAAAGCTGCAGACGATCATAAAACGGGGTGATTTTTACGTAAGCTGTGCTCAATGGGGGGCTAACTTAGTTCCCTGCCTACTTGAACCCCAGTCCCAGTACGGATTCATCCGCTACTGGAAGTTCAAGTTGGTTCCTGAGGCGGCCGATATCTTTCCTTTCTACAGATTTGTTGGAAAAAAAGCTTTATCCCTTATCCCCTATAAGAACTGGCGAAGATAGGCAGGAGAGCTATTTTTTCTCTGTAAGTTCGAGATAAATCGTCTCGACAAGACCGGGCCTTCTGCTTCCGTCTGGACGAGGAGGACGATCCTCCACATTAAAAATTTTCTTAATTTCCTCTAAGGATTTTCCTTCTTTGATAAGAGCCTTTATTTTTGCCTGCTTTTCTTCAAGAGATTTCATCACGCCTTCCAAATCACTGGGGCTGGCAATGTCGCCGTGACCGTGGATAAATGTGTCGGCATCAAGTTTCAAGATGCTTTTTAAGGTTTTGACAAGTCCGAAGGAGTTTCCGTTTTTATGTCTGTGGATCAAGGGATCTCTTCCGAGAAACAGAAGATCTCCGATGAAAGCGACTTTCTCGTCAGGAAAATAGACGACGACATCCCCGCTTGTGTGAGCAGGACCAAAATGAAATAACTTGACTGTCTTGTCTCCAGAATGGAGCTTCAGTTTTTTGGAAAACGTAAAGTCAGGAAGGTAAGATCTTAACTTCGCATCTTTGAAAGCAGCGTCCATATCCTTTGCTGTTTGATGATGAGCGACAATGATTGCATCTAGTGGGAAGCCGACAAGGCCATTGACATGGTCGCCGTCGCTGTGGGTTAGAATAACATACTTTATGGGATTGGAAGTCAATTTTTTGATTTCAGCAATCATCTGTTTAGCTGATTCTTCGGTCATTTTTGCGTCTATGACCAGAACCTCTTTTTCTCCTATGAAGAATGCAGTATTGGCGCCTCTTCCTCCCTTTACTTCATAGATATTTCCTTTGACTTGAGAAGCTTTAACAGGGGCTGGCTCTTGCTGCTGGGCAGTTATAGACGAAGAGAGAGAAAAGGTCAAGATAAACACTGTCAGAAAGAAAAACTTAATGGCATTTTTCATGATAGGCCTCCTTTAATGTTATATTTAATTCCTGAAATTTGTGTAGGTGTTTGATTTATCAAACATACATTTTTAATCATCTCAAATAGAAAAGTGCGGGCTTGATAAATCAAGCCCCTACAAAGAATACTTTCTGTTTTTCCCATGCTTGATAAATCAGGTCCCTACAATTAATAAAAATCAGATAAATCAAACCCCTACAATATTTGAAGAATCAAGCTCCAGTAAGTGCTTTTTTAACTTTTTGACCGATTTCAGCCGGACTTTTGGCTACATGGACTCCAGCTTCTTCTAAGGCTTTCATCTTTTCTTTAGCTGTGCCTTTTCCTCCTGAGATGATAGCACCTGCATGACCCATCCTTCTTCCCGGGGGAGCGCTCTGGCCGGCGATAAAGCTCACGACTGGCTTTGGAAATTCTTTCTTGACGTATTCAGCAGCTTCTTCCTCTGCAGTTCCTCCGATCTCTCCGATCAGGATGACTGCCTCTGTATCCTTGTCATCTTTGAAGAATTTCAGAAGATCTATGAATTGGAGGCCGACAATGGGATCACCGCCTATGCCCACTGCAGTCGACTGGCCATATCCCAACTTAGTCACCTGGTCTACAGCCTCGTAGGTTAGTGTGCCGGAGCGGGAAATAATGCCGATTGTTCCAGGGGTATGAATGTGGCCTGGCATGATCCCGATTTTGCACTTTCCAGGAGAGATGATTCCAGGAGTGTTTGGTCCAATCAGGCAACAATCTTTTTCCTTGAGGAATAATTTTACTTTAATCATATCAAAAGTCGGAATTCCTTCGGTAATGCAGACGATGCATTTAATCCCTGCATCTGCGGCCTCCATGATAGCATCAGCGGCAAAAAAGGCGGGGACAAAAATTGCAGAGGCATCTGCTCCTTCCTTTTCAACCGCATCAGCAACTGAGTTATAAACAGGAACATTGAGGTGGGTAGTTCCTCCTTTTCCGGGGGTGACTCCGGCAACCACAGCTGTTCGGTACTCCTGCATTCTTTGAGTATGGAAGGTGCCTTCTCCCCCTGTGATTCCCTGAACCACAACTCGTGTCTTGGCATCGATGATTATGCTCATATTCCACTCCTTTCTTATTGTTTGGCAAGGGGAACAACTTTTTCAGCCGCTTCTCTCATAGTCTCTGCGGGGAAGAAGGAAAGCCCTGATTCTTTTAGGATCTTTTTTCCAAGCTCTACGTTGGTTCCTTCGAGTCGGACCACCATGGGCACCTTGAGACCGAATTCTTTGGCCGCTTTAACAATACCGTTGGCCACCAAATCGCAGCGGACTATGCCCCCAAAAATATTGACCAAGGCTGCTTTTACATCTTTATCCGAGACGAGAATTTTAAAGGCATTCTTGACTGCTTCTTCTGATACTCCACCGCCAACATCGAGGAAGTTTGCAGGCATTCCTCCAGAGTGCATTATGATATCCATGGTTGCCATGGCAAGGCCCGCTCCGTTCACCATACAGCCTACGTTTCCATCCAGTTTTATGTAGTTCAAGTTGAAAGACGATGCTTCGGCTTCTAAAGGATCTTCCTCGTCCAGATCCCTCATCTCTTTGATATCGGGGTGACGTAGGAGGGCATTGTCATCGAAGTTCATCTTGGCGTCAAGAGCAAGGACATTTCCTTGTTCTGTGATAAGCAAGGGATTTATTTCTGCGAGTGACGCATCTGTGGCTCTGAATGCTTTATAAAGACTAGTGATAAATTTAACGCCTTGTTTAAAGGTATCTCCCTCGAGACATAGTTTAAAAGCTAGGTTTCTAGCTTGAAACGGGAGAAATCCGGTGGCCGGATTGATATATTCTTTAAAGATAAGCTCTGGTGTTTCAGCAGCGACTTTTTCTATCTCAACTCCTCCTTCGGAAGAAGCCATGACAACAGGAGTCTCCTTTGCTCTGTCTATAACAATTCCTATGTAAAGTTCTCGAGCAATATCAAGTGCTTCTTCCACAAGAATTCTTTTTACCAGTTTTCCTTCTGGTCCTGTTTGGGGCGTGACCAGGGTCATCCCGATCATTTCCTTGGCAATATTTTCTGTTTCTTGAGGATCCTTTGCCAGTTTGATGCCTCCTCCTTTGCCTCTTCCTCCCGCATGGACCTGAGCTTTGAGCACTACCCTCGGACCGATTTTATCTGCAATTTCGCGAGCTCTGGAAGGATTATCAGCCACCTCTCCCTGGGGAATTTGAACGTCATACTTGCTGAGAATTTGTTTGGCTTGATACTCATGAATTTTCATCGTATTTATCCTTTTATAAGGTCTTTATGTCTATTTTTTCCAATTGTTTTTTGAATAAATTGATAATATTTTCTTTGAACCCAAAACTCTTCCCCCGGAAGGAAGAAAGGAAAGATGAGTTTACGGTTTGTTTTTAAATCTCTTCTTCAATCCTTCTGGTACTTCTTTTTGCCCTCTTGATAAAGATCGCCACCATACATATCGTTGATAACAATACATGGAAAATCTTTGACTTTTATTCTTCTTATCGCTTCAGGCCCCAATTCTGGATAAGCAATAACTTCAGATTCTTCGATACTTTTCGATATAAGAGCTCCGGCTCCACCGACTGCGGCAAGATAAACACCTTTGTATTTCTTTAAGGATTCTTTGACTTCTTCATTCCTGGATCCTTTTCCGATTGTTCCTTTAAGACCGAGAGAGTGGAGAGTTGGGGCATAGGAGTCCATCCTGTAGCTTGTAGTTGGTCCTGCAGAACCGATGGGATTTCCAGGACGAGCAGGTGTAGGGCCAACATAATAGATAATTTGCCCTTTAACGTCTATCGGCAATTCTTTGCCTTCTTGGACAAGTTCAATCAGTTTTTTATGAGCAGAGTCTCTCCCTGTATAAAGATAGCCGGTGATGAAAATTTTGTCTCCAGCCCGCAGTTTGGCGATGTCTTCATCCGAGACAGGGGTTTCGATTCTGTGTTCAGCCATTATCCTCAGAGTTTAATGAGGTCTACCACGTTGCGAACAGCAGCCTCTGAGTTCTTGATAGCTTCTTTCTCCTCGTCGGTCAGCTCTATCTGTATGATTTCTTCGACTCCACCAGCACCTAACTTGATGGGTACTCCAAAATAAAGGTCATTGATTCCGTATTCTCCTTCAAGATATGCGCAACAGGGGAGTATTTTTTTCTTATCTTTGACGACGGATTCTACCATTTCGGCTATAGCAAGAGAAGGTGCATAATAGGCGCTCCCTGTTTTCAGGTATTTGACGATTTCGCCGCCACCCTTTCTTGTTCTTTCGATAATAGCATCAATCCTGTCCGGCCGCAGGAAATGAGTTAGAGGAATTCCAGCGACGGTTGTGTACCGGGCAATGGGAACCATGGTATCTCCGTGTCCTCCCAGAACAAGAGCCTGAATGTTCTCAACCGAGATATTGAGCTCCATTGAAATAAAAGCCCTGAATCGGGTAGTGTCCAGAATTCCTGCCATCCCGAAGACTCTATTTTTTGGGAATTTGCTGACTTTAAAAGCTGTGTAAACCATGGCGTCGAGAGGATTGGTGACAACAAGCAGCATAGCATTGGGAGAGAATTTGATGACTTCTTCGGTTACGGGCTTGATAATATTGACATTGGCTTCAAGAAGTTCATCCCTGCTCATTCCAGGCTTTCGTGGCTTCCCCGAAGTGATGACAATGATATCGGAATTGGCAGTGTCTGCGTAGGAGTTTGTGCCCACGATAGCGGAGTCGTATTTTCCAACAGGTCCACCTTCGCGCATATCCAGGCCCTTTCCGATGGGCATATCTTCTATGACATCAAGCAGCACTACATCTCCTAATTCCTTCTCAGCGAGCTTGAATGCGGTGACTTCTCCAACATGTCCGGCTCCGATCACTGTTATTTTTTTCCTCATTATTAAACCTCCTCTAAATTTTGATTATTACTAATAAAAAATTATTTATTGTCAGTTATTTCTTTTGTGTCTTTTTGTCTTTTTTAATTAATCCAGCTTTTTATCAGGTTCGAAAAATTTTTAGATTTTTTGAAAAGATATCGTGCTTATTTGAAGTCTGAATATAATGCAAATTCTTATCCCAGTCAAGCAAAAAGGCAACATCGCAAAAAGAACATCGCAAAAAGGGGGCAGGCCCCTTTTTTCATACAGTTATATCAGTCAAAGAGGGGACAGGCCCCTTTCTTCAACAAACTACTTTTTCAAACAATTAAAAGTAGCAGGCTACTTTTTTCAAAACTGCTTTGTGTAGCTTTCCCACTTATCTTTCAGTCCAGGGTCCTGAAGAGTTTCCATGAGGTAGTTGGCATATTCTTCTCCAGTACATCCAGTATCTCGGCCAGTTAAAACCAGTTTCTTCTCGTATTGGCCGCAAATATCCAGAGCCATTTCCAGGTTTTTTCCTCTTTCAGGGTAGCCTATGTGATTGATCAGTAAGGCTGCACCTCGAATCATGCTGCATGGATCTGCATACTGAGCTCGCCCCTCTTTAACCATACGGGGGGCAGAACCGTGGATTGCTTCAAACATGGAATACTGTTTTCCGATATTTGCACTTCCCGCAGTTCCAACACCTCCCTGGAATTCAGCAGCTTCGTCAGTAAGGATATCTCCGTAAAGGTTGGGGAGGACGACAACTTTGAATTGGGTCCTGCGCTTGGGATCCACAAGTTTGGCGGTCATGATATCGATGTACCAATCATCACATTCAATCTCAGGATATTCTTTGGCAATCTTATAACCGATATCCAAGAATTTTCCATCTGTGGTTTTAACCACATTGGCTTTTGTTACGATCGTGACTCGGTTAATTTTATTTTTATGGGCATAATCAAAAGCCAGACGGATAATCCTCTCTGTTCCCTGAGATGTGATAACTTTAAAATCAATGGCTAGATCATCAGTGACATTGATTCCTTTACTCCCCATGATATAAGCGCCTTCTGTGTTTTCTCGGAAAAACATCCAGTCTATTCCCTCTTTGGGGACACTGACAGGTCTCACGTTGGCAAAAAGATCTAAGTAGCGCCGCATGGCAACGTTAGCACTCTCAATATTAGGCCAGGGATCCCCTTTTCTAGGTGTTGTGGTTGGGCCCTTAAGTGTAACATGGCATTCTTTAATCTCTTCCAGGACATCATCAGGAATAGCTTTCTTATGTTTGGAACGGTTTTCTATCGTTAGCCCTTCTATATCCCGAATCTCAATTTTCCCTTTTTCTATTTCCTCCTGGAGCAGGAATTCCAGAATGTGGCGTGATTCTTTGGCGATATAAGGACCGATCCCGTCTCCGCCTATGATTCCAACGATGATGGGTTTTAATTTAGAATAATCAATCCAATCCGCAGCTTTTTTCATTGCCTCGACGCGGCTTAGCTGGTCTTTGATAATCTGGCCAAAATGATCTTTGGCCTTCTCAATTGCGCTATTATCCATAATTAAGCCTCCCTATGATAAAATATATGAATGAATAAAAACGGAAAATGAATATTATAATTTTTTTAAATGAAAATCAACCAATGAAGTCGATGTCAACCTCAACGGAGTCAATAAAAAGGGGACAGGCTACTTTTTTATATTAAAAAGTCAGTCCATGATTTTCTAATAACACCTTGCTATTGATATAGCCTATAATTTGCCCGCCACGATGATTAATTTAGGCAAGAAAGAGTGAATCGGCTGTGAGAAAAAAGTAGCCTGTCCCCATTTTCTTCTTTCAAAAACTTCCGGTTTTTGAAAAATGCATTAAGGTTATCCTTGAGACCGCTAAGAAAGGAGGACTTTAATGCAGAAGGATTTTATCACGTTGCTGTGACAATGAGAAAAGAGTAAAAAAATGATGTTATTAAGATCTGCGGTTATTTAATTATGGCTCTAGGATTATCTCTCTCGTAATCACTTTTTCCCCAATATTCTTCAAAGTGTTCAGAACGCACTAAACATGTGACTGTTCCATTTTCCATAACAACCCAAACATTTCCATAATTGTATTTTAAATTACCGGTGTACCACTCAATTATATAACGGGGTTTTCCGGAGATTTTAATAACTTCATCTGGAGTCATGCCCAATTCGACATTTTTCATATCTGGCTTTATATTTTCCACATCTGATTTTGTCTTCAATCGCACCTCAATTTGATCCACTTCTTCAGGGAAAC
>CAYTBG010000006.1:0-29601 GCA_964435925.1 uncultured Eubacteriales bacterium | reverse complement strand
ACATCTGATTTTGTCTTCAATCGCACCTCAATTTGATCCACTTCTTCAGGGAAACCGATCTCTTTTTCTGAGAGAAGAGGTTCGTCTGCTGGCTGAGGGGGCTTTTCTTCTTTAGGAACTGGCTCCTCTACTTGAGGAGGCTCCTCTGTTGGGGGAAGGGGCTTATCTTCTTGAGGAAGGGGCTTATCTGCTGGAGTTTTTATCTCTTTCTCTTTAAAATCCTCTCCCACCTCTGCAGGCTCTTCTATCTTTCTCTCATCTTCCTTGTCTTCAAATTCTTGAGGTGGCTCTTCTTTGATCTTCTCTGCCCAAGGAGGAATTCTCTCCTTGATTTCTGAAGTTTCCTCGTCGCCCATTTCTTTAGGAGGAGGAATTTCTTCGTCCGGGGTGAAATATTCCTGCACTCTTCCCCTTTCTTTTTTTATGGATTCAACGAATCTCTTAATCTCTACCTTCTCCCTTTCTTCAGTATCCGGGATTTTCCTCAGCCTTATGCTCTGTAAATCTATCTCTTCTCTCTGAGCAGGAGTTATCTCTTTCTCTTCTCTTTCTTCCTCTTCTCCTTCTGCAGACAGAGAGATTTCTTCTTCAGAGGGTTGAGCCTCTTTCCCTCTTTCCGCTTTGACAGACTCTACGAATCTCTCGACCTCTTCTTTTTCTCTTTCTTCAGTAGCGGGGGTTCTCCTCAGCCTTATTCTCCTTAAATCTATCTCCTCTCTTTGTTGGGGTAGGGATTTACTTTTATTGCTAATTTTCATTTTTTTGATATCCTGTACTTCCTGCCTTAGTATGAACGCGGATAGGTTTCTCTAATTCTGCGCAAAAAAGCTTATAGCATAGGAAAAATTTGAAGTCAAATGAGAGTCTAAAACTGAACGGTCAAACCCCTAAGGAGTACGTCAAAGTCGATATTTATCTGGATAGACAACACGGGATTCAGTTCATATCAGGAGAAAGCATATTAGCACAAATGGGATAGGAGCCCTTTTTATTAATAAAAATCTGATTCCGTTGAATGCAAACCTTTTATTCAGTATACTAATCACAGCAAAATATACAAGGAGAAGCGATAATGCTGGAATCATATTTCGAACATGAAGCTGAAAGGCAAAAACAGGGAGTTCCTCCTTTGCCTTTAAGCCCTGAAGAGACCGAGGAAGTTTGTAAACTGCTGGAAAATCCGCCCCCGGGTAAGGAAGAGCTTCTTTTGAGCCTCTTAAGAAATCGGGTTTCGCCAGGAGTTGATGCTTCGGCAAAAGTTAAAGCAGCCTGGTTGACAAAGATTGCAGAAAGAGAGATCTCTTCTCCGTTATTATCCAAAACGGAGGCAGTTTTTCTGCTGAGCACGATGCTTGGAGGTTATAATATAGAGCCTTTGCTCGGCTTTTTGGAAGACGAAGAACTTGCTGGAGAGTCCGCCAAAGCATTGAAGCAGATTATCCTGGTTTACAGTGCTTTCGATAAGATTGTTGAAATGTCGAAAAGCAACCGCTATGCAAAAGAGGTTCTTACATCCTGGGCGGATGGAGATTGGTTCCTTTCCAGACGGAAGTTTCCAGAAAAGCTATCCCTCAAGGTATTTAAGGTTGATGGCGAGGTTAACACCGATGATTTATCCCCAGCAAAGTATGCCTGGAACAGGCCAGACATCCCTTTTCATGCCCTCTCAATGGGAGAGACGAGATTTCCGGGAGGGATCGATACAATCAGAAAATTCCGCAACGAAGGGCACCGTGTAGCTTTCGTAGCTGATGTTGTGGGCACTGGCTCTTCAAGAAAGTCCGCTGCTAATTCCTTGTTGTGGCACATTGGAGAAGATATTCCTTTTGTGCCGAATAAACGCAAAGAAGGAGTTGTAATCGGGAGTCTGATCGCTCCAATTTTCTTCAATACAGTAGAAGATTCCGGGGGGTTGCCTCTTGTGTGTGATGTGGCGAAGATGAAGACTGGCGACATCCTCTCCATCGATACAAAATCTCAGACTATCGCTAATGAAGCAGGGGAAATCATAGCCTCGTTTGAATTTCAGCCGGCGACAATCAAGGATGAATACCGTGCCGGAGGACGTCTTAGCCTAATTATAGGTCGGTCGTTAACTGCCAAAGCACGCCAAGCCTTGGGAAAGGACGAAGCAGATTTTTTCACAATCCTTGAGAGACCTACGCCAGAACCAGGGCAGGGATATTCCCTGGCCCAAAAGATTGTAGAGAAAGCCTGTGGCTTAGAAGGAATACTTCCAGGTGCTGCTTGTGAGGCGAAGATGACGACAGTCGGTTCTCAGGATACCACAGGCCCGATGACTGCGGATGAATTGAAAGAACTTGCCTGTATGGAATTCCAGGCAGATTTGTTCATGCAGTCCTTCTGTCATACCGCCGCCTACCCGAAGCCTGCAGATGTCAAAATGCATAAATCGCTTGCCGAGTTCATTACGGAACGAAGAGGTGTAACCCTTAGACCCGGTGATGGCATTATCCATTCCTGGATGAATCGCTTCTTGGTTCCTGACACACTGGGAACTGCTGGTGATTCCCACACCCGTTTCCCCATCGGGCTCAGCTTTCCAGCAGGCTCTGGCCTCGTTGCTTTTGCAGGAGCTCTCGGTTTTATGCCCCTGGATATGCCTGATTCAGTCCTGGTGAAATTCAAGGGAGAGCTTAATCCCGGAATAACCCTGAGAGATGTGGTAAATGCTATTCCCTATTTTGCTATCCAAGAAGGGCTGGTGACGGTAGCTAAAGAGGGTAAAAAAAATATTTTTAACGGCCGAATCATTGAAATGGAAGGATTGCCCAACCTGGAAGTAGAGCAGGCATTTGAGCTGACAAATGCCACTGCTGAGCGTTCTGCAGCAGGAGGGACTGTTGCCCTGAGTAGCGAGAGCGTAAGCAAGTATCTGAGAAGCAATATTGCTTTAATGGAAAGAATGATAAAAGATGGTTACCAGAATGCTAATACTCTGCAGAGAAGGATAGAAGCCTGTCAGGAATGGTTAGAAAAACCAGCGCTTCTAAGAAGAGATGATAATGCTCAGTATTCAGCTGTTCTTGAGATAAACCTCGCAAATATAAGAGAGCCGATCGTGGCTTGCCCCAATGACCCTGATGATGTGAGACTCCTTTCTGATGTTTCAGGTGACAAGATCGACGAGATCTTCATCGGGTCCTGCATGACTAACATCGGACATTTCCGGGCAGCTGGAAAGATTTTTGAGGGCGCAGGATACCTCAATACTCGTATCTGGTTAACGCCCCCCACAAAAATGGATAGGGCTCAGCTGATGAAAGAAGGGTATTATTCGATTTATTCCAGCGTCGGCGCCCGGACTGAAATCCCCGGCTGTTCCCTTTGTATGGGGAATCAGGCCAGGGTTCGTCCTGGAGTAACCATTATTTCAACCTCTACTCGAAACTTTGATAATCGCATGGGAGATAAAGCACGCGTTTACCTGGGATCGGCAGAGCTGGCTGCCGCAGCAGCTCTTTCGGGTAAGCTTCCTAACCCTGAGGAATACTTCTCGGTCTTTAAAGAAAAGATACTTCCTCATGAGGATGAGGTCTATCGATATCATCAGTTCGATAAGATAGAAAATTTATCTTTAAAATAAATCCAATGACTCGCTGCGCAGCAAGAGAAAGCATAAAACATATAGATTGCTTATATTATCTGCTGGGCCGCCAAGTCATAAGAAAATAGGGGAGGAGGTTCCATGATTTTCCTAGAGGGAAAGAAGGTTTTGATCACTGGAGGCTCAAGAGGAATTGGGCGAGCAACCGCTATTTTATTTGCTAAGGCGGGGTGCGATTTGGCCATAAACTTTATAAATCAAAAAGAAGCGGCCGAGAAGGTTAGAGAGGAAATTGATAAAATCGGAAGAGAGTGTCTGGTATTTAAAGCAGATATCTCTCAGAAGAATGATATCAATTCGATGGTAAAAGAAGTCATGCAGAAATGGGGTCGAATAGATATCCTGGTAAACAATGCGGGGATCTGGACCTATGGGGAGATGGGCAAGATGTCGGAAAAAACCTGGTCAGAAACGATGAAGATAAATTTGGATGGTGTTTTCTATGCCTGTAACGCAGTTGTGACCCATATGAAAGATAAAAAAAGAGGTTGGATTATCAGTGTTTCTTCCACGGCCGCAGTTAGGGGTGAAGCCTTTCATTCCCATTATGCAGCGAGCAAAGGGGCTCTAGTATCTTTTACAAAATCCCTTGCAGCAGAACTGGGACCTTATAATATCCGCGTCAACTGTGTCGCACCAGGATGGGTGGATACAGATATGTGCTCCGGGGTTTTTAGTGATCCTGATTTTAGAGATAAGGTCCAGGAGTCTATTCCTTTAAGAAGAATTCCTCCTCCTGAGGATATTGCGGGACCGATATTGTTTCTTGCCTCAGACCTGGCTCGGCATATTACTGGCGAAGTTTTAAATGTAAATGGCGGATCTGTCCTTTGCGCATGAAATTGCTTGCGAAATTCGAATGATTCTGGTAATTTTAAATAACCGTTTAAGAAGGAGGCCTTCATGGAGGAAGAGATTGGAAAAATCACTCACTATTTCTCCAAAATAAATGTAGGTATTTTAGAATTATCCAAGGGAACTCTTCAAGTTGGAGATACAATCCACATCAAAGGACACACCTCTGATTTTTACCAAAAAATAGAGTCAATGCAGCTGGAGCATAGCCCTGTAGATAAAGTAAAGCCAGGTGAGCCAGTAGGAATAAAAGTGGAAAACTCTGTTAGAGAGAACGATGTAGTTTTTAAAGTTACAGAGGAATAAAATAATTTGATTAATGTTAAGATAAAATTGCTTTCTGCAAAACGTTGCCCTGAAATTTTTAAATATTTCCTTAGAGTTGTCACCTGAAACTGGTGGCATAACATACCCCTTAAAGGTGATAATTTAGGAGGAAATATCACCCCTTGAATCATCTTGTATAGCTATTGACTGCAAAAAGGCATTCTGTAAATATAAAATATGAAAATTGTCCAGACGAGAAATAAAAAAAAAGGAGTGAGGCTCACTTGAAAAAGAATAGCTCCTCCGAGGTGAGCTTGAAACACTCATTTAGCCACTGGAAAGCGGAAAAGTACGATAAGGCATTGAAAAAGACTTCTTCTAAGAAGATGGAATATACAACGATTTCAGGGAAAAAAATTAAGGAGCTTTACACACCTCTTGATCTTGATGGTTTCGATTACTTGAAGCAATTGAGTTTTCCCGGGGAATATCCGTATACCAGGGGAATCCATCCGACCATGTATCGCGGCCGCCTGTGGACCATGAGACAGTTTTCAGGTTTCGGGACAGCTGAAGACACAAATAAAAGATACAAATATCTTCTCTCTCATGGACAAACAGGATTGAGTGTTGCCTTCCATCTTCCTACCTTAATGGGCGTTGACTCCGACCATCCTCTGGCTCAGGGAGAAATAGGAAAATGCGGAGTAGCAATAGATTCCTTGGCGGATATGGAAATTCTTTTTAACGAGATTCCCCTGGACAAGATATCGACATCTATGACTATAAATGCCCCTGCTGCAGTTTTGTGGGCCATGTACATTGCTGTTGCTGAAAAGCAGGGCGTTTCTCCAAAAGTAATCTCGGGAACAATTCAGAATGATATTCTAAAGGAATATATCGCTCAAAAAACCTTCATTTTTCCCCCAGAACCTTCTATGAAACTGATTGTTGACACATTTGAATACGGATCCCGAGAAGTTCCCAGGTGGAATACCATTTCCATTTCAGGCTATCATATAAGGGAAGCGGGATCTACGGCTGTCCAGGAACTGGCTTTTACTCTCAGGGATGGGATCGAGTACGTGGAGTGGGCACAGGAGAGAGGACTTGATGTCGAAGAGTTTGTGCCTCGACTTTCCTTCTTCTTTAATGCTCACAATGATTTTTTTGAGGAAGTCGCCAAATTTCGAGCGGCCCGAAAGATTTGGGCAGAGGTGATGAAAGAAAGGTTTAGAGCAAAGGATCAGAAGTGCGGGCGGCTGAGGTTTCACACTCAGACATCGGGAGTCTCTTTGGTGGCCCAACAGCCTTATAACAATGTGGTAAGAGTTGCCATCCAAGCTCTGGCCGCAGTTTTAGGTGGATCCCAATCCCTCCATACAAATTCTCTTGATGAAACTTATGCTTTGCCCTCTGAAGAGGCTGTGACTATTGCCCTGAGAACTCAGCAGATCATCGCTCATGAGAGTGGCGTAATCAATTGTATTGATCCCTTGGGAGGATCCTATTTTATTGAAAAACTGACAGATGAAATGGAAAGGGATGCTAAGGAATATATCAGAAAAATTGATGACATGGGAGGGATGGTCAAAGCTATAGAACTCGGATTTCCTCAAAAGGAGATAGCTGATAGTGCGTATTTGTATCAAAAAGCCGTTGAAAAAAAAGAAAAGATAATTGTGGGAGTTAATGCCTATGAGATGGAACATAAACCTATTCCCTTTTTAGAAATCGATGAAGCGGTTACTAAACAGCATACAGCTCGCTTGCGTGATGTTAAAAAAACAAGGAATAATGCCCAAGTCGGGGAAAAAATACTCGACTTGAAAAAAGCAGCTTCAGATAAACAGAATTTGATGCCTTACATATTGAGTTGTGTCAAGACCTACGCAACTTTAGGGGAGATCATGGATTCTTTGAGGGAAGTTTATGGAGAATACCAAGAACCTGTTACATATTAATTTTTAGATGAGAAAAACGACTAAATAATTAGGAGGATGAGAAAAAATGTCATGTCCGCTAATCTTGCTTGTTGAATGGAGGATTTTATGACTGGCGAGAACATTAGGGTGCTGATAGCAAAACCAGGCCTGGATGGACATGACCGGGGTGCTAAAGTGATCTGTCGATCTTTAAGGGATGCCGGGTATGAAGTGATCTATACAGGCCTAAGGCGAACACCGGATGAAATTGTTAATGCAGCCGTTCAGGAGGATGTTGATGTGGTAGGTTTGAGCATCCTTTCTGGGGCCCATACTGTGATTTTTCCAAAAATCATGGATCTCCTTAAAGAGAAAGGAGCAGATGATATCGCTGTTATTGCAGGCGGAATTATTCCTGATAAAGATATCCCTTTTTTGGAAAGAATAGGAATATCCAAGACTTTTTTGCCGGGTTCATCTACACAGGAGATTGCTGATTGGATTAAGGAAAATGTGAGGAAGAGGCCATAATGAATAAATTTGATAAAATTCTTGACTTTAAATTTTTTTTCATGATAATTAATGGAGAGGTTGATGGCTAAAAAATATTTTTCGCTGATAATTGTCCCCCACAACAGAGGTAAATTCAAAACAATCACTCTTTCTGAAAAGAAAGTTAAAATTTTATTGACGATCCTCACCTTACTTTTTTCTGCTCTCACCGTTTTCCTCATCGATTATTTTTCAATGAATGTTACTAGACAGAAATATAGAGAACTTTTTGATGAGAATAGCCGCCAAAAACAGGCAATTACTAAATATAAAGTATCTCTAAATAAGCTGCAGGCGAATATTGACGAATTTGAAACCTATGCCAAAAAGATCAATGTTATGGCGGGACTCAAATCACCTGACGTTCTGAAAGAGGTTGGAGTTGGGGGAGGAGACAGAGGTAGTGGCCAAGAAGTGGGTTCTTCAAATTATAGTCAGGATGCTGGTCTCAATCATGCAGAGAGGATTAGCAGGAAAGCAGATGGCATCGATAAGAATTTGGATACATTGGTGAGATTCTTCGAAGACCAGACTTCAAAACTTGCTTCTACTCCCACTATCTGGCCAACTACAGGATGGCTGACCTCTGCCTTTGGCCCGAGAATAGATCCATTTACAGGGAAAACGGCTTTCCACTACGGTATCGATATCGCTTCTAGTTTTGGAAATCCTATTGTGGCTACTGCTGATGGTTTTGTTTCTCATGTCAAGAGAGAGAAAATCGGAGGAAATACGGTTATCATTAGTCACGGGGGAGGCTTTACGACTGTCTACTGTCATTTGAGCAAATTTGCAGTCAAGGCTGGACAGAGAATCAAAAGATGGGATGTCATCGGGTATGTAGGACAAACAGGAAAAGCTTTGGGCCCCCATGTTCATTATGAGGTTCGCCGAAACGGAAAGGCTGTTAATCCCTACAAATATGTTCTGGAAGAATAACTATCCTTTAGAGCTAAGCAAATATATCCCCGGGCTTAATTTCTGCTCCAAGAGAAAAAGCATAAGCATCCATACGTTTTCTATTTTCAGGCTGAAGACTTTCGATAAGATAGATGCTTCCCTCTCCACAACATACCTCGATTCCTTCTTTTTTTATTCCTGATATTTCCCCGGCAGAAGAGCCAGGTGGTGCTTCTTTCTCCATTTTTCTTCCTTTGTGAATTATTACCCTTATGTCTTTAAGGAAAGCATAGGCTGAAGGCCAGGGAGTGAACGCCCTTACCCGTCTTTCTATGTAGAGAGAATTTTTTGTCCAGTCAATTTTTCCATCTTCTTTCCTAATTTTAGGGGCGTAAGTAGCCTGAGAATGATCCTGTTTGCGGTGCTTTAATTTATCAATTTGCGCTATCGCCTTTATTAGAAGATCTGCTCCCTTTTGTGCTAGGCGAGCTTCAAGCTCTGCTGAATTCTCATCAGGAAAAATATTGACCTCTTCCTGGACAAGGATATCTCCTTCATCCATCTTCTCGGTGAGTTCAAAAATAGTAATTCCTGATTTATCTTCTCCATCTAAGAGAGCCCACTGAACAGGAGATGCCCCTCGGTACTTAGGTAAAAGGGAAAAATGAACATTCAAAGAGTTATATCTGGGAAGATAGATGATTGAGGAGGGGATAATCTGTCCGTAGGCCACGACCACATTAAGGTCTGGCTCGATTTCTTTTATTTTATCAAGCGCGATTTTATCTTTTCTGATTTTTAAAGGCTGATAATAGGGGATGTTCAGATCCAAAGCAGTTTTTTTTACAGGACAAGGCATCAGTTTTTTCCCTCTTCCTGAGGGTCTGTCAGGCTGGGTAATAATGAGATCGATGCTGTGATCAGTCTCTAGGAGTTTTTTTAAGGAAGGAAGAGCTAAGGCAGGGCTGCCAAAGAAGACAATTTGCATTAAATCTTGCCCGCTTGAATCGCTTTTTTCAGTTTCTTTTTGATAAGACTTTTTTTGAGGAGAGAGAGGTGGTCTATAAATAATTTTCCGTTAATATGGTCAATCTCATGACAGAGAACTCTGGCCAAAAGTCCTTCTGCTTCAACTGTTTTTTCATTGCCCTTCAGATCAATGCCTCTGACAATAACACGATAGGGTCTGGCGACTTTTTCATTAATATCAGGAACCGATAAGCAGCCTTCTTCGGAACTGACTTCTTCTTCCTGGCCGATGAGTTCGGGATTTATGAGGATAATCAGATTTTGACTGTCTTCCCCGACAGAAAGATCAACGGTTATTAATCTTTTGCCTTCGTTGATTTGAGGAGCTGCAAGGCCAATTCCAGGAGCCGCATACATGGTTTCAACCATATTCTGAGCAAGCTCCTCGGTATATTTATCTAGATTTATTATTTCCTCAGCTTTTTTAGTAAGGATTGGATTTCCGTACTTAACGATTTGAAGTATAGACATATTTCCTTTTTTTAAATAACCTGATTTATGAATAATCCAGGTTCATTATTCTATAGGAAATTCCTTTTTTGTTCAATAAGCTTGGGGTTAGACTTGCAATGGAAAAAGGGGACAGGCCCCATTTTTGCAAGAAAGAGGACGTTCTCAACTTAAGGACAGAACAGCAAAAAATGGGGCCTGTCCCCTTTTTCCATGCATTTCTTCAGACTTGCAAGTCTGAAGTCAATTTTATTTGTTTTCTCTTTTATAGAAGATGAGATGGGTTTTTTCCAGGCTTTGAAGAAAAAGGGCCAGTCTATCATAAAGAGGTTCGACATCTTCTCCGAATTCATCTTTTAGATTTTTGGCCACTTCTTTAACTCGAAGGATTCCATCGCAAAGCTCCCAGGTGAAGCTCCCCACATGGTCAAGCTTTATTTTGAAATAAGGTTTTTTCAAACGGGGGAGGACGTATTTCTTTAAAAAGGCATGTTCAAATTTCGGCTTGAAAAGGATAATTAAGCCATCCTCTTTTTTTTCCCACTTGATATTCCTCACTGGAATGAGATCAAGAAGGTTAATTTTGGATTTTTCGACTCCTCTCTTTTTCACAATCTATAGGATGTTAATGCTTGCTTCGAACCTTATTTAGCTCCCTTCTTCAGTTGATTTTCCGAATTCACCAGCAGAGACCATCTTCTTATAGGGAAAATAAATCAAGATAAAACCGAGCGTGAAGTAAATCAATAAGGCAAGCCACGGGTTATTCAAAGATTCTGGCATTTCTATTTTTGCTCCCTTTAAGGCTGCAGTAATGATTCCCATAAGAGCCTGCCCAGCAATCAACCCTGAAGCAAGGAGGAGGCCCGTGTTTTCTACGATTTCCTTACCTTTGGCTGTCGATTTCTTTTTAGTAACGCTTTTGTCCAGATAATACTTGAGTACTCCTCCCAGGAAGATACAGGCCGTGGCGCGAAAAGGAAGGTACATTCCTACTGCGATAAGCATAGGGGAGGGAGAGCCAATAAGGATAAGAACAACGGCCAAAAGCATTCCTGCTATAACCAGAGGCCAGGCCATTTCTCCACCAACTATTCCCTTGGCCATGGCTGCCATCAACCCCGCTTGAGGAGCAGGAAGTGTTACGCCTCCAATTCCCCCCTCAACGTTATTGTGCAAAAGCTGGAGAGAGAAGGTCAGTGTTAGAGCAGCTGCAACAACACCGATTAGCCCTCCTATTTGCATCCGCCAGGGAGTACCACCAAGAATATGTCCTACTTTCCAATCTTGTATCATATCTCCAGCCACGCCAGCCACACAACATACAACTGCTGCAACACCCAACACAGCTTTTATGCCCTCATCTCCCGTCTGCCCCATGAGAACCATCATCAGGGCGGCGATAAGCAGCGTGGTTAAGGTTAGACCAGAAATCGGGTTGGAAGAGGAGCCGATTATACCCACAAGATAGCCTGCTACAGCGGCAAAAAGAAGACCCATGACTATCATAACTATGGCAGATACGAAAGAAGAACCTATGCTATGGGTGAAGATGTTGTAGAGAAAAACCATTGGTATAACCAGAGCTATAATTGCGATTATGATGGATGGAAAAGGCAAGTCTTTATCAGTCCTGAGTGTTTCTGTTGCGACTCCAGATCGCGATTTTTTAACATCAATGATGGAACGACCGATTCCTGCAATCAGGCTTTTTCTCATCTTGAAGAGCGTAAAAAAAGCACCGACAAGCATAGCTCCCACCGCAATCGGTTTAATCTGAGCATTGTAGGCTGAGATGGCCATATCAGTCCAGTTTCCATCGAACTTGGAGACAAGGTTGCCTAATTCTCCACTAATGAAAAGCAGGATTGGCATTAGAAAGAGCCATCCCAGTACTCCCCCGGAAAAAGTAAGAGCTGCTAACTTTGGTCCGATTATGTAGCCGACTCCAGTCATAGCAGCATTGGCTGCCGGTGATTCTATAAACATCCTCCCTTTCATGGGTGCAGCTTTAT
Organism: uncultured Eubacteriales bacterium; assembly: GCA_964435925.1. Lineage (GTDB taxonomy): Bacteria > Acidobacteriota > Aminicenantia > Aminicenantales > Aminicenantaceae > SOIV01. The sequence goes on along the minus strand of CAYTBG010000006.1, from coordinate 17,980 downwards.
AGACTTCAACATTATCACCGTCGAGATACGTGGTGCGGGATAAGCCGGGGATTTTGAATACGGTGCTGACAAAAGGTTTTATTGCTCTGATGCCGTTTTCGCTGGTGAAGAATTCAATAAGACCTCCCAAACCCATTGCCCAGAACATGTATGAAGCGCTCGAGCCTGCCTTCTGGCCGGTTTTGACCATCTCTGCACAGGCAACACTTTCTGGGAAAGGAAGATCGGCATCTTCAACCAAGGTGCGTCTGACAAGTATGATGAGGAACACTCCGAGAATTCCCCCTACAAGCATGAGCATAGAGGATTTTAAAAAATCAAATTTTGTCCATACTCCGGTCATCAGAAAGGCAGGAATTGTAAATATGGCTCCTGCTGCCAGAGCTTCTCCTACTGCGCCAGTAGTCCTTGCAAAATTTTCTTCTAAAATTGTTCCCTTGAATGGACGAAGGACTGCCATAGCGATAACAGCTGCTGGGAAAGTGGCTGCCACTGTCATTCCAACCATAAGGCCTAAATAGGCGTTTGCAGCACCGAGGACAACGGCCATTATAATTCCCAAGAAAATTGCCTTGAAAGATATTTCTTTCATCGATTGCTCTTGGGAAATGTAAGGCTTGTATTCATTGCTCATATCCACCTCCTCAATTTATTATGCGTAGTTTTTTTTGATTATATATTTTTTAAACCGAAAAAAGTCAAGAAAAAATTAAAAATAAGTTGGGGCCAGGCTTCAGGGTCAGGGCTTATCAGAGGGCATGACATAAGGGCAAATAAAAAAAGGGGACAGGCTACTTTTTCTGATTTTCTGTCTACAAATAGAGACTGTCCTCTTTCTTACTGAAAAAGTAGCCTGTCCCCTTTTTTTATTCTTTTCTCGATGGCAAGGCCTGAACTCAACTTATTTTTATTTGCGTGAAATAGGAAATTATGTTAAATATGACACGGTAGAGAAAGGCATAAAGATGAATTTGTTGGGTTTAATTAAAGACAGGCTATTTTGTGATTTAGCTATTGACCTTGGGACTGCCAACACTTTGGTTTATTTAAAAGGGAAAGGAATCATTGTTCAGGAGCCTTCTATTGTTGTTATTAACAAAGGGACTGGTAAAGTGGAAGCTGTGGGTACGCGAGCAAAGGAGATGCTAGGAAAAACTCCTGCTGACGTGCTGGCTATCAAACCAATGAGAGATGGAGTCATTGCAGATTTTGAGATTGCGGAAAAGATGCTTGACTATTTTATTAAGAAGTCCACAGACAACCGAGTATTTTTGATTAGACCGAGGATAGTTATCGGGATTCCAACAGGAATTACTCAGGTAGAGAGACGCGCAGTTAAGGATGTGGCCATGAGGGCAAAAGCGTCCGAAGTCTACCTTGTCCAACAGCCAGTGTCAGCTTCTATTGGAGCTGATCTTCCTATTTCTGAGCCGACAGGAAATATGATCGTGGATATAGGAGGAGGGACGACCGATATCGCAGTCATTTCTATGAATGGGATCGTTTTTAATCATCACATCCGGATTGCTGGGAATGAAATGGACGAGGCTATCATCCAATACCTTAAGAAAAAATACAATTTGCTTATCGGAGAGAGAAGCGCTGAACAGCTTAAAATGGAGATAGGCTCAGCTTACCCCTTGGATGAGCCCATGACAGTAGAGATAAAAGGAAGAGATCTAGGAGAAGGAATTCCCAAAACAATTATAATTGATGACCAGGAAGTAAGGGAAGCGCTCGAAAATGTTGTCTCTTCGATTATTAATGCCATAAGAGTCGCCCTTGAAAAGATTCCTCCGGAATTATCAGCGGACATCATTGACCGAGGCATTATTTTAACAGGGGGAGGCGCTCTCCTTAAAAATATAGACAAACGTATACGCGAGGAAACTAAATTGCCAGTTTTTATCACTGATGATCCTCTGGCTACGGTTGTAATTGGTGCTGGCAAGATGCTCGATGATTTAGACCTTCTGAAAAAGATTTCTATAATATAATTCAATTTAAATCTCATGTCCCTTTTCCTTAAAGAGAGAAAGAGTCTTGTAGTCCTCACAGCTCTAATTTTTTTTCAGCTGATATTGATTTCAACTCAGGTTCCATTGGGTTATGGGGAGAATTACTTCGAAAAGGCAGTTTTTTCTATTTTTTCTCCTGTTCAGCATGGAATTCTTTCCTTATCCCGATCAATTGGTGAGTTCTGGAAGAATTATTTTTACCTTCAAAATGTTCAAAGTCAGAATCGAAAGATGAAAGATGAAATGTTTTTTCTCCGACAGGAGAATAACCTTTTAAGGAATGCTCTTGAAAACTTGAGGAGTGCGAAAGAAATAGAGGAGATTCTTTTAAGGCTTCATGAAAATATTTTGGTAGCTCAAGTTATAGGTTTTGATGCCAGTAATTTTTATAAATCTGCAACTATAAATAAAGGCTCTCTGGATGGCCTTAAGAAAGATATGATTGTTCTCGATAAAAATGGCAGTTTAGTGGGACGAATTATAAACCCTGTTGCCTTAAAAGAATCTAGAGTTCAGTTGATCACTGACAACGAAAGCGGGGTAGGTGTTTTTTCTCAGAGTAAGAAAGTCATGGGTATTCTGAGTGGTGATGATAAAGGAAACTGTTTTTTAGAATATATCCATGTAACAACTGAGGATATTTATGAAGGAGAAGATATTATCACTTCTGGCAAGGATGGTCTCTTTCCTTCTGGAATAAAAGTGGGCAAAATTGTTTCCATAACCACAAGCACTTCTCTTTTTAAACAAGTAAAAATTGAACCTTATTTTGATATTCGGGATTTGGATCGGGTAGCCGTCATTATGAGAGATCCGATGGAAATTTTTTAAAAACTAGCTTTAATGAAAGATTTTATTAAGATTTCTCTTGGAATCATCGTCGCTTTTTTGCTTTATACAATTCTGAACAAAATCTCTCCCTCTCTAGTTCTGCTATTTAATGTCTTTAGTTTGGTTGTTATCTACTTTGGCGTTGAAAAAAATGAAATTTTCGGTGCCTGTATAGGAGCGTTTTGTGGTCTTATCCAGGACTCTTTTTCTTTGGGAGTTTTTGGAGTAGCAGGTCTTGCGAAAACAATTGCTGGATTCTCGGCAGGATACATTGCAAAAAAAATAGATGTCCATCCTCCTTTGCGCAGCTTCGTCTTTATCTTCTTGTTGATCAGTTTTGAATTCATTTTATGGGCCTTGCTTTACTCTTTTGTTTTTTCAGGAAGCATAAATACAGGAAGAGGATTAATCTTTTTTCAGCCTTTAAGCACTGCTCTGGTGGGAAGCGTTCTGTTCTTTTTTTTGAGAAAGTTCATAAGGAGTAAACTCTAGTTTTATCCATGGAAAACAACAAGGTTTATGAGGATCTTATTCTCGTTCTAAGAAGATCCAAGAAAATATTTATCTTTATCCAAGTATTAACCGTTTTTTTGCTCCTTAATTTTTGGAAAATTCAGGTCTTAGATCATAAAAAATACTGGGAGCAATCCGAAGCCAATCGGATGAGAAAAATCGTCCTGCCTTCTCAGCGAGGATTGATTAAGGATAGAGGGGAGACCATTCTGGCTGATAACAAAGCCTCTTTCAAAGTTTCCATCATTAGAGAAAATTGTGAAGATTACGATAAATCCTGCCGGAAAATATCTCGTCTTTTAAAGATTGAAGAAGATGTTTTGAAAGAAAGAATTAAAAGGTACGAATCCTTTCCCGTTTTCAAGCCAATTGTGATCAAGGAGAATTTATCTTTTGAAGAGGTTGCTGTGATTGAGGCCAGGAAATTAGAATTTCCCGAATTATTTCTCCAAGCAGAGCCAAAGAGGTTTTACCCCTTTGGCAGTCTTGCAGCTCATGCCTTAGGGTATATACAGGAGTTATCAGGGGAAGAGATAAAAAATGGCCTCTACCAACAGAGACGCTTGGGAGATCTTATTGGGAAGACTGGAGTTGAAAAAGTATATGAAGCTACCCTAGTCGGAACAGATGGGGAAGCATTAGAAATTGTAGACAGCATGGGCAGGAGCAAAGGGGAGATAGCAAAACGTGAGCCCGAAAAAGGTCAGAATATTATTCTCACTTTAGACTATACTCTTCAGGAGAAGGCTGAAGAGTTATTGGAGGGAAGAGAAGGGGCCGTTGTCATGATGGACCCCCAGACCGGTGAAATACTTGCCTTGGCCAGCTATCCTACTTTTGATCACAATAAATTTATTGACCGCTTTACCCCAGAAGAATGGCTTGATTTAGTCAATAGTCCCGAGTTCCCCTTGGAGAATCGAGCTATTCGGGGTCAGTACGCTCCTGGTTCAATATTCAAGCTTGTAATAGATTTAGGAGCACTTGAATTGGGTTTAGTGGATGAAGAGACGACTTTTACATGTAAAGGTGAGATTGAAATTTATAATGAGCTTTTCACCTGCTGGGTTGAAAAAGGCCATGGTGAAATGAATCTTATTCAAGGAATTCGGAATTCATGTAACATATATCATTATCAAGTTGGAAAGAAGATGGGCATCGACGAAATTTCCCGTTATGCAAAAATGCTTGGATTTGGGGCAAAAACTGGTATTGATTTGCCCGGAGAAAAAACAGGATTGGTTCCAGATCCACAATGGAAGAGGGAAGTAAGGAAAGAACGCTGGCAGCCAGGAGAGACTATTTCTGTTTCCATTGGTCAAGGCCCCTTATTGGTGACTCCTCTTCAGGTTGCTCTCTACACTTCTATTATTGCCAATAGAGGAAGAAAAGTTATTCCTCATTTGCTTAATTCTCAATCTTTTACCGGGGAGAGAGTATTTTCTGAAAGAGATGCCGTAGATATTGAACTATCTACTTTTGAACCAGTTATTCAAGGCATGTGGGAAGTCGTCAATAAAGGAGGAACAGGATGGGCCGCTAATGTAAAAGGATTCGATATTTGCGGAAAAACAGGTTCAACTCAACTTATCAGCACTGAAAAAGATGAGAAGAAGAAAGTGGAAGAGGAAGAAGAAGAGGAAGAAACTAAGACTCATTCCTGGTTTACAGGATTTGCTCCTAGGGATAACCCGAAGATCGTTGTAACAGTCATCATTGAATATGGTGGTATGGGCGGTGCAACCGCAGCTCCTCTAGCAAGGAAGTTATTTAATTCATACAGAAGAAAATATGATTGACAGAAACCTTCTTAGAAATACTGATTGGATATTGATAGGCATTTTGCTCTTGAACTCCATTCTTGGAGTGGCATTTATCTACAGCAGCTCTCATTATCTTCCCGGAAATTATTATGTGAAACAGATCTTCTGGATTGTTTTTAGCTTGATAGCTCTTTTTTTATTTCTTTCCGTAGACTATGATATTCTTGTCACTTATTCTTTTTATTTATACCTTGTCCTTATAGGGGTACTCGGAGGAATTTTATTTTTTGGCACGTCCGTGGCGGGAGCTAAAAGATGGGTTAAATTTCCATTTTTTAACTTTCAGCCTTCTGAAGTTACTAAAATAATAATTATCCTTCTCCTGGCTCACGTCTTTGCTAAATTTAGAAGAGACTACCTTTCCATGGGGAAAGGATTTTTAGGAGTTGCGATTATCGCTGTTCCCGCTTTCCTTGTGGCACTGCAACCTGATTTAGGAACTGCTTTTAGTTATATTCCGATTTTATTAGCAGCGCTCTTCTTAGCCGGATTAAACAAGAAAACCATCATTGGTATATTGATTTGTGGGTTACTTCTAGGGATATTTGGCTGGAGTTTTGCCCTTAAAGACTATCAAAAAAAGAGATTAACTGCGCTAATTTCTCCCAGTCAGGATCCTCTGGGCTCGGGTTATCATATCCTTCAGTCAAAAATTGCTATTGGATCAGGAGGCTTTTTAGGAAAAGGTTTTGGCAAAGGAACTCAAAGCCAGTTGAGATTCTTGCCTGCCCGGCATACAGATTTTGTATTTTCTGTCGTCGGAGAAGAATTTGGCTTCATAGGCGTGGTGCTTATTTTGCTTTCCTACTCTTTTTTGCTCTGGAGACTGTTTCAATCTATCGGGCACTCGAGAGATAGAACAGGGGTATATATTATTTTTATGGTGGCGATTATGATCGCCTTCCAATTTCTTATCAATTTAATGATGATTATTGGTCTCTTTCCGATATCTGGAATCCCTTTGCCTCTATTTAGCTACGGAGGTTCCTCTCTTCTAACCACTTATTTAGGAATTGCGCTCGTGTTAAACGTCAAAATGAGAAGATTTGCTAATGTATAGGAAAAAAGGGGACAGGCTACTTTTTTTGAAAAAAGTTGCCTGTCTCCTTTTTTATGGAGGCAACGACTGGCCCGCGATAAAAATAGCTTTCAAATAACGAAAGCAAGATAAAGACTTTCCTCATTAACAATTGCACAATCAATTCAATAGAAATAAAATGAAATGGTAATAATCTAATTTTCCATGATGAAAGATTTAGAAAATATCCTGAAAGAAGTCGAGAAACCTGGACGCTACTTAGGCGGTGAGTGGAATGAAATAAAAAAGAACCCGCTCCGCGTAAAAGCTAAAATTGCCCTTATCTTTCCTGACCTTTATGAGGTTGGGATGTCCTATCTTGGTCAAAAAATTCTTTATTCTCTTTTGAATGACAATCCATCCATTTTAGCGGAGCGAGTGTTCGCTCCCTGGGTAGACTTTGAACAAAAACTTCGATCACGAAATATTCCTCTTTATTCTCTCGAAAATAAAATTCCACTTGATCAATTCGATGTCTTGGGTTTTTCCCTTCTCTATGAGCTCAATTATACCAATGTCTTGACAATCCTTGATTTAGGTCATATTCCTCTTTTCTCAGCACAAAGAGATCTGGAATATCCCTTGATCATCGCAGGAGGACCGGCCGTTTTCAATCCGGAACCTGTAGCTCCGATTTTTGACCTGTTTCTGGTCGGAGACGGGGAAGAAGCTTTCATAGAAATCATAGAAAAATACATAACCCTGAAGGAGGAATTGAAAGAAAAAAGTTCAGTCTTAAAAGAGATGGCCAAGATTAAGGGAGTCTATGTTCCTTCTTTATACACAGCTTACCAACCTCGAAACTCTTTTCTTATGGCAGTAAAACCTGATAATAATGTGCCAGAGAAGATTGAAAAAAGAATTCGTTTTCCTTTTCATGAGGCCCCTTTTCCTGAAAAAATTGTTGTTCCAAATATTAAGGTCATTTTTGACAGAGTAGCAGTTGAGGTGGCAAGGGGTTGTTATCATAAATGCAGATTTTGCCAAGCATTGAGCATCTATTTTCCTCACAGAGTAAAAAGTCCTTCTTTTGTTCTGAAAAAGATGCTGGAGAGCCTTCGGCTAACGGGTTATGAAGACGCTTCATTGTCCTCTCTCTCAGTAGGTGACTACCCTTATCTCGGTGAAGTTGTTGAGATTTTAATGACTGAACTGGAAAAACAAAGGATTTCGCTCTCGTTGTCTTCTTTGCGTCCCAAGGGATTATCTTCAGAGTTAGCAAAAAACATTATCAAAGTTAGAAAGACTGGATTTACGCTGGTTCCAGAAGCAGGGACAGAGAGACTGCGCCGGGTCATCAACAAGAATCTTAAAGATAACGAGATCCTCGAGGCCACGGAGAATGCCTTCTCTCAGGGGTGGAAGCTACTTAAACTTTATTTTATGGTTGGGCTGCCGACTGAGAGAGATGAAGATTTAGAAGGAATTGTGAGCTTGGTGGAAGACGTGATAAGGATTGGATCTAAAATTCGTAAATCTCCTCCTAATATCAATATCAGCGCAACATCCTTCATCCCCAAACCGCATACACCTTTCCAATGGCTTAAAATGGAAGACGAAAAGATTCTGGAAGAAAAACACAGGTTCCTTAAATCTCGTCTGAGAAAGTATCGCTTTGTTAAATTTAAAAATCATTCTCTTAAAAGCTCGATTCTGGAAGCTGTTTTTTCCCGAGGCGATAGACAACTGACTCAAGTCCTGTTTCAATCGTGGGAAAATGGTGCTCGCTTTGAAGGCTGGAGCGATCTCTTCGACTTTCATATCTGGGAAAAAGCTTTTGAATCTAAAAATATCGATTATGGACTTTATCTTGGAGCTTTGGACAGAGATGCAGTTCTCCCTTGGGATCATATTGATACAGGAATAAAAAAATCCCATTTGCTTCAAGAGGTAGATAAGGCTTTAAAAGAAGAGCGAACTTTATCCTGTCTCGAGAATAAATGTGATTTGTGTCAGGGATGCAACCTTTCGCCCTTACTGGAGAGAGAGTTTCAGGAGAAAATAGAAATTCCTTCAGTGTTTTATTCTCTTTTTGGAAAGAAGACGCAGGAAGTTTTTCGTTATCGAGCAATTTATTCAAAATGCAAAACTGCTAAGTTTATATCCCATTTAGACTTAAGCAATATTATCCAGAGGACTTTCCGGAGAGCTGGCATTTCAGTTGTTCATTCAGAAGATTTCCATCCGAAAATGGCGATATCTTACCCTCCTGCCCTTCCTTTGGGCATGGAGGGGAAGGCTGAAATTATTGAGTTCAAATCCCAGTATATGTTTGAAGGAGACGAATTTGTTTCCTGCGTGAACAAATTTCTGCCTGCAGGTATTAAATTTTTAAGTTTGAAGAAGTTCAAGACTTTTAAACCCCGTTTGAATGAAGAGATGAAAACGTTGGTTTATTCAGTTGACTTGAAGAGTCGAGAAGCAAAAGAAGCTTTAAAAGCAATCTGTAAAGAAAAGAATATTTCTACAAATAATGATTACAAGAGGGTGGAGAAAATAGTTGATGATTTTTTAGTAGATAATAAGGGTGGGAACATCGAAGGAATATTTCCTGATAGGAAGAGGAAAAAACTTTTTCTTTATTTGAAGCACTCTCCACATAAAAGTGTTCGCTCTCAAGAAATTGTCGAGAATATTTTAAGGATAAAAAATCCTGTTTTTGTTATGGCCCGGGAAAAGATTTTGTTTGGAAGTGATGAAAAATTGACATAAGAAAAGGTTTCCAGTATAAAGCTTGATGAGAGTTGAGATCCTTAGATATTATTGACCCTAAGAAAAAATAAGGAGGCGAGAGTGATTAGTTTTAGTTTGACAGAGGAGCAGGAAGCTCTTCAGGCTATGGCTCGGGAATTTGCCGAAAAAGAGATGAAACCCAAAGCTGCAAAATATGATAAAGGAGAAGAATTTTCTGAAGATGTCATGAAAAAAGCCTTTGAAGTTGGGTTTCTTACCTGCAAAATTCCTAAGGAATACGGAGGAGGAGGTTTATCTGATATTGATACAGTAATCATAAGTGAAGAACTGGCTGGAGCTTGTGCTGGAATGTATACAACGATGATGGTCAATGCCTTAGCTTACACACCTATTATTCTTTTTGGCACCGATGAACAGAAAAAGAAATTTCTAACGCCTCATACTGAAAAAATGTCTTTTGCCTCTTTCTGTCTTACCGAGAGGGAAGCGGGTTCTGATGCAGGCGCTCTGAAGGCTCGCGCGAGAAAAGTTGGCTCTGAATACATTATCAATGGCACTAAATGTTTTACTTCCAACGCAGTAATAGCCAATTTTTACGTTGTCTTTGCCAATTCAAAACGCGAAAAAGGAATGCGCGGAATCAGCACTTTCATTGTTCCCCGCGAAACTCCTGGATTAACTATAGGAAAAGTGGAAGATAAGATGGGACAAAGAGCTTCTAACACAGCTGAGGTCATTTTTGAGGATGTCAAGGTTCCAGAGGAAAATCTCTTAGGAAAAGAAGGGATGGGTTTCCTCATCGCTATGAAGACTTTGGATAAAACGAGAGCTCCTGTAGGAGCTGCAGGAGTAGGGGTGGCAAAAGCCGCTCTTCAGTATGCGATTGAATATGCAAAAACGAGAATTCAATTTGGAAAGCCTATTGCTCTTTTTCAGCATACAGGTTTCAAGATAGCCCAGATGGCTATGGAAATAAACGCTGCTCGTCATCTTGTCTGGCACGCAGCCTGGCTTATGGACGAGGGAAAGCGTTGCGGAAAAGAATCAGCTATGGCTAAGGCTTATGGTTCAGATGTAGCCATGAAGGTAACAACTGAGGCCGTCCAGATTTTAGGCGGATACGGATACATGAAAGATTTTCCAATGGAAAAATTAATGAGAGATGCTAAACTCCTTCAGATTTATGAAGGGACAAACGAAATTCAACGTATGGTCATCTCACGAGAAGTTATAGGCCCCATAAAATAAATATTTGTTGGTGTGGGCTTGATTTATATGTAGGGGTTGAGTCTTCTATAGTGGTTTGATTTATCGAACCATCAATTGTTTATGGTATTTGTGGTTTTTACTTATTAATAATATCTAAAAGGTCTTCTTCGACAGATTTGACAGGATTTTCGATTATCCTTCCTTTTTCTTGATCATCGATAATGATAATGAAAGTGGGGACTTTTATGATGTTTTTTCCTTCGATAAATGGCTTTCGAGAATCATTATCCCTGGGGATACCAATATAGGATGTCATAAAAAGAGGGTTATCTATCATATCCATAATCTTGAAATAAGCGCTTACATTTCTTTTAGTATCAGGACACCAGGTTCCCAGAAAGATTTCTATTTTGATTTCGGATGGAATTGATTGCAGCTTTTCGATAACTTCCAGGTTTGGAACATAAGAAGCTGCTTCTACTTGCCAGTCAGGAAAATTCTCTAAGATCTCTTCTTTGCTCAGAGGCCCGAGCAATTCTAATGTCCCATAGACAGAGATGAAAAGGAAAAAAATGATGCAAAAAAAAGGAAGTATTATTTTTTTCATTTGATATTTATTAGGAAAGAGGAACAATGCTTTTTATAAGTTTTCTGTGTCTTCTTCTGTGAAATATTCAGGGATTATCCCCAAGACTTCGACTCCTGCTCCTCTAGCTAAGTCCATGAGCTCAATGACTCTGCTGTAAGGGATTCTTGCGTCAGCTCTGATGAATATTGTCTTATCCTGGCGGGGGGCGTAGATAGTTCTTAGTTCATTCTGGACAAGATCAAACTCCATGTATCTTTGGTTAATATCCACCTTCATGTTTTTATGTAAAGTCATAACGATAACACCAGCAGGTGCTGATGACTGCTCTGTTGTTGTATCAGGAAGTTTCACGTCTACTCCCTTTTGTACCATTGGCGTTATAACCATGAAAATAATGAGCAGAACCAATAGGACATCACACAGAGGAACTACATTAGGTTCAGCGCCTGTACGCATCATGACCTCCTTGTTTCCAGGATTGACTACAAATTAATTTTACGATAGATTTTTTTGCTTTGTCAACGTGTTTATTTGATTTTTTTCTGCATGACCTATATATTTGTGCTTGAACAAAGAAAGGAGGAAGTATGAAAGAGTTAAAGATAGAAGTGGTGGGAATTAAAGAGCGGTGCGGAGCGAAACATAAAGTAGGAGACATCTTTTTCATCAGGGGTGAAGGAACAATTGAAATACCCGAGAGGAAGAAAGTTTGTGTTTATGCTCTAAATAGTATCTTTCCCTTTTTAACTGCCAAACAGAGGGAAGATGAACTTCCTCATGATGATTGGATTTCTGAGACAGAAACATTATGCTGTCCTGATCCAAAAGGAGTTGTTTTCAAAATTACTCCCTTTCCATGAACCGGGAATCCGTTGAGCTGACTGTTCAACTATTTCAGACGTTAGAATCGGTTCTCTTCCATTTTGTGTGGCTAATTTTACTGGTAAAATACAAAGAAATGGCTTTGCTCCCTTCAGATTTTTAACGCCATTCCCTCTCCGTTCCTCTCGGCGCCTGCGTAACTCCGCACGCCAGCCATTTCACTTTGAACAAGATGTCCTGGTTATATCAATCTCCACCAGATTGATCTTATCGGGAAAAAATGGGGACAGGCCCCATTTTCTGCTGTTATGTCCTCAAGTTGAGAATGTCCTCTTTCTTACAAAATGGGGCCTGTCCCCATTTTTTCCCGATTTCATCGGCTTCCCTCAATGAACGATTCGGGAAGGCTAAATCTTCAAAGTCGCTTCATCCATTCCTGTGTATTTTACCCACACTATTTGGAAGAGAACCGATGAATCAAACTCCTTCAGATAAATCAGGCCTCTGCAGTTTTTCTTTATTGCCTCTGCTCTTTAGCCCTTCTATCTTTTGTGAACAGAATGGCTCGGGCATCATAAACAATGATAGATGCAAGAAAGATAAGGATAAGGCTAACACATCCTAATAGATATTTTTGCGCCTGGAAAAAGCTGTATCCCTGGTAAATAAGGGCGCCAAGCGTGGTAAAAAGCATAAAGAGAGCCGGGTAAACCGTAAATTTTTTAGGTCTTTTTATGCCTACCAAGTAGGAAGAGATAACAATTAGAGCTAAGGCTGCTACAAGCTGATTTGAAGCGCCAAAGATAGGCCAGATAACCTTATATCCTTCAGTTGCTCCCAGGATAGCTGCAAATACAAGAACAACGAGAGATGCTATCCATCTGTTTTTAAGAGGAGGGACATTTTTTCCCAAAAGCTCTGTTGTAATAAATCGGCCAATCCTGGTACCGGTATCAAGGGTGGTAAGGACAAAAGCATTGAGCATGACCATCCCAAAAAAAGAGCCTATGGCCAGAGTAAGACCGGGAAGAGATTCGATAAGCTTTCCGTATCCTGCGGCAAAAGCCCTGATCGGATCCCCAAGGGATGTCATGAAGTACTGAAGACCGAGTTGGCTTTCTACCCCAGAAGGATCCCAGATTAAAACACCTGCTGCAATGAATATCACAAGGCCCGCAAGGGCAGTTTCTGTGAGCATGGCCCCGTAGCCTATCAACTTTCCGCTGGCTTCATCTGGCAATTGCTTGGCTGTTGTTCCTCCAGCGACGAGCGAGTGAAAACCAGAGATAGCTCCACAGGCGATAATTACAAAGAGCATGGGCCAGAGAGGGCCTCCTTTACTGGTGAAAGAAACAAAAGGAGGAGCATTCAATGAGGGATGGGCGAAGATTAAACCGAGATAGCCCAAGCCTAGACCTAAAAAAAGAATCCAGGTGCTGATATAATCTCGAGGTTGAAGAAGAAACCAGACAGGTAGAGAGGAAGCAAAGAGACTATAAACAATCAGGATATAAAACCAGAAGTTCTGACTGGATATTCCAAGTATCTGGGAGGGAAGAACTATTGGTACCAAGTCACCGATATAGATGAGTAAAAAAAGGAAAAGCAGCGAAAGAAGAGTCCCGACGATAATATTGATGCCCTTTTTATAGATAAGCCAGCCAAAAATCATGGCAATGAATATCAGTCCAAAAGTCGGAATAACGATTTTTGGCTGAGAAACAAGGGTCTGTGAGGCGACGACAGCGAAGACAGCGATAACCAAAGCCAGGGTTATCCAGATGAATACAGAAAATATTATTTTTGTCCGAAATCCAAGGGTTTTTCTGGATATATCTGCCAGAGAAGTGCCTTTATTCTGAACAGACGTCATAAGTGAGGTGTAATCATGGACTGCACCTAGGAAAATGCTGCCGAGAGCTACCCAAAGGAGAGCACCGAGCCAGCCGAAATACAAGACGCCGAGCAGAGGTCCCAGGATAGGACCTGCTCCCGCAATCGAGGAGAAATGATGACCAAAAAGGAGAGGCTTTTTTGCAGGAGTATAGTCGATTCCATCTTTCAATTCTCTGGCTGGAGTGAGACGGGAATTGTCAACTTTAATAACTTTTTTTTCGATAAAACTCCCGTATATCTTGTAGCCCAGGATGAGCCATAGAATGAGGATGGAAGCTACAATCAGGGAGTTCATCTCATCTCCATTAAAATTATAATACTATAAAAAATAGTATATATTATTAAATTTTGCAATACAGATTAGAGTCACAAACCTGGTTTATTCACGGATCGAGTTTGCCGCAGATGCGAGGCACAGGGTATGCGGCTGTGGTTCTCCACTGCAAATACCCTGTAACGAAGCAGATGCGGTGAAATCGGCCCGCCCGAAGGGTAAATTATGCCGATATAAAATAAAAATAAAATCATTTGAGACCGATTGAATGTTCTGTTAAAGCGAAATCAGCATAACGAGCAGATATCAGTGAAAATGAATATTGGTGTCGGCATAATTTATGAATAAATCAGGCATGCCAGGTTAGGCCATAAACAGAGAAGAAGTTTTACTTTTTATAACTTTTCACAACGAGATAGCCCACTAGACCAATAAAAGCTGCTAAGGCTACGAAATCACCAACATTTCCTGGCCAGATAAGGCCAATTCCTTTAGGCGTTGCTTTAGCGAAATAGGCGTATATAGCGACAAAAACCATGAGGATTCCTTCTCCGGCAATAAAGCCTGAACCTAGAAGGACTCCTTTCTCTTTTCTTGTGGCCTTAAGCTTTTCATTATTGCCGGCTCTTTTCTCGATAAATTGTCTAACAGCTCCTCCCACAAAGACTGGGGTCATAGTAGAAAGAGGAAGGTATATACCTACAGCAAACGGAAGAGAAGGAACCCCGAGAAGCTCAGCTACGATCGCAAAAGCTCCTCCAACCAAAACAAGTCCCCAGGGAAGGTCGCCGCCAAGTACTCCTTCGATAACAGTTTTCATCAAGGTGGCTTGAGGAGCAGGGAGAGCTGCTGTTCCGAAAGAAAAGGCTTCTCCCAGAAGCCAGACCGCTGCGGCTATAGCAAAAGCTGATGCTAATACCCCTATCAATTCTGAACTCTGCTGTCTTTTAGGTGTAGCTCCGATTATATAGCCAGCCTTAAGATCCTGGGAAATGTCTCCAGCGATGGAAGCGCCGACACAAACTACTGTCCCTACAGTAAGGGCTGTTGCCATCCCTAAAATATCCGTCCATCCCAGGGCTAAAAACAAAAGGCTTGTCCCGAGAAGAGTCACAATAGTCATACCAGATGTGGGATTTGAGGATACACCTATCATGCCCACGATTCTGGATGAGACCGTCACAAAGCAGAAGGCGAAAATGACGATGCAGACCGAAGCTATAAGCCGCACCAGAAAGGTTGTACTGATGCCCAGGATTTGGGGAGCGAGAATTATTATGATTATTACTATAAGAATTCCAAGGCCAAGAACAGTAATGGGAAGGTCGGTATCAGTCCTTTTCTTCTGGAATTGAGCATTTTGTCTGCTAAGGCTGAAGTCTTTAATGCCTATCTTCAGAGCATTGAACATTGTGGGTAAAGATTTGACGACAGCGATGATTCCGCCCACAGCTACTGCACCTGCTCCTATAAACTTAATATAGTTTCTCCAGATTTCTTCTGCAGACATCTGAGCTATGGATAAGTCTGTTTCAGGAAACAAGGGCATACTCAGGTTTTCCCCGAAGTAGGATATCAAGGGAATGATTCCAATCCAGGAGAGAAGCCCGCCAGCTACCATTATCCCAGCAATTCGAGGTCCCAGGATGAAGCCCACACCCAGAAGGGCAGGTGTGGGTTCCATGCCTAGCAGAGCTTTTTTTAAGACCGGGATCTTAAGATAGATTTTTTCGGGCCAGAGTTTCAAAATTTCAACAAGGGCCTTGAAAAAAGCGCCTACTCCCAAGCCAAGGAATACATTTTTGGCTTTTGCCCCTCCCGCATCGGCTGAGATCAGGACTTGAGCAGCTGCAGTCCCTTCCGGGTAGGGGAGGACTGCATGCTCCTTTACAATCAGCGCTCTCCTCAAGGGAATCATAAAAAGCACTCCCAGGATTCCTCCAAGGAGGGCTAAGGTGCCGATTTTGAATAGGCTTGGATTGAAGCCCCAGAGAAAGAGGGCAGGTATAGTAAAAATGAGTCCCGATGCCAACGAAGAACTGGCCGAGCCTGTAGTCTGGGCTATATTACAATCCAAGATGGTGCTTTTTCCGAGGATTGGACTTAATGCTCTGAATACTGCTACAGAAATAACGGCCAGGGGAATGGCCGTAGATATTGTTAATCCAACCCTTAATCCTAAATAAGCATTGGCAGAGCCAAAAATGACACCGAATATTGCTCCGATAATAACAGCTTTAAGAGTGATATCTTTAATGGGGGTTATATCGGGTACGTAAGGTTTGTGTTCTTCCATTTGCACGTCCTTTCGCTAGGCTAAAACAGAAGGCAGTCTAACATATAACGTTTTTTATTTCTAACTAAAAAGCCAAAAGATTGTTTCCTTCTTAAACTACACTTTCGCTCCGATTCTTTCAATAATGAATGGCCGAAAATCAGGAGGTTTCTCCGAGATCATAAAAGCTCCTTGGGATTCCTTCTCAAACGAGGAGACATTTTTGACCTTGTTAAAATGAACCTCGGCCAGAGTTTCCCCTTTTTCTACTTTTTCACCAATTTTCTTGAAGATTAAAAGACCAAGTCCATGATCACTTGAATCTGCGGGTTTTTTACCTCCTGCTTCCAATTCAAGGCAAACGGACCGGATTTGTTTCACTATTATCTTATGAATGAAGCCCCTGTTTGGGGAGATGATTTTCATCCTATTTTTAGCTTGAGGAAGCAAAGAATAATCATCAATAATTCGGGGATTTCCCTTTTGAGCTTCAATAATTTGTTTAAACTTTTCGAGAGCCTCGCCTTTAATAATTTTATCCTTAAGGTCTCTTTTTGCTTCTGTTCTGTTTAAGGATTTTTTGGCTAAAAGGAGTATTTCTGTTCCTAGCTCTAACGAGAGCTTCAGAACGTCTAAAGGGCCTTTTCCTTTGAGGACTTCCAGGACTTCTCTGACTTCAAGAGAATTTCCCACAGCTTGGCCAAGAGGCTGATTCATGTCACTCAGGATAAAAGTTGAGTTGATCCTCAGGCGATTACAAACATTTTTTAATGACAGGGCTAAGCTTCTGGCTTCCTTTGAGTTTTTTAAAAAAGAGCCCTCCCCAACCTTTATATCGAAAGACGCTCCGTTCACTCCGCATAATAATATGCTGCTCATGAAGCAGCTCAGGAGTGAATCACGAAGATCTTGCCAAGAGTTGGCACCTTTAGAGGCAGAGATTTTTTTAAAAAAAGAAGCCATTTGCTTCGGTGGAGAAGACAGGACAGCCCCCACCTGGGAGAGTTGGTTCTTGATCTCTTTCGGGCTAAGAGAAGTTTGGAAGCCAGGAATTGATTGCAGTTTATTTGAATGTCTATTGAAGTTGACCAGACTGTGGAAAGCTTGTTTCCCAGCCGAGCCTAATAAAGCAAGGGGCTCAGAGATTTTGGAGACAACAACACCTGCGGAGGAAACAAGAGGCACCAGGACAAGAGATACTTTATCAACAGACCATCCTGTGGAGTATGGAGCGAATTTAGGCAATCTTATATCAGACAGAGCAATTTTTTCTTGCCAATCCATTGTAGTTTTTATGAAGGAATTTATCTCCTCATCATCCAGCCATTTAGACATTACTTCTGCTGCAAAAGCAGTTGCCTGATGATTGAGGTGCCCGGTAAGAGAAGGCCTCATTTTTTTTGGGAAGGAGCGATTTTTTTTGATTATCTCAGAGTTTCGACAGTTTTTTTATTGTTGTTCGTTTGAAACACCAACAAGGCTTTCGTTCCCCCAGCAGAGGTTCCATAGCAATAGTCGATATCAATAGCCGCATTTCCTATAAGAGCGCCTACTTCTGCTCCAGCTCCGATGCGCTCATCGATTTCGACGGTAACAACATTGTTGGTTGTCACCTCGTATCCTATTCCTTTCAGGGCTTTCTCAGCTTTTTTATTGTCAGAAGTTATGAGAAAAAAGATGCCTTTCCCTCTTTCAGAACGAGCGTAAATAGCTTTAAGATTTACACCAGCATTGGCTAGGGTTCCCATGACTCTACCCAAAATCCCAGGCTCATCTGGTGTAATGACATAGAGTTCTGTTTCTTGTTTTACATTGGGCAATTTTTCTCCTCCTTTGTTGAAACTGAATTATACCAGAATCAATGTTTCAAAAACAAAGAAAATATTAATAAAATAGAAAAATGTCTCCAAATCCGTGATTGGAGAAGGCTTAGGGAAATAGCCTAGCTCCCTTCAGAT